>NZ_BAABIY010000076.1:0-2094 GCF_039543025.1 Bartonella acomydis | reverse complement strand
CGACCTATCATAGTTTTATGAAAGGAGAGTATATTCCTTTCAAGCATATTGGTTTGACTGATACGTTTCGGATGATTGAAAAACAAGATTTGATGAAAGGCATACTTAAAGAAAACAGTGAATATTTAGAGCTTCAAAAGAAACTGGATATCAAAGTTATCTTTGGCAATCCCCCTTATTCAACCGGTCAAAAAAGCGAAAATGATAATGCAAAGAACAGCCCCTATCCTATATTAAATGACCGTATTCGTGAAACCTATGCTGCTCAATCTAAAGCAAATCTTAGGCAAGCGCTTTATGATAGTTATATTCGTGCTATTCGTTGGGCTAGTGACCGTATTGATAACGCTGGGGTAATCGGCTTTGTCACAAATGGAAATTTCATCAGTGGGTATTCTATGGATGGCTTACGAAAATCTTTAGCCAAAGAATTTACCAGTATTTACGTGCTTAATTTACGGGGGGATATTCGTAAAAATATGATGAACAAAAAGAATTCTCAAGAAGGAGAAAATGTTTTTGGCAATGGTAGCATGACGGGTATTGCCGTGACATTGTTTATCAAAAATCCCAATGTTTCTGGAGATTGTAAAATTTACTATCATGACATTGGAGATTCACTCACAAAAGAAAAAAAGCTTAAGATAATCGAGGCTCTTGCTAGTATTGAAGGCATTACACAGAGCAAAAAAGGCTGGCAAATAATTACACCAGATAAACACGGGGATTGGCTTGGTCAACGGGATGACAGTTTCAAAGCATTTTTAGCTATGGGTGCTAAAAAAGGACATGATAAAAAACTGTTTGAGATTTATTCTTGTGGTCTAAAAACCAATCGTGATGCTTGGACATACAACTCTAGCCGTGATGCTTTATCAAAAAATATGCACAGCATGATTAGCTTCTATAATAACGAAGTGAAACGTTTTAATGACACTTATCACACTGACCATAAAGCACGTACAAAGGTTGTAGATAATTTTGTTAATGCGGATGAGAAAAAGATAAGTTGGAGCCATAATGTTAAGCAGGAACTGGTAAAAGGAAAAATTTTCGAATTTGAAGATACATGCCTTATTCAAAGTCTTTATCGCCCTTTTACACAACAGTGGCTTTATTATAATCGCGCCTTCAACGATAGAGTTTCCAAAATGCCGTGTATATTTCCTATGGAACAGATGAATGAAAATAAGATAATACAAGTTACAGGTATAGGAGCAATGGTAGGCTTTTCTGTCTTAATGACCAAGACTCTACCTAATTTTCACGCAATAGATACTAGTCAATGCTTTCCAAGATATATTTACGAAGATACTGAATCTTTAAAAGATAAAAATAAGAAACAATCCCATTTATTTTCAAATTCTCAAGAAGAGAGTAAAACAGCTGGTTTACAGAGACGTGATGCCATTACAGATGAAGGTCTAGCACATTTTAAAGCGGCTTATCCGAATGAAACTATAACAAAAGATGATCTATTCTATTATGTTTACGGAATTTTACATTCGGAAGATTATCGTGCTCGTTATGCTGATAACCTCTCTAAAGAATTACCTCGTATCCCTTGTGTAAAGAGTGCTGATGATTTTTGGATATTTGTTACAGCAGGGCGTGAACTGGGGCTTATGCACATGAATTATGAAGATGTAAAGCCTTATCCAGTGACCTTTAAAAAAGGAAATCCAAAGCAGACAGATATTTCTAATCCAGAAAAATTTTACTACGTTACAGAAATGAAATTTGCAAAAGCAGGTAAAGAGAAAGACAAGTCCACTGTTATTTACAACAGCAATATCATAATGACAGACATCCCTCTTGAAGCTTATGAGTATATCGTTAATGGTAGACCCGCTCTTGAATGGGTTATGGGTCGTCAATGTGTTAAGACTGATAAAAAAAGTGGTATTGTAAATGATGCCAATCGTTATGCTGTTGAAACCGTTGGAAACCCTGCCTACCCTCTAGAATTGTTTCAAAGGGTTATTACTGTAAGTTTAGAGACAATGAAAATTGTTAAGAACCTACCAAAATTAGACATTAAAGAAACTGAATAGACTTATAAGACATAATAACCTCATAAGGGGCATAGAGTCT
>NZ_BAABIY010000075.1:0-2014 GCF_039543025.1 Bartonella acomydis | reverse complement strand
TTCTATTGTGGTTTTATTGGTGGTAACTTCGGTTGATTGTTGACGAAACTTATTCTTTTGTTTCGATTTATCGCCTTCTTTCCCCCTGAGATCTAAATCAAAACTGTTAAAGTCTTGTTCTGAAACCACATTGAGAGCACCACCACTGGTGAAATCCCCATCGCCCTTGACTTTAAACTTTCCCCCAAGGTTAAGATCACCCTCTGTAACAATGGTTAGATTCTCACCACTATTGACTTCGGCCAACTGGTGATGAGAGCTTTGAGCGTCATAACGCCCTTTTTCTAAGGTTTGCTTATTCTCACTCTCTAGTACCAATGAACCAATGGTCGCAGAACCACCAACAGTCACCATCGTCGAACCGCTACTGTTCCATTGCCCACCATTCATGCTTAAATCGCCAAGGGAGTGAATGTTTAAATCCTGAACAGCAATGATTTGTGCCTGCTGCCCACTTCGATCAACAAAACCAAATTCATTCGTGTCACGGATTTTGGCAGTCCCATCAACGATTGTCTTAGCATTGAGGGAGATGATATCCCCCAGTATAACCCCTGACAAGTTGACAAAAAGCCCTTGGCTGCTGAGGTCAACTGCACCGCTGCCAAGCAAAAAACCGCCATCATTCAACAAAGTTTGTGTGGTCGATACGTTGAGTGCGCTGTTACTCAAGATGGTGCCGCTATTGGCAAAACGCTCCGCATTCAAAATGATGTCGTGGCCTTTTAAATACGCACTGGCAAGGTTTGCTTGTTGCGTTTTTGCCCCATAAATATCCTGCGTGAGAGAAGAATTTGCTGCCAAATAAACATGGGGCACCAAGACTTCTTGCCCGTTGACAACATGCGTCTCAAGCCAGATCATATCTTTTTTGATCTCCGCAATTTGCTTTTGTGTTAATGGTTTGCCTAGTTCTAACCCTAAGGGATCTTGCTGTGCGATGGCATTGTCATAAAGCTTTTGCATTTGTGCGTTGGGATCATCCACCTCTATGAGGCTGCGATCCCCTGTGAGTTCAAAGATTTGCTCACTCACCAGACGAGTTTCATAATAGGCATCCCCTAATCTTTTAAACACATGCTCAGGCTTATAATTGCCAACCCTTTTGAGGAAATAATCTGAGCCCAAAAATTTGCTGGGATTGATAAAATCTGGACGCGTCTCGATCAAAAACGGCACATCAGGTGTTTGAGTCTGAGTTAGCTGTGTCTGTACAGAGCTAAGCCCATCTTGCTTTGGTACTTGTATGGATTCTGGTGCTGGTGTTTGAATACTCGGTGCAAAAAGTGCTTTATGCCCCGTTAAACCATTGATAATCCCGTCTAATCGATCATCACTGATCAGTGGTTTTGAGCCGTCAAAATCGGTGTTTTTAACACCAGCCAAGCCTTTATCACCAGAGCTTAAACCAACTTGTTCTACTCCCTCACGCACCGCATGATTATCAATATAACCCGTCACCTTGGCATCAAGCGTTCCCCCCGCTTCAATCGTGCCATAAACAGCATCATAGGTGCGTGTAGCCGTTTTGGTATTGGTCGTGCTCCCATAATCTGTTATACCGCCCCACTGACATCCTCCATTCAAGACAGTGCAGTGTTTCTTCCTGCGATGTGTTTCAGTTACAATCTTGGTTGTTTCGATTAAATCACGCCCCTCATTGAGCAGTGTATCGCCCCGCATTACAATGTTGCCATTGGCAGAAATCAAGCTATAGCTATTGCGGATATCCCCGGCATTCACTGTCAGATGACGTCCTACTAAAATCTGTGCCGCATTTCCCTTAAAATGTGCTTGCTGACGGATGATCGTAGTGTCGACATCTTCCTTTATCTGGTGGTGCTTAACATTGGTGCCTTCCCATCTTCCCTCAACGAACCGGTGAGAGACCACTTTATCGCTCACTTCAACCCCACCTTCACGCATGTTGGTGAGAGCTGAGACATCAAAACGCATATCGCCTGAGACAGCTTCTAAAAGACCCGAACTGTTGATCACATGACCAGCCCGCTCT
>NZ_BAABIY010000074.1:0-1899 GCF_039543025.1 Bartonella acomydis | reverse complement strand
TATACTTTTGAACACGTGTTTTGATTTCTATTGATGCTTGTAAATCTTGGGCACGTGCCCACTGTATCACCCGCTCAGAGATTTTTGTCAACTCTTGCTCATTCAATGTCTCTACACAAATATCAATTCCTTTATCAACCCCACGAAAATTCTCCCCTCCAATCGTATTAAAAGATCGATAAATATCCATAGGTTGTACAAGATTACGTTGTCCACAAAAATGAATATACAAGCAAGCCATTGAAATCTCTTCATTAGATATTTCAGCTTCGAGATGAACATTGTACTGATCATAGAGATGTACAAAGCCAAAATTAGACTTAATAAAACGATCAGGCAAAGAGAGCCACATTTTTCCAGGTTCTGTAGAAAACCAACCGTGGTTTTTAAGAATACGATTTGCTGTGGTAAGACTTATCGAGCGCTGTTTGGGCTTTTTGCGCGTTAGAATATCGTCTAATGCCCCATTTTTATAGGCCTGTGCAAAAAGAATGAGGCGCTCAATCCACTCTGTTGTTTTGTAATCTGCAAATTCTGGTACATGTAATTGGGGTGTAAACTTAGAGCTTTTTAAAGCATCAATATTACCAAGTAATGCTTCTGCAACAGCAGAGTGATTGGCAGCTTTTTCACGTAATTTTTTTTCAATATCCTGTGCTTGCGCCCAAGCGATAACCCTATTTAAAGATTCCTTAACATGGCTTTCTGAAAGATCTGAAGCTGTAACATCGAAATCCTCTTTCGCAGAAAACAGCGTATCTTCATACTTATCCTGTGATACTTCACCACTAGCATATTCCCAAGCAAGGCAATAAGCAGCAGTGGTAAGATTAGCCGATAGCCGAAACTTTTTTCCATAATCTACAACATCATAACTAATTCCTACAATGCGATCGGGAAGATGATAATGCGCAAACATACTACCATCTTCAGCACGATAAGGTTCCCAGCCAAGCGTTTTTAAAATCTCTGTTACGTTTTTGGTCTGCATTGCTATTCACTTTCATTCAAAAAGTCTTGGATAATGAAAAGTGTAAAAGTTCATTTTGTCTAACTTATTACTCAATTGTTCTTTAATCCATTTTCTATTCTCATTTTCTAATTCTTTCTTACTTCCTTCAAAATTTTTGAAATCTTTTTGATATTTTTCTAAGAATTCTTTGTTCTCTTTAAGAAACTTTATAAATTTGCCTTTTGTAAGCTCTGCATTTCCCTTTTTATATGCCTCTTTTAAAATCTTTTGGTTTTCACTTAAACCAGCTTTTCCCGTTTTTACATCACCAACAAACAGTTTACCTTTCTTTATACCAACAATATCCGCACGAGATCTTATTGTCTTATTACCATTTTTAGTTTTGAATACTATTTCTGTTTTGCATGTTATACATCCTTCATCATTTAATTCTTGTTTTTTCTCATCCCGTTTTTTGTCATGATATTTTCTGCCTTTATTAAGCTTTTTACCCTTTCCATCATTATCATCATCATTATTGTTTTGTGGGTCTTTGCCACTCGCCTGAGAATTTTTATTTTTTTCTTCTTTTGAGTTTTGATTTGTTTTTTCGCTATCTTCTTCTGCATTTTTTGATGCAAACCAATCGGCAAGAAAATCAGCTATAGCCGACCTATTGCTAGGAGATTGAACAAGAGTTGCTCCGCCAAGCATAAAAAGGGACAGAGCAGCCAACTCTTCTGGTGTAAGCGATGCAATAAATACTACGAATGCTGCTACCGCAGGAAGAAAATTATTCTCCGCGGCATTACCTGCGGCATCAGCGCCGGTATTGACATCACCACCAGCAAGAGCAGCAGCAAAACCTCCCGCAATGCGTGCTACATCAATGGTCTGCTCTCTAAAGTCAGCAAATTGTGCATCAATCTTGGCAGTGATGCGGGCTT
>NZ_BAABIY010000073.1:0-1841 GCF_039543025.1 Bartonella acomydis | reverse complement strand
CTGTGGATAACAACCTTTTAAATCCCCTTTTGAAAAAATTTATCCACTTTTTTAGCAATTTACCCTCATTTGACACTCGCTATTCATTCAAAACGTATTTAATTGCCTTCATTTCGATTCTTTTGAAAAGAATTAATCCCCTCATAAGAAAATGGAGCCCTCTTGTAATATGTTGCAATCTGTTAAGTATGATCATGAATACGTCACGCTACGCTCTCTGTTGGAAGATTATCGTGAACAAGCAACCTCAAAAGCTCAACAGGGAAAAATTTTTGAAGAGTTTGTTAGCAAATATCTTATGCATGATCCCTTGCATTATGGACGCTATGAAAAGGTTGAAAGCTATTGTGAATGGGCTAAAGAGCGTGAAGATTGGAATAAAAATGATATCGGCATTGATTTGGTTGCTAAACTTCGCAATCAAGAAGGCTATGTGGCTATTCAATGTAAGTTTTATAAAGCAGACCATCAGATCAGTAAAAAGGATATTGATAGCTTTATCGCTGCCTCTGGAAAAGACATCTTTAAATATCGTCTTCTCGTTGATAGCACTGAAAGTGAATTAAGTGACAATGTCAATGCCATGATTAAAGGACAAGCGATACCCGTTTATCGTATTGACCTTCGTCATATGGAAAACAGTCGTATAGACTGGCAAATATTTGCAACAAAACAAAAAGTTGTTCTTAAATCAACAAAAGAACCTCGCCCCCATCAAAAAGAAGCTCTTGAGAAAGTTTGTGAAGGTTTAAAAGAAGCAGACCGTGGCAAGCTTATTATGGCATGTGGTACAGGCAAGACTTTCACCAGCCTTAAGATAGCAGAAACTCTCGCCGGAAAAGGCAAGCGTGTGTTGTTTTTGGTGCCCTCCCTTGCTTTAGTCTCGCAAACAATCCGTGAATGGACACTGGACACACAAATTCCCTTGTGTTCTTTTGCCGTGTGTTCGGATACACAAGTAGGCAAGCGTCGTAAAAACCAAGATGATATGGTTGGGATGGAAACATCAGATCTTGTACTGCCTGCTACAACAGATGCAAAAGCCCTTGCCAAAGAAGCTTGTGAAAACTTCGCAGAAGTAATGACGGTCATCTTTTCAACCTATCATTCCATTCAAGTGATTTCGGATGCACAAAAGGATCATGGACTACCTGAATTTGATTTAATCATTTGTGATGAAGCACACCGTACGACGGGGATTGTATTAGGAACAGACAAGCATGAATCTGAATTTATCAAGGTTCATGACAACAGCATCATTCAAGGCAAAAAACGCCTCTACATGACAGCAACGCCGAAGATCTTTGCTGACAAGCTGAAAAAGAAGGCTGATGTATCCGATGCCGTTCTGGCGTCCATGGATGATGAAGCGCTCTATGGAAAAAATCTTTACACCTATACTTTTTCAAAAGCTCTAAAAGATAAATTGTTAACACCTTATAAAGTTATCGTCTTAGCTGTTGATGAAGCAATTATCAACGCAACAATTCAGAAGCGTCTTAAAGATAAAAATTCCGAACTTATTCTTGATGATACAACCAAAATCATTGGCTGCTACAAAGCTCTTTCCCAAATAGAAAAGAAGGAAGACGATGGCATAAAACCTATGCGTCGTTCTCTGGCTTTCTGTAAGGATATCAAGACATCTGAACGCGTTAGTGAGATTTTTAATGATGCTATTGATGTATATCATAACTTTGTTCCCGAAAGTAAAACATCTCTTATCTTTGATGTTAAGCACATTGATGGGACTTTTAATGGTAAAGACCGTAATAAATTGCTTGATTGGCTTAAAGAAGATACAGATGAAAATAATTGCCGTGTACTCAGCAATGTAAGAT
>NZ_BAABIY010000072.1:0-1812 GCF_039543025.1 Bartonella acomydis | reverse complement strand
CGACCTATCATAGTTTTATGAAAGGAGAGTATATTCCTTTCAAGCATATTGGTTTGACTGATACGTTTCGGATGATTGAAAAACAAGATTTGATGAAAGGCATACTTAAAGAAAACAGTGAATATTTGGAACACCAGAAAAATCTGGATATAAAAGTTATCTTTGGCAATCCCCCTTATTCAATCGGTCAAAAAAGCGAAAATGATAATGCAAAGAACAGCCCCTATCCTATATTAAATGACCGTATTCGTGAAACCTATGCTGCTCAATCTAAAGCAAATCTTAGGCAAGCGCTTTATGATAGTTATATTCGTGCTATCCGTTGGGCGAGCGACCGTATAAAAAACCGTGGTGTTATTGGTTTTGTCACGAACGCGGGGTTTATCAATGGATGTTCTATGGATGGTTTACGAAAATGCCTCGTTGAGGAATTCAGCAGTCTTTATATTTTCCATTTACGGGGTAATCAACGAACATCTGGAGAACTTTCTCGAAAAGAAGGTGGTAAGATTTTTGGTTCTGGCTCTCGAGCGCCTATCGCTATCTCTATTCTCGTAAAAAATCCAGAATCTCAACAACATGGGAAAATATATTTCCATGACATTGGGGATTATCTTAAAAGAGAAGAAAAGCTTACGATAATCGAGACCCTTGGTAGCATTGATGGCATTACACGGAGTGAACAAGGTTGGAAAATAATTACACCAGACAAGCACGGTGATTGGCTTGGACAGCGTGATGATAGTTTCAAGACATTCCTAGCTTTAGGTGTAAAAAAAGGGCATGATAAAAAGCTTTTTGAGACTTATTCTTGTGGTATTTCAACCAGTCGTGATGCTTGGGCATATAATTCAAGTCGTGAAGTTTTAGCGAAGAACATGAGTAATATGATTGCTTTCTATAACAGCGAAGTGAAACGTTTTAATGATGTTTATGTACATGCTGACCGTAAAATACGTACAAAGGCTGTAGATCATTTTGTAAACTTAGATGAACGTAAGATAAGTTGGAGTCATAATGTTAAGCAGGAATTACTAAAAGGAGAGTTTTTAAAGTTTGAAGATTCATGCTTCACACAAAGTCTGTATCGTCCTTTTACACAACAATGGCTATACTACAACCGTGCTTTCAATGAAAGAGTCTTTCAAATGCCGCAGATATTTCCTATGGAACAGATGAATGAAAATAAGATAATACAAGTTACAGGTATAGGAGCAATGGTAGGCTTTTCTGTACTGATGATTAAGACTTTGCCTAATTTAGATGCAATAGAAAAAGGACAATGTTTTCCACGCTATTTTTATAAAGATACCTCGGTTTCAAAAAATAAAAGTGAGAAACAATCATATTTATTTTTAATTTCTACAGAGGAAAACAACAAAGCTGGTTTACAGAGGCGTGATGCCATTACGGATGAAGGGCTAGCCCATTTTAAAGCAGCTTATCCGAATGAAGCACTCACGAAAGATGATCTATTCTATTACGTTTATGGTTTACTTCATTCAGAAGATTATCGTGCTCGTTATGCTGATAACCTCTCTAAAGAATTACCTCGTATCCCTTGTGTAAAAACTGCTGAAGATTTTTGGAAGTTTGTTACAGCAGGGCGTGAACTGGGGCTTATGCACATGAATTATGAAGATGTAAAGCCTTATCCAGTGACCTTTAAAAAAGGAAATCCAAAACAGACAGATATTTCTAATCCTAAAGAATTCTATTATGTCACAGAAATGAAATTTGCAAAAGCAGGTAAAGAGAAAGACAAGTCCACTGTTATTTACAACAGCAATATCACAATAACAGATATACCTA
>NZ_BAABIY010000071.1:0-1434 GCF_039543025.1 Bartonella acomydis | reverse complement strand
CCGCCGGAAGTAGCAATCTTAATATCACCAAAGGCGAAGAAGACAATAATGTAAAATTCGATTTAGCAAAAGATCTCACGTTAAATAGTATAAAAACAGGTGAGAATACTTTAAGCGGAACAGGTTTAATTATCCAGAATGGTCCACAAATCACGACTTCTGGTATTAATGCCGGTGGTAAAAAAATAACGGGAGTAGCAGAAGGTACTGGAGCGACAGATGCTGTGAATTTTGCACAATTGGAGCAAGTCAAAAAACAAGTAGCTGCTAGTAGCTTTGTGAAACAAGACACCAATACAAGAGATATCACCATTGGTAAGGAAACCGATGGTGATAAAATTGTTATTGCTAACAATAAAAATGGTGCGCGTACTCTTACGGGTATAAAGAATGGTGATATCTCAAAAGCTTCGAGTGAAGCAATCACCGGTTCACAGTTGTTTACGACAAATCAAAATGTTACTAATCTGCAAACTGCTGCGACGGATATGGCCAAATCCTTTGGTGGTGGAGCTAGTTATGAAAATGGCCAATGGAGTGCTCCAACTTTTACAGTGAAAACTGTTACCGATGAAGGAAAGGAAGAGGATAAGACTTATACGAATGTAGCAGCTGCTTTGACAGGTGTTGGTACTTCTTTCACGAATATAAAACATGAGATTACCAACCAGATTAATAATGCCATTACTAATGTACAAGGAGATAGTCTTGTTAAGAAAGATGCCACCACAAATCTTATCAACATTGGTAAAGAAGTAGGAGGCACTGAAATCAATATTGCCAACAACACAAACGAGGCACGTACTCTTTCCGGTGTAAAGGATGCGGTGCGAAATAATGAAGCTGTTAACAAAGGTCAGCTTGATACAAGTATCAAAGATGTAAATAATGAAATAACGAATAAGTTCAACGAGTTTACTGAAAACATAACGAATGTTACGCAACAAGTTCAAGGCGATGCCTTATTATGGAGCAAGGAAGCCAATGCTTTTGTTGCCGATCATGGCAAGGATGATGAAAAGACAAGTAGCAAGATTACGCATCTTAAAGCTGGAGATATTACGGTTGAATCAACGGATGCGATCAATGGCAGCCAAATTGCGAAAATCTCTCAGGATGTTGCAAAATTCTTAGGTGGTAATACATCCTTTAAAAATGGTATTTTTACAGGACCAAGCTATAAGTTATCGAGTGTTTCTGAAGAAGGTCATGTGAATCCGAAAGATTTTAATGATGTAGGTAGTGCATTTACAGGCCTTGATGAGAACATCAAGAATGTGAACAATCGTATTAAGGAAGTCTCTCAAGGAGTTGCACAGGATTCTTTAAATTGGAGCAAGAAAGAAAAAGCTTTTTTAGCACAACATGGAAAAGAAAGCAGCAACAGCAAGATTAAGTTTCTTGCAAATGGAGAGATTTCTGCAAGTTCAAGTG
>NZ_BAABIY010000070.1:0-1374 GCF_039543025.1 Bartonella acomydis | reverse complement strand
TTATCTGCAGTGCCAAAACGAGCAGTATCATTATACTTGTCGACTAATTTTGTAACATCAGATAAAGTATAAGCTTTCATAGACTTTTCTCCACTAAATTATTTTCTTGAATATATCTCTCTGCACGTTCCTTCCAATATTTCTGTCTCCACAAAGCAAATGCATCCCTATCAATAGCTGATCCCATTGTGTTAGAATTAATACGAATAGCAGAATGATGTTTATTATGAAATGCATTTGTAACTTCTGCTATGGGACCATCATGTGTTTGCAGCATATGATGCAATTCAACAGGTTTATTATCAAAGCCAATGGGGGCTCTTCCTGTTTTCATCCTCTCAATATTTGTACCTGTCACTTTTTTATTGTTGACTGTCCACTCAGAAATTCTATTAGGATCAAACAGATCTTCTCTCTGATAGACTTTGTTTATCTGAATAAATTTTTCTCCCTTGTTCGTTATTTCAATCCCAACCTCAATAGGTTTTGACCAAAATTTTCTCTCCTGTCCAAAATATTGAGTTGCAATAACTTCATCGCTCATTTTTTCTAGCGATTGAGTGATTTCTTTTCCCACATGAGCAGTATTTACTTCAGAAGTAGATGCTCCAACTTTTGCTCCTGTTATAGCCGCTTCTTCAGCCTTAGATGCGAATTTGATCAGATCTTTTTCTACAAGCTTACCCGCAAGCTTTATGCCTCCCTTAACTACTCCAACTCCTCCAACAAAGTTTTCTAGCACTCCGGCTGCTAATCTTCCGCTTACAAAACCAGCATTAAAAGCTCCGTCAACCCCCGCTTTTTCAAAATTCTCTTTTACGTATACATGATCTTTATCAGCCCCTAAAAAGGAATCCCTAACACCTCCCCAGAATTGGCCAGAAGCTCCCCAGACATCATCAACCGCATGTTCACTCACGGCCCAAGACACTCCTGTTCGAATACTGTTAAGAGTTGCTTTAGCGCTCCCCCATGGTTTGCTACTAAGTATTACTGCTAACAGTATGTTTTGCATAGCGCGATGAGCTAAGTCATTAGCTAAATCGGATAGCTTGATTGGTATATCGGCAATAAGACCAAGCATTACGCCTGTCGCAAAAGTCCTCCCTTGTTGTTCGTCAATCTCGAACCATTTTTCGTTAATATCTTTTCGACACTGATCGTCAGAACACTCTTCTAACTCTTTCTTCATCTGAGCTATTTGCGCACTGCTGAGGTAGTTATTTTCCGCAGCATTACCTGCAGCCTCAGCGCCGGTATTGACATCACCACCAGCAAGAGCAGCAGCAAAACCTCCCGCAATGCGTGCTACATCAATGGTCTGCTCTCTAAAGTCAGCAAATTGTGCATCAATCTTGGCAGTGATGCGGGCTT
>NZ_BAABIY010000069.1:0-1367 GCF_039543025.1 Bartonella acomydis | reverse complement strand
GCCAAAAACACTCACTTTATCGCAAATGTATGTATAGCCTGTAATTTTAGCATTTTCATAAATACAAGCATCATCACAAACCACAGCAAAAAACCAAACTTGAGCATTGTCATAAATTCTTGCATTGTCATAAGCTTGCGCATAGCCAGTCAATAAAGCGTTATCATAAATTTTAGCATGCCCTTTTATAACAGCCCTGTCAGAGACCTCAGCATGGTTCAAAACGCAGGCATAATCGTAAACAAAAGTTCTTCCAAAAACCAAAGCATTATCAGCAACCCTTGCATGGTCATAAATTTTTGCACAATCAAAAACTTTAGAATTGCCTTCAATTTTTGCCTGATTGAAAACACTCGCATAATCACAAACTGTAGCATTATCAGAAACATGAGCATTATTATAAACACACGCCTCATTATATACCCAGCAATTACCATCATGTGATAAGTTGCTTTCCTTTTCGATAAAGCCGCCTAAATCCCCAGCTTTTACATCAGCAAAGTCTCTTAATGCTTTAATGCGATAAAGAGTTTGATTATTTAATACACGTGTCTCATTTGTGAGTGCAAATTTCTTTTGCATAGCACAATTCCTTTATAAGAAGATTCAATTTTTGAATGAAATGTTTAAAGAGGGGCGCCCCCGCCGCGCCCGTGCTTTATTTAAGCAGCATCACTTTCATATTCGCTGTCATTATCATCATCATAATAGCCTTCAAAATCAGCATAATATTCGTCACGATAATAATCATCTTCGCTACCAAATTCGGGATATTCATTATCACAGATATCTTCATTCGCTTCTAAAAAGGCATTGCTATGAATATAAGAAGAGCCAGAGATAAGAGCATCACAAACAACGGCATCATCGAAAACACGTGATTCATCACAGATATAAGCAGAACCACTTATTTTTGCATTGCCACCAACATGAGCATCATCACAAATGACAGCATTATCGGAAATATGAGCATGGTCAGTGACACGAGCGTTATCATAAATTTGTGCATTGCCTTCAATAACAACGGCGTTGCTAGCATGTGCATTGCCTGAAAGTTTTGCGTTGTCCTTTAATGTCATCCCTTCAAAAATAGCATTTCCATAAATTTGTGCATTGCCATATACATCTACAAAAAAGCTTTTTACTTTAGCATTTCCAAAGACGCGTGCATTTTGGAAAACCCGCGCTTTGTTATACACCCAGCAATTCCCATCATGGGATAGGTTATCTTCACTTTCAATATACCCCCCGAGATCACCTTTTTTGACATCATCAAAATCTCTTAAAGCTCTAATTCGCGTTAAGAAATGACCATCTACATAGTCACCATCATTAATAAATTCATATTTTTTTGCAGGCTCTTGTTT
>NZ_BAABIY010000068.1:0-1246 GCF_039543025.1 Bartonella acomydis | reverse complement strand
TTGTGTATTTGCATAAGTTTGAGCGAAATGAGAAAAAATGAAAGTTCCAGCAATTGTACATAACAAAAGATTTTTCTTATAAATAGATTTCTTACACATAGATATGCCTTTAGTATTGGTATGTCTTTGATGCTTACTTCATTCCCCTGATGGCGCAAGTACTGAAGGGTCTTTATATCATTATGTTTTTTATGTAAAGAGCAAAACGAAGCATTATGTGGCGCTCTCTAATTTGAAATTTTATGTGAGAAAATCTTTTAAAATGATTGTGTCATCTGGTGCACATAGTTTACAGATAAGTTTGTTTGATACGTCTTTTTTCCATAAAGGCTATAAAAAGGAGATTTGCAAAAATGTTTATTGCTTAAAGCTTGCCGTTATGGAAGTTCTCTTTCTTTTTTGAGAAGATATGTAATTACATTCGTACAAGGAGCTTTTAATAGATTTTTTTATAGAGAGAATTTGCACAGAGAAAAAAACAAGTGTGTATTGTCTCTTTATTTTACAATATAAATAAAAAAGCTAAAATGTTTTATATTATCGCTATAAAAAGGCTTTGTTGAGCCTATTCGGTTTTTATCACTCAAAAAGGCAATGTTTTTGAGAATTCTGTATTCATTTGACGATAAAGAATTCTATCATATTTGATTTGAGCAAAGAGAATTCTTACAAGCGGTGGGGATAGTGTGGGTTAAAACCAGTCTCCGGTTTTACTATCTCCTTTTAATACAGTTTTGCGCGTTTTAAAGGCATCTATAATGATGTTATTTTCAATAATGAAAATAACACACATTGCTTTATGCTTTTATTTATCGCGTTCTTTGAATGAGGGAAAGCTCTTCATGGAGAATAAAATGCTTTTGTATTGCATACGCATGTTTTTTAAAGAAACATCTTTTAATGCATTCTTGCCCATTTTGCGATGGCGCTTATAAATGGATAATGGTAATTGCATTGAGCTTCACCATCTTTGAGCTTATGAAGATGCCAATTGGTCATATCATGAGATTTTGCTAATCTCTGATATTGTTATAGCCTTTGGTATTTGTATCGGTTGATAAGAGGCATTTAAATCCTTTTTTACATTACGCTTATTTTACTTGTCACGTGCAGGCGGATGGTTTTGTTGAATTCAACATAAACAAATTTGAAATAAGAAAACCTTGCGGTATAGGGGGTTGTTAATTCAATATGCAAAATAAGAAATTGTTCTTATAAATCGATATATTATCTCGTGTATAGAAAG
>NZ_BAABIY010000067.1:0-1242 GCF_039543025.1 Bartonella acomydis | reverse complement strand
ACGACAGATTACAAAAGTAGCAGCAGGTACTTTGGATACTGATGCGGTTAATATTGCACAGTTAAAGTCATTACAAAGCTATGTAGATAAAGGCTGGAAGCTGTCTGTTGACGGTAAAAATACTAAAGCTGTGGGGATAGATGACACAGTAGATTTTTCCGCTGGAAGTAAGAATCTCGCAATTACCAAAAACGAGGGCGACAATAAGGTCAAATTTGATTTGGCAAAGAACATTACATTGGATAGCGTAACAGCGGGGAAGAATGTTTTTGATGCCACTGGCTTAAAAATTATGGGTGGTCCACAAATCACGACTTCTGGTATTAATGCAGGGAGTAAAAAAATAACAGGTTTATTAGATGGCACAGACGCGACCGATGCTGTAAATTTTGCACAGCTAAAAGAATTTACTAAAGGTTGGAAAGTTAACACGACTAGTAAATATTTTGAAGATGCTATAGCTGATGGAGAAAATTCAGTTGCTATTGGTAGTGGCGCCAGCGTTGGCAAAGGTGCTTACAGTTCAATTGTGATTGGTAACAGAGCAAAAATTGATGATAATGAGCATAATGTGATTGCAATTGGTACTGAAGCAACTGCTAAAGACAATGGACTTGCTCTTGGTTCTTATGCAAGTGCCAGTGGCAGCACTGCGATTGCCATTGGTCAAAATGCAAGAGCTGATTCTCCTTCTTCCATTGGTATGGTTGTTATTGGTGCTCAGGCAGGAGTAGATGACACTCGAGAAAAAGATACTTCCTATGCGGTTACTATTGGTTTCCAAACAAAAGCAACCGTTCGGGACAGTATAGCTTTGGGTTCTTCGTCTGTTGTGGATGTTGGTGCTGGTGTTGCGGGTTATGATCCTAGTATTAGAGAAAACTCAAATAAACAGGATAACACATGGTTATCCAGTCTCGGAGCACTCAGTATTGGTAATGCTGAGCAAGGTCAAACCAGACAGATTATAAATGTCGCTGCTGGTACCAATGACACCGATGCGGTCAACGTTGCGCAGTTAAAAGCTCTACAAAACTCTATCACTCCAAGTTGGGATCTCTCTGTTAATGGTGCAAATACGACAAATGTTAATTCAACCAGTCCAATGGATTTGGCCGCCGGAAGTAGCAATCTTAATATCACCAAAGGCGAAGAAGACAATAATGTAAAATTCGATTTAGCAAAAGATCTCACGTTAAATAGTATAAAAACAGGTGAGAATACTTTAAGCGGAACAGGTTT
>NZ_BAABIY010000066.1:0-1193 GCF_039543025.1 Bartonella acomydis | reverse complement strand
CCTTCAATAAGCATTATTTACTCAATGATCTTAGAAACGATACCGGCACCAACAGTACGACCACCTTCACGAATAGCAAAGCGTAGCTTTTCTTCCATAGCAATCGGAACTATCAGAGAGACATCCATCGCAACATTATCACCTGGCATAACCATCTCTGTTCCTTCTGGCAAGGTAACAATTCCTGTCACATCAGTAGTGCGGAAATAGAATTGCGGACGATAATTTGTAAAAAATGGCGTATGACGTCCACCTTCATCTTTGGTCAAAATGTAAGCCTCTGCTTTAAAGCGTGTATGAGGTGTAACAGAACCGGGTTTTGCCAAAACCTGTCCACGCTCAATGCCATCACGATCAACACCACGAAGCAAGGCTCCAATATTATCACCCGCTTGACCTTGATCCAAAAGCTTGCGGAACATTTCAACACCCGTAACCGTTGTCTTAGAGGTCGGACGAATACCGATAATCTCGATCTCCTCCCCAACCTTAATAACACCACGTTCAACACGACCCGTAACAACCGTACCACGACCCGATATTGAAAAAACATCCTCTATCGGCATCAAAAATGGCTGATCAACAGGACGTTCTGGTGTGGGAATATAATTATCAACTTCGCTCATCAAAAGACGAACCGCATCTTCACCAATGCTTTTATCCTTATCTTCAAGAGCGGCCAACGCTGATCCTTTTACGATTGGGATATCATCTCCTGGAAAATCATATTTTGACAATAACTCACGCACTTCAAGCTCAACAAGCTCCAAAAGCTCAGCATCATCAACCTGATCAACCTTATTAAGAAAAACAACAATCGCTGGAACACCAACTTGGCGCGCCAACAAAATATGCTCACGGGTCTGAGGCATTGGGCCATCAGCGGCAGAAACAACCAAAATCGCTCCATCCATCTGCGCCGCTCCTGTGATCATGTTTTTAACATAATCCGCGTGACCAGGACAATCAACATGCGCATAGTGCCGTTTTTCTGTCTCATATTCAACATGCGCTGTAGAAATGGTAATCCCACGTGCACGCTCTTCAGGCGCCGCATCAATTTGATCATAGGCTTTAAATTCACCAAAATATTTCGTAATTGCTGCTGTTAATGAGGTCTTCCCATGATCAACGTGACCTATCGTGCCTATATTAACATGTGGTTTCGTACGTTCAAATTTGCTCTTTGCCAT
>NZ_BAABIY010000065.1:0-1079 GCF_039543025.1 Bartonella acomydis | reverse complement strand
TTCAAGATATTGAGCTTTAAAGATGATGGCAGTTTTGATGAGATAAGCTATGATAGTGTATCATCGGCGTTTGCAGGTGTGAATACGGCTTTCACGAAGCTTCACCATGAGCTTTCGGACAATGTTGAGCAGAATGCATTGTTGTGGAGTGATGCTGATGGATCTTTTGTAGCGGTTCATGGCAAAGGTTCGGAGAAGCACGATAGCAAGCTCAGCCATTTAGTTGATGGATCTATTTCTTCTGGTTCGACAGAAGCGATCACAGGCAACCAGTTGTATCAGTTGCATCAGAGGTTAGCGCTATATTTAGGAGGTGGAGCGACATATGAAAATGGCGAATGGACAGCGCCTCAGTTCCAGATAGCGCAATTCAAAAGCGATGGAAGCTCTTCTGAGAGTAAGAGTTATGATAGTGTAGGTGGTGCATTTGAAGGCATTAACGGCAGTTTGTCAGGTATCAACGATCGGATTAATAATGTAGCGCAGAATGTTTCCTCGAACAGTTTGAATTGGAACGATGATTTAGGAGGCTATGATGGTAGTCATAATGGATCGGATAGTAAGATTACGCATGTAGCGGATGGTGACATATCGAAAGGATCGAAAGAAGTTGTTAATGGTGGTCAGCTTTGGGAAACGAATGATAGAGTTAGCAAGGTTGAAAACCGTGTAGATAATCTAGATCAACATGTAAAGGATGTTGAAAGTGCTGTCACGAATGGTTCCGTTAATTATGATAAGGATGAGAATGGCAAGAAAACGAATAAAGTTACGTTAGTTGGTGGGAATGAAAGTGATCCGGTATTGATAGATAATTTAGCGGAAGGACGGATTGAGAGTGGTTCGAAAGAAGCAGTCACTGGTGGTCAGTTGCATGATTATACGGATCAGCAGATGAAGTTAGTTCTTGAAGATGCGAAGAAATACACAGATGATCACATCAATGATCTAGTTAACAATGGGGTTAGTGAGTCGAAAGCCTATACAGATATGAAATTTGAGACATTAAATTATGCAGTTGAGGATGTCCGTAAGGAGGCAAGACAGGCGGCAGCTATTGGCTTGGCGGTATCTAATTT
>NZ_BAABIY010000064.1:0-1052 GCF_039543025.1 Bartonella acomydis | reverse complement strand
TGTTAAATTTCTTACATACTCATTCAATTTTTTAGATTGCTCTAAGCATAATGCATGAACTTTTTTATAATAAGAGAAAGCTTATGCTATAAGCAGTGTTGTTATAAAAGCTTTATTGTAAAGCTCTTGCATACTGTAACTGCACAGCAGGCATTTGGCTGTTTTGATGATTTAAAATTCGTATATTCCGCTTATATTTTTGTTGTCGTATTAGTTCTTGCTCTGCATTGCGTAAATGCGCAACCATTTGTAATTTTGTAGCTTCATTTTGGATCATGGCAAGTATACTCTTAATTTGCGTTTGCAATTCGATAATGCCTTTCAGATCTCTTGTATCTTTGATTGCCATTAAATGTTGTGCGATTTGCATAAAACGACTTTCTGTTTCCTCAAAAACTTGCAAACTTACAACCTTATCTATAACAGCTGCGTATTGGCTACGTAGATCAATTAGTGTACGTATTTCATGGACTGTAGGTTTTTGAGAATATTCTTCTTCTTGTTTTTTTATGTTCTCAATCAGTTGAGGAAATCTTTCAGAAATCTCTTTTTCGTTGTCCTCATCATAGATGTATTTGGGTTCCATAAGTAAAAGACCGTTATCAGCTTTTTTCATTTCGCTGTTTGGTATTCTAATACCTGTTATAGAATGATGTATTTTTTCAATTTCATTAAGTTGTGTCTTCGTATACCTAAGTTGTTCGTTCATAATATTGAGCAACTGATTTGATAATGCCTCTTCATTCTCTTGAGCTCTTACTTCCTCATTCTCTTGAGCTCTTACTCCCTCATTTTCTTGTGCTCTTAATGTGAAGTTTGATGTTCCAAGAAATATACTTATTGTTGTTGCAACAATCAGTTTTTTCATGTTTTTTTCCTTCAAATTCTATATATTACACGTATACTAAAAACTGTATTGCTGAACTACGCGATTTTACAAATTCGTTGATAAGTTCACGCTCTAAGCCTCGGCTTTCTTCATAATAGCTATTAAGTTTTTCGGCTTTTACGGGTTTAGCTTGTTGTTTTTTCATATGGCTCCTCGCTGAATT
>NZ_BAABIY010000063.1:0-976 GCF_039543025.1 Bartonella acomydis | reverse complement strand
TTTTAGAGAGATTTGAGAAGAATTTAGTGACAGCAGAAGAAAAAACGGTCTCTGTTTCACAACATCGCAAAAGGGTTTCTGAATATAAGGCGGTCCTTACATTATAGGATCATTTTCTCATATTTTTATCTTTCAAAACTGAGAGATTTCCACTGCAGGATTCCCATGGAGCAAATTTTCTTATGGAAACAACGACAAAGTTGTTTTCATTGCCCTCACTTACAAGATCAGCACAAATGAATCTGCGACATTTTTTGGTCAAAATTGAAGAAGATAATATTGAACATTGATATCAATACGGAGTTTTATATATGAAGCCGCAAGATGCAGCAAAAAACACCAATCCTCATCCCTCAACAATGCAAGAAGGTGAGAGTGCTGATGAATCATTAGCCAGTCTTCTGGCACGTTTAGAAAGCAGTGCTGCCGAACAAGAAGAAGAAAGTGCCGTATTAAATCATGAAGAATTGAGTCGTGTTATTTCAGACTTAGAGAATGACATCACCAGTGGTCGCTGGATTAATGCCTATTATGCAAATATAGACCTTAGAATGATGCCAGCTCTCGTAGAGAAAGCTAATCAAAAATATCCAGAAATGCATCTTAAACTTGCTATGTCCCCTGAAGAGCTCCCCCAGGCGATCAAAGAGGATATTGAGAATGGCGTTCAATCTTCCAGATATATAGTAAACACAGGAATGAGCAGGATTCATTTTGCAGCCATCGATCATAAAACCATTGATAACCAAACGTCCTTGGTATTTTTTGAACCGACAACTTTTAGCAGCATAGTTGCTGCGAGATTAGGATTAAGAACAACCCAAGCGATTCAAGATTCCCAATTGCCTAATTGTCATTTTTCCATGGTTGAAATGGATATTCAGCGCAGTTCTTCTGAATGCGCCATATTTAGTCTAGGCCTTGCCAAAAAGCTCCATCGCGAAGCGGACCAACTGACAAAAATGCATGAGGATAA
>NZ_BAABIY010000062.1:0-899 GCF_039543025.1 Bartonella acomydis | reverse complement strand
GATCATACTTAACAGATTGCAACATATTACAAGAGGGCTCCATTTTCTTATGAGGGGATTAATTTTTTTCAAAAGAATCGAAATGAAGGCAATTAAATACGTTTTGAATGAATAGCGAGTATCAAATGAGGGTAAATTGCTAAAAAAGTGGATAAATTTTTTCAAAAGGGGATTTTAAAGGCACTTTATCCACAGCCTATGACGCATGGTTAGATCAGCAAAGTAGTGAATTTTGCTATTTGTTTCACATGTTAATCAAGACAAATGCAATACATGCTTTTAAATATCATAATGATTATTTTGATAAGTTTTATGAATCAGAAAAGGGCACTTTTGTCAGTTCAATTTACTGACAGATAACTGACAAATATATATTATGAGTTGAATTTATGGGTTATGTCTTAATAACGGTTGTACCATTAAAATGCTAACATATTGAAATATAATGTTTTTAATTTTCTCTCATTTAAAAAATGCTATAGGGGCTAGAGTGAACTGACAAAACTGACAAAACTCTTTTTACAAAGTCACTCAGATCATTTGCCTTTGGAGAAAGATTAGTTAAATAGTTTGTAAAAGCGTTTTGTGAGATTCTTGATTGGGGATATTGGGGTATTAAAGATTGACTTGCCAAACAGTTTTGGTTAACAAATCCTCATTATAGGTTTGGGGGGGAGAATTCTTCAGCAATTAAAATCAGAGTTTTGGTGCTACGTGTCTTTGTTTGCAGAGAGATGTGTTTTGTTAAAAGCATCATGGGATAGAGGCTGATTTAATTTGTATTATCGAGGGTTTATGAAGCGTTATATCGCTTCATGAATGATAAAAGCGGGGCAATCTGTATTGTTATTCATCTTTTTAGGTTGGAAGCGTTTTTTAAGTTTTTTTCTTGTCATTTT
>NZ_BAABIY010000061.1:0-881 GCF_039543025.1 Bartonella acomydis | reverse complement strand
GGAGTTGCACAGGATTCTTTAAATTGGAGCAAGAAAGAAAAAGCTTTTTTAGCACAACATGGAAAAGAAAGCAGCAACAGCAAGATTAAGTTTCTTGCAAATGGAGAGATTTCTGCAAGTTCAAGTGATGCGGTAACAGGTTCTCAGCTTCATAGCTTGGGTAGCAGTGTTGCAAAATCTTTAGGCGGAGGTGCTGAATATAAGGATGGCGTGTGGAGTGATCCTAGTTTCAAGATTAAAACTGTTAAAGATGATGGTGTTACAATTGAAGAGAAGAAGTATAATACAGTTGCTGAAGCTTTGGCTGATGTTGGCACTTCTTTTACAAATATTAAAAATGATATTACTAATATTGTCAGTGATAATCTTGTTAAGCAAGAAAAAGAGGGCGCTCCTATTACCATTGGTCATGAAACAGATGGCACTATAATTAATCTTCAAAACAAGAATAATGAGAACCGAATCCTTTCCGGTGTGACAGGTGGAACCATCTCTAAAGATTCAATTGAGGCGGTCAATGGCTCTCAGCTTTTTGAGACCAATGATAAGGTTGCGGTCTATTTTGGTGGTGGTGCTAGTTATGAAAATGGCCAATGGAGTGCTCCAACTTTTACAGTGAAAACTGTTACCGATGAAGGCAAGGAAGAAGATAAGACTTATACGAATGTAGCAGCTGCTTTGACAGGAGTTGGTACTTCTATCACGAATGTTCAGAATAAAATTACCAATGAGATCACCAACCAGATTCAACATCTTCAATCAGATGATTCAGCGGTTGTTCATTACGATAAGAAGGCAGATGGTGATACAGATTATACGAGTGTAACTTTCGGTAAAGGTAAGGATTCTACACCTGTTGGTCTTCATAATGTTTCTGATGG
>NZ_BAABIY010000060.1:0-870 GCF_039543025.1 Bartonella acomydis | reverse complement strand
TTGCCAAATAGCATATTCCATGCCGGTTTGATGGATATCAGCAATCAAAACAAGCAGTTGGAGATACAACGGAGTATATCCGGTGGAATGTTAGACATTGGTACAAATTCTGCTTCATTTTTGCGTGGCTATGGTGGAAGTTACCGTTACACTTCAAATTTGTCTGCACTTGAATATGGCTACAAAGGCGATGTTAGCTATAATGGTGTAGAGGCAGGCGTTCTGTTGCAAACTATTGAACGTGCTGATAGTGCCATATCCCTTGGAGTTATTGGAACTTATGGAAAACTTTCCCTGCAACCTATGGATGTTGGACAAAGTCAAGAAAACGCATTTGATAAATGGACAGCTACAGCATATGGTAGCATGCAGCATGATGCGGGCTTCTATGTAGATGGTCTTTTATCCTATGGTTTGTTTAAAGGTGATGTTCTCACCCTTGCACGGGGTAAAACAGCTACATTAAAGGGCAACCCTTTAAGTGTTTCTTTAATTGGTGGTCAGACAATTGCAACAGGATACAAAGGTTTTGTATTTGATCCGCAGGTTCAGGTTGTTTATCAGCATCTCCAGTTTAATAAGGCCCGTGATATTGATAATTTTGATATTGAGATGGGTAAGCTTGATCAGTGGGTTGCACGTGTTGGTGGACGTTTGGCCAAAATTTCTATGGGATCTGAAGAAGTGAGAGCTGTTGCTTTCTACGGTAAACTTTACCTTGCCCATGGTTTTGGAGAAAAACAATCTGTGCGTTTTAAAGATACTTTCCAGTTAGGTGCTTTTGGCTCTTCTTTAGAAGGTGGATTAGGTTTTAATGCTAAATTGTCTCCACAGTTTTCTCTTCATGGAGATCTTGTTTATCAGCATAAA
>NZ_BAABIY010000059.1:0-831 GCF_039543025.1 Bartonella acomydis | reverse complement strand
CCGCACGCCATTACCAATGACAGCAGCCAAACCACACAAAGCAGAGACAGCAACAAAATCGAGAGGGGCTTGTTGACGCTCTGAAACGTCATAAATATATTCCATGAATGGCATGGGGAGCTGTAATAAGTTAAAAGGCTCGACGGGTAAGAGAGACGTCGCAATTGGTTTTAATTCCCCCCAACCATTTTGTTGCAAGGCTTGTTCATAAGGAATAGCTTTTAAACAAGTGTTATCATTTAAAGAGGCATTATCGTTATCATTGACGGGGGTATTTTGATTGTTGTTATGTAAATTACACTCTTTCATAGTTCCCTCTTTTGAGAAAGTAATAGGTTATTAAAATCGGTTCCTTTTGGAGCTTGCATGATAAAGACTTCAAAGCCTTGCCTATAAGCATGCGCAGCGAGGTTAAAACCTGCTTTACGACCCGCATCATCACCGTCCATTGCGATTGTCAAACGTCCTTTTGTACGAGGCAAATTCACACGCATCATGCCACTGGTGGAAAGAGACGCCCATACATTCACGGGCTCTGATAGCAACCCAGACAGAAGAGACAGCCCCGTTTCAATGCCTTCACAAATAACCAGATGTTTTGGATTGTCTTGACGCAAATGTACAGCACCGCCCATGACAGCCCCCAACATGGCTTTGGCTGGTTTCTGATCTGTTTTGCAGCCATTGGTTTGTAAAAAGGTTCTATGAATGGCAAAGGAGCCAGCCCCCTTAACAAGAGCTACCAACGCGGGCAATGTCATTCCTAATGGGTGCGGACATTTATCGTGAAAGTGTAAATCAGCAGGCAATTCACATGTGATCCCCCGCATG
>NZ_BAABIY010000058.1:0-794 GCF_039543025.1 Bartonella acomydis | reverse complement strand
TGCCGGTGGATCCTTTAAAGCTGGTGTTGAACTCGGAAAATTATTGACTGAAGTCGCATCCCTGTTTGCTGGAGGTGCTGGAATAGCCAAAGGAGGTGCAAAGCTTGTTGGCAAGCTTACCGAAAAAGCTCTTGTTAAATTCGCTGCTAAGACTGAAGAAGCGGCTATAACAGGAGCAAAAGTTGGAGCATCTACTTCTGAAGTAAATACCGCTCATGTTGGGAAAGAAGTCGCTCAATCACTAGAACAAATGAGTGATGAAGTTATTGCAACTCAATATTTGGGGCAGGAAAGAAAATTCTGGTCAAAACCTATTGAGGTTGGGTTTGAAATGACTCACAAGGGAGAAAAAATTATTCAGATAAACAAAGTCTATCAGAGAGATGATTTGTTTGAGTTTAACAAAATTTTTACTTGGGAAGAAAAAGATAAAATAGTAACAGGTACCAATATTGAAAGAATGCTATCAGGCAAAGCTCCTATTGGTATTGACGGTTATCCTATTGAGTTGCATCATATGCTGCAAACGCATGATGGTCCTATAGCAGAGGTTACTAGGACATTCCATAAAGATAATAATTCTGTTATCCATATTAATCCCAATACAATGGGATCTGGTATCAATAGATCAAAATTTGATAAGTGGAGACAAAAATATTGGAAGGAGCGTGCAGAGAGATATATTCAAGAAAATAATTTAGTGGAGAAAAGTCTATGAAAGCTTATACTTTATCTGATGTTACAAAATTAGTCGACAAGTATAATGATACTGCTCGTTTTGGCACTGCAGATAA
>NZ_BAABIY010000057.1:0-784 GCF_039543025.1 Bartonella acomydis | reverse complement strand
TCCCTAATTTAAATTCATACCCTAACGATAATCCAACCTCACTGCGCAGTGACGTCAATGGCTTGATAGCACCTGTCATTTCATTCGAAAGTTTGATTTCTTTGCCTTTAACTTGCAACCACCTCAATTGCGCATAAGGCTGTAACCAAATGTTCTGCAGAATCTTCATACGATAGCCCACTTCAAATGATGAGCCCACTGCACTCTGTTTATAATTTCCTTCAATCGATAAACCATTCGTTGAAATAGCCTTCAGATTATTTTGATAATGATTGTATTTTAAAATACTGTCTAGATACCATCCACTATGGTCAAAATACCCCGCATAAGTTCCAACACTATAAGTGTTTATGCCACTCACTCCCCCTCGTGCATGGGCAATACGCGCTTGATCATAACTGCCAAAACCACCTATATAAAACTCTCCATGCCCCCATTCACTGAAACCATTGAGACCTAGCACTATCCCTGTTTGCTCAAGTTTAAAATCTATATGATCTGTAACAATATTTTCTTTGCTTTTTATCGCATAACTCCAGAGAGCTGCATTTTCTTGATTTTTATCTAGAACTCCTCTCGCCACACGTACTGTTTGCAACTCATTATGAAAAATAAGCCCTGGAGCCACAGACATCGACAATACGGCATCCGTAGAAGGCGTGGTAAAAAAACGAGGCGTTGAAATTTCCTTACGCGCTTGTGGAAGAGATTGCTGCTGATCGCTTGGACGCAAAATCATCTGATCGACTATCAATGAAGCATCTCCTGAAACAGTAGCTTGATG
>NZ_BAABIY010000056.1:0-781 GCF_039543025.1 Bartonella acomydis | reverse complement strand
ATGATCTCTCTAAAAGAGCAACCGGCATAACAGTAGAGTAAGAGACGCCCATCATTTCCATTGGCAAGGGATAAGCTAGGCAACCTATCATCATGAGCAGGGCAACGGGCAAGTCCATAACGGCCATACCAAACCCCACGCAAGGCATTTGTGATGCCCTGAGAATTTTCATAAAACATATTATTGTCCTGTTACTTGCGTCACAGAACGGATTTTGCTATTCATTATTTGAGTGAAAATGCAGAGCCTTGTCCGTCCTTACGTGACAAGGTTTTCTTTTATGCGACGTTGTTATAACGTTGCTGTTTTGCTTGCTCAATTACATTCAAAAGATCTGATTGTAACCAACGCGATAAAAAACCAAATTTTAAAGGCTTTGGAAGAATGCCATTGGTCACATGACGACGGAAAGTTGAGACACTCATATGAAGCAATTTTGCACTTTCACGGTCTGTTAAAAGAACATCATTTTCTATCATAGTAGAATCCTTTCAAAAGTAAAAAATGGGAACAAATCATGCCTATTTATTAAACACATTTTGGTTTATTTTTGAAGGTATTTTATTCATAGAAAACAGTATTTTATTATATATTTTCTCATGTGATAATTTATGAGTCTTATTGAGAGCGAATGAGAGAGAAGAGAGAGAAAGTTATCCACAGATCATGGGGTTATGCACCCCATATCTTAAGATTGACCAGTGACATAAGCCGCCCATTTATCCATATAAACACGACGCTGTTCTAAATAATCAGTACGACGATAGGCACGCTCTACTTT
>NZ_BAABIY010000055.1:0-757 GCF_039543025.1 Bartonella acomydis | reverse complement strand
AAGGAGAGTGTGAAATAGCCCGTGCTCTGTTGTTTGAAACCCTCTCTCCAAGACAATGAGCATGATGATGACAGTCATAATAAAAGGCGTCTCATTGTCAATGATGTGACAGTTGAAAAGCTTGGGGAATTGTTAAAAGAAAACCCCCGTGGTCTCTTAATGGTACGTGATGAGTTATCTGGTTTCTTAACAGATATGGAACGAAAGGAATATCAAACAGACCGTGCTTTTTATCTGACTGCTTTTAATGGAGATGATCAATTTACTTATGACCGTATCGGGCGTGGCACTATTTTTATTCCTCATGTAACTTTATCTATGATTGGAGGTATTCAACCTTCACGGATTATTCCCATCATTCAAGCAATACAGCGGGGAATAAATGATGACGGCTTATTGCAACGCTTTCAAATGATTGTGTGGCCCGATGAGACAAAAGATTGGCAATTGGTTGATAGGCCACCCAATCAAGAGGGATGGCAAAAGTATGAAGAGGTTTTTCGTTCTTTTTATAATAAACGATTAGGCTCTCCGGATCATCCGCTGATCATGCGTTTTTCTGCTGATGCTCAAGAGAAGTTTTATGAATGGCTAGAAAATCTTCATAGAGAAGCAAGAGCTGGTCATTTCTCAGAAAGCTTACAATCACATGTTTTGAAAATGCCAAAAACCATAGCAAGCCTTGCATTGATTTTTGAACTTTTAGACAGAGAACATTTTGAAATTGGGCTCTATGCCATTACAACAGCGTTGCGTT
>NZ_BAABIY010000054.1:0-741 GCF_039543025.1 Bartonella acomydis | reverse complement strand
GGCGGTGGAGGGCAATGTGTCCACGTAAAAATCAAAGGAGCTCAGTTTAGAAAAGCAAAAAATATCCAAATTGGTCGTGGTGGTAAAAATGGTAGTGGTGGTGCAACGATTATTGAAGGCGTTCTCATTGCCAATGGTGGAAGTATAGGCTCTCAGGGTAGCGGCAATACCAAAACAGTAGGAGCAGGAGGAACAGGAGGTTACTCCAGCATACAAAACTTTATTTTTTCTGGCGGTAAAGGTGGAAATGGCGGAAGCTGTGACGGTGAAAGTTCTCTTTTTGGTGGTGCTGGTGGCGGTGGCGGATCTAGTAATGGCAGTGGTGGTCGTGGCGGTGAAAGTGATAAAGGTGGAAAAGGTGGCAGAGGTGGTAGTAATCAAGCTGATGCAGGTGGCGGTGGCGGCTATTTCCATGGAAAGAACGGTGACGAAGGCGGTGCCGGTGGTAACGGAGCAATCTTGTTGAGATTTTTTATCTAGGAGCACTTCATGGAATATGCAGTTGTTGAAAATGGTGTGGTAACAAATATTATTGTCGCATCAAAAGATTATGTTCACGCCTTTGATGGTGAGGCTATCCCCTCAAGTGAAGCGCAAATTGGTTGGACTTATAAGGACGGAGTCTTCTCTCCTCCCGTGGTGGATGAAAACAAAGAACAATTTGCATCTACACAATCAGCAGAGCAAGACGCAATCGTAGAGCCACCTATAGGGGAGCCACAAAAAAGGTAAATAAGCTAA
>NZ_BAABIY010000053.1:0-727 GCF_039543025.1 Bartonella acomydis | reverse complement strand
TCTTGTAAGGGGTTAAAAGTTCATTCTCGACAGCTTCAGCGAAGCTATAATGATGGAGTTGTTTTCCAAAAAGCGCTTCATCATCCATGGACGCCAGAACGGCATTAATCTCATCAGCCCGTCTTTTGGCAGTCTCACTAAAGATACGAGGTGTTGCTGTCATATACAGACGTTTTTTACCTCGAATAATGCTGTTATCATGAACTTTGACAAACTCAGATTCATTATCATCAGATCCCAATGAAGCGCCAGTTGTACGGTGTGCTTCATCACAAATAATTAGATCAAATTCGGGTAATCCATATTCTTTTTGTGCATCCGAAATCACTTGAATGGAATGATAGGTTGAAAAGATAACCGTCATTGCCTCTGCGAAGTTTTCACAAGCTTCTTTGGCAAGGGCTTTGGCATCTGTTGTAGCAGGCAGAACAAGATCTGATGTTTCCATGCCAACCATATCATCTTGGTTTTTACGACGCTTGCCTACTTTTGTATCAGAACACACCGCAAAAGAACGCAAGGGGATTTGTGTGTCCAGTGTCCATTCACGGATTGTTTGTGAAACTAAAGCAAGAGAAGGCACCAAAAACAATACACGCTTGCCTTTTCCGGCGAGAGTTTCTGCTATTTTCAGGCTTGTAAAAGTCTTGCCTGTACCACATGCCATAATAAGCTTGCCACGGTCTGCTTCTTGTAAACCTTTACAGACTTTCTCAAGAGCTTCTTT
>NZ_BAABIY010000052.1:0-707 GCF_039543025.1 Bartonella acomydis | reverse complement strand
GAAAAAATAGACGAAAAAGCCCCTTTACAACATAAGCATAGGATGAGTGATGTGACGGGTCTAGAAAGCACTCTTAATGGCAAGATGGCAGCCGATAAAATCTTCACTTTTGCCGATTTAAGCGATATTGAAGGCGCTAAAGATGCAGCTAACAACTATGTGCTTTATAAATCAGGTAACAATAATTTTACCTTTGGTAGTGCCATCTCGCTGTTAGGCACCCATCAACATAAAACAGAAGATATCGTGGGGCTTGATGACTTTAGAGCCAAGATTAACGAAGATCTGACCAGCTATGGACGTCTAGCCAACCCAAATGAATGGCAAAATTACAACAAATTTACCAGCAAAGTTACTATGAACGGTGGTTTAGAGCTGTTGGGTAATTCGTCGTTTAGCCTTATCCATAATGGTGAAGTGATCACTAACTTAAGTACAATGGGAAGCTCGCTTAAAGGACCGCTGAAAATCGATGGTGAAGCTGTTTATACCAAAGCGCAAGTGGATAAATTAATAGCTTCATTAGTTAAAAAACCCGTCGAAATTCTTATGACAGAAAGTGGTCCTATTCCTTTTCCTGAAGGTGTTAGCGATGACACAGAGGTAGAAATATGGGCATGGGGCGGCGGCGGCAGTGGAGGGACTGGAGGTTGGTTAAAAAATACTTATAACGGCCGTACTACATATACCTACTACGGTGGCGGTGG
>NZ_BAABIY010000051.1:0-668 GCF_039543025.1 Bartonella acomydis | reverse complement strand
TCAGCAGGGATAGTCCATATATCCCCCTCAACTTGATCTTTATGAATATGGCGTATAGGATTTGTACGAACGCCTGTCAGAATAAGCAGACGCAAAGCCAGTTGTGTTAGGGTTGATGCTTCGCAAAGCGTTTGATAAAAAGCAGGAACATCTCTCCAATCCATGGCTGGTCTATTAGTGGTTTTATGGAGTTGTTTACCTAAGAGCGCGCGTGCTTTTTCTGTTGCCTGTAAGTCAACATTCAATCCCAGAGCAGCCGCATGTTTGAGACAAAGATTAAGGCGGTTCAGTGCTTTACGAGCTGTATCAGCTTTTGTATGCCAAATAGGAGCAAGAACATTGCGTATTTCTGTTTGTGTAATCTCAGAAACGGGCAAACAGCCTAATTTAGGGAGAATATGAAGACGTAATGGTAAAAACCAACTACCATTCTTACCATCTCCTTTTAATTCAGCTTTACGACTTTCAAAAGCATCTAGTGCAATGTCTTTTAAGTAATGGAGATTGCTTATTGCCTCACGCTTTTGTTTATCGCGTTCTTTAATGGGGTCACGACCTTCACGTAAAACAGAGCGCCATTGGTTTGCACATTCACGGGCTTGTTTTAAAGAAACATCTCTTAAAGCACCCAAGCCCATTTCACGGCGCCGACCGTGAATGGTATAACG
>NZ_BAABIY010000050.1:0-666 GCF_039543025.1 Bartonella acomydis | reverse complement strand
TTACAAAATTAAACAGCGAGGATTTTGCAAAGTTTTTAACAAAGAACAGTGATGGTGGCATTAATTTTGACAAACTTGGTAGTGAGTTGCGCACGCTTCTCAATAAAAGCGACATTCCTGCCCTCAACCCTGAACGCTTAAAAACATCTTATCAGGCAGCACTCAGTGATATTGGCGAGGCAATCACAGCTTTTAAAAATGATCCTTCTCATTACCGCAAGACTTTAAAAAATCTTGGTGAGCGCCTTTCTGATCGCGTAGAAGCTCTGACAAGCAAATTTGAGAGAGCCGATATCATCAATACCCTCATGAAGGATGGCATGTCACGCACGGATGCACAAACAGCAGCCAACCGTGCCCTTCATGTCTATCACAAGGCTGAGGAAAAAACCGAAAAGGCGATAAAAGCGTTTGAAGAACGGGCTGAAACCCTCTCTGACAATCTTGAAGATACCATAAAGAGCGCTCAAAACACCGTCACAAAAGCCACGAACACAGCCTCGCACATGGGATGGTGGGGCTTTTTAGGCAGTCTGATAGGCGCCATAATTTCGAGTGTTTGTGGTTATTATGGTTACAGAAGCCGTAGGGATAGTTTCAAACTTTAAATCTTCTCGCCTCTCAAAACAAGCATACAAAAAGCTGTACTAATCTGTGCAGCTTTTT
>NZ_BAABIY010000049.1:0-665 GCF_039543025.1 Bartonella acomydis | reverse complement strand
TTTGGCATGGGCGTTATGGAACAGCCCGTTGTCCAGCCCATGATGATCAATTGCCTAGCTTATCCCTTGCCAATGGAAATGATGGGCGTCTCTTACTCTATTGTTATGCTGGCTGCTCTTTTAGAGAGATTATACAAGCGCTTATTAGAATTGGCTTACTGGGGAAACAAGCCTTTTTGGATAAAGCTTATGATCACACGCTCTCTTTCTCAAAACAGTTTTGTGCTGATCTTAAACGAGCAAAACAGAAAGCAGAAAAAGCAAAAGCAATTTGGCAACAAAGCCAATCGATCAAAGATACTTTAGCAGAAACCTATTTACGCATGCGGGGTATTACGTGTGAATTGCCTGCTGATTTACGATTTCACGACAACTGTCCACACCCCTTAGGAATAACACTGCCCGCGTTGGTTGCTCTTGTTAAGGGGGCTGGCTCTTTTGCCATTCATAGGACCTTTTTAAAAGCCAATGGCTGCAAAACAGATCAGAAGCCAGCAAAAGCCATGTTGGGATCTGTCATGGGCGGTGCTGTGTACTTAAGCGAAGATAATCCAAAACATCTGGTTATTTGTGTGAGGATAGAAACCGGTCTGTCTCTGCTGTCTGGGTTGTTATCAGAGCCCGTGAATGTATGGGCGTCTCTTTCCACCAGTGGCATGATGCGT
>NZ_BAABIY010000048.1:0-664 GCF_039543025.1 Bartonella acomydis | reverse complement strand
GATGCAAAACATTGTGAAAGAGGAAATGGGGGCATTAGATGGTCGCACCCCAACGCCGGAAGAACAAGCCCGCATCACTGCCAAGATTGATGCACAATTTGCTGACTTTAGAGAGCAGACCATTGATATCGCGCGCATCGCGGGGGGCTTTGCTGCCGCCCTTGCTGGTGGGGATGTCAATACCGGCGCTGATGCCGCAGGTAATGCCGCGGAAAATAACTACCTCAGCAGTGCGCAAATAGCTCAGATGAAGAAAGAATTAAAGGGGTGTCCTGACCTTTTATGTCAAGCAGAAGTGTCTGCAAAATGGTCTGCGATTAGTACAGGGCAAAATTTAAGCCTTTTGGCTGGTATGGTAGCTGGTGTACCGGCTGAATTATTGGATACGGCTCAAGGTTTTTTGCAAATGGGCCTTCATCCTATAGAGACGTGGAAAGCGCTTAAAGAGTTAGTGACGAGTGGTGAGATTTTGGCGACACTCGGGCAGTCTTATGTAGATCGCATTAATAAAATGACGGAGGAATATGAGCGAGCCGGTGCCGGTGGATCCTTTAAAGCTGGTGTTGAACTCGGAAAATTATTGACTGAAGTCGCATCCCTGTTTGCTGGAGGTGCTGGAATAGCCAAAGGAGGTGCAAAGCTTGTTGGCAAGCTTACCGAAAAA
>NZ_BAABIY010000047.1:0-621 GCF_039543025.1 Bartonella acomydis | reverse complement strand
TCCCTATTTTTGCTGTGTTTGAAACCACGTGGATAGCTTGGAGGGTCATGAGAAGTGTGATGAGAGCCCAAGTGAGAAAGCCATGTAAGGTTCCGGAGGATTCAGCAAAACGTCCAGCGACAAAACCTCCCACAGCAAGGCTTATCAGCATAACAATAAGAGAGCCCATACCAAAGGAGAGGAAAGAACCTCCCAAAGGGGTTGAAGAGGTGAAATCCATTTGGCTCAAGCCTAATGCTGCGACCAGAAAAGAGAGGCAGATTGAGGTGGCAAGAGCCGTTAGAAGTCCGGCAAAAATGGCAGACCATGAAATGGGTGTTTGAAAAAAAGGATAGTCTGTCTCTAGAGATGTTTCGTCTAGAAAATGTGTATCGAAGGGTGTGTCTTCAGGAATGCGGGTTTCCATGTTTTTATCTCCTTTGCTGATGCTGGAGATAGAATGCTTTCTGTCCCATTATGTTCCAAAAGTGATCCATTTGCCCCTCAAAGGCATAAAAATATCAGAAAGAGACATGCCATTATCATGCTGAAATAGGCTTGATAATGCCCTCCTTTAAAGCTCTTGATAGAGAGAGTTTTGGTCGCTTCATAAAAAATGATCTATAGGGAAATAAAAAAGTA
>NZ_BAABIY010000046.1:0-602 GCF_039543025.1 Bartonella acomydis | reverse complement strand
TCAAGATGAACAAATTATTCTTATGCAAGGACAACCCCCTTTACGATGTGGTCGCGCGATCTATTTTAGAAGGAAAGAAATGTTAAAAGCTGCTGAAAAGAACCGTTTTGCCCCCAAAGCACAGAAAAACTAAAAAACATCCCCTTCGGAGACCGTGTATAAAAACAAGAATAACATCAAAGGACAAAAACAAAGGTTCTATTTCATAAAAGCCCACAAACAAGGAATTTCCGCATGATTCAGCAAGAAAAATATGGAGGGAAAAATCCTTGAAGAATGCTGTTATACCTGTATCCTCCAATCACAATATTCTTTGTGAAGTGCTTTTCTCATTACCAAACAGTGTATACCAACTATACCGATGCTTCGAAAACTCTACTAAGAAGCTTTTAAAGACAGCTTTTATAGGAAAATCTCTTGGATAAAATCTTTCTATAAAAATAAAAAGACACCATGCATGAAAACAGCCCAGACCGATCTTTCTCTCTCAGTAAAAGAAAACAGCGCTAAGATAAGGATTGTTACAAGCAAAAACACCCATGAATTCGAGGGATCTCTTTTCTCTCATCCAATGCTCGAAATCTTAAAAGAATACGCGAGGG
>NZ_BAABIY010000045.1:0-526 GCF_039543025.1 Bartonella acomydis | reverse complement strand
GCAAAAGCCCATAGCAAGATTACGCATATTTTAGATGGGAAAATTGCGTCTAGTTCTTCGGATGCAGTGAATGGTTCTCAACTTTATACGATGAGCAATATGCTTGCGAGCTATTTTGGAGGTGGCGCTGTTTATGAAAATGGTGAATGGCAAGCGCCTACCTTTAAGGTTACAACTGTTAAAGATGATGGTAATTCTGAAGATAAGAACTATAGCAATGTAGCGGAAGCTTTGTCTGGAGTAGGTAGTTCTTTCACGAATATTCAGAATAAAATAACAGAACAGATTAATAATGCGATTACCAATGTAGAAGGTGATAGTCTTGTCAAGCAAGATAAAGGCACAAGTCTGATCACAATTGGTAAAGAAGTAACGGGAACTGCAATCAATATAGCTAACAAAGATAAAGAGGATCGTAGGCTTTCAGGAGTTAAGGCAGCAGAAAAAGGGAATGAAGCAGTTAATAAAGAGCAACTTGATCAAGGTTTGAAGGATCTTTCTAACAGTTTTCAGTCAGATGGTTCAG
>NZ_BAABIY010000044.1:0-43537 GCF_039543025.1 Bartonella acomydis | reverse complement strand
TAATGCAAATACAAGGACAAAACCAACCATCGCTAGCAGAAACTGCCCTCGTCAACGAACGCTATATAGAACCCTTAACACTAAAGAGTCAATATCATTTTTATACTTTCTATAAAAATATTTTCTATGAAAAGGCTGAAACAAACACTGTAAAGCATTTTGACATAAATAAAAACTTCATGACAAAAAGTTCACATATTCTTTATTCTTCATTGCACAAACATTACATACACTTTATGCTTTCTCAGGAGAACAACAGGAAGATATCAATGTCCTCTAAACTTACGCGTAACCAAACATTGGTTCTAAACACTCTAAAGAATGCTAAGGGACCTTTAAGTGCCTATGCAATTCTTGATCATTTACGCGATGAAGGTTTTAGAGCACCTCTCCAAGTGTATCGTGCCTTAGAAAAACTTGTACAATTAAAATGTATTCATCGCCTTGAAAGTGTAAATGCTTTTATGGTCTGTTTACATCCTGAAAATTGTCAACACGAACTTACCACTTTTATTATTTGCGAAAACTGTGGCAGAGTAAACGAAATACAAAATCAAATGATTCTATCCAACCTTAAGCAAATGGTTCAGTCCGTTGATTTTCAAGCGCGGAAAAGTACTTTAGAAATACGAGGCACTTGTAAAAAATGCGCAACAGAGTAATATCTCTATACTTGCAAGTTTTTATATTTAGCATTATGTTCCCCATCTTAATTATTTGAAAAGCTCTTATTCATTTTTGCATACATATCACTCCCTCCTTATAGTGATGAGCGCGTTTTACTTATTGAAACGTAGAATTGAAAGTATAAATTATGTCTACATCTGAAACAATTGTTTCAACCAAATATCTCAATAAAACATCACAAAAGAAAATAATCTATGCTCTTCTTATTATCCTTGCACTTAGCATGCTTTGGTTTAGCTATAAATGGGTGACACAATGGCGTTATATGCTTGCCACTGATGATGCCTACGTACAAGGAGATATAACAGCTATTGCACCTAAATTAAGTGGATGTGTAGAAAAAATTGCTGTTAAAGCCAACCAAATTGTCAAAAAAGATGATATCTTATTCTACTTAGACGATGGAGATTATCAAATAGCCTTGGAACAGACAGAAGCACGTCTCAACACACAACAAAAAACACTTCAGCGTATTGATGCGCAAATTATAGCTGCTCACAGTGCTTTAGATGATGCACAAGCACAAAAAGCTGCGGCTTCTGCCATCGCAACCAATGCACAACTCACCTTAAAACGTACTACGGAACTGAAAGCGAATCGTTATGCTTCTCAAGCTGATGTTGATGATGTCAAGTCAGCTTATGAACAAGCTATTGCCAATGTTAATAGAGCAGATGCACAAATAGCCGCAGCACATGCGAAAATTCAAGTGCTAGAAGCACAACGAAATGAAACAGAAAGCCAAACAAAAAGCTTAGAACTCACACGTAAAAAAGCACAACGTGACCTTGATTCAACCATTATACGAGCTCCATTTGATGGCGTTATCGGAAACTTAACAGCAAAGACGGGAGACTTTGTTGCCAATGGCCAACATCTTGCGGCATTAGTCCCTATGCAGGCGCTTTATATTGAAGCAAACTATAAAGAAACACAGTTGCAAAATATTCGTGTTGGTCAAACGGCTTATATTACTGTTGATGCCTTCAAAAAAGAGTTTTTTACAGGAAAAGTGATTTCTATTGCACCTGCAACAGGAGCTGTTTTTTCTCTCCTTCCTCCACAAAATGCCACTGGTAATTTTACCAAAATCGTTCAACGTATTCCAGTACGTATCTCTATTCCAGAAGAAGCACTAAAAACCGGAAATATCCGAGCAGGAATGAGCGTTTTAGTAGAAATTGATACCCGATAAAGCCACAAGAAAAAAGTCCCTTATAACAACAGGTAAATGACCTTATTATGACAACTCCCATAACAGAGTCTACACATTCTCAAGAGCGCATAGAAATTCATAAAATCGTGGTTTTTATTGCTATGTCTTTTGGCATGTTTATGGCTATTTTGGATATCCAAATCGTTTCCTCCTCTTTAGCTGAAATACAAGCTGGTCTTACAGCAAGCTCCGAAGAGATTTCATGGGTTCAAACCTCTTATCTCATTGCTGAAGTCATTATGTTGCCTCTTTCTGGATTCTTAGGAAGATTGCTTTCAACACGCGTTTTTTTTACGCTATCAGCTATCGGATTTACGATTACCTCTATCCTTTGTGCAACAGCAACATCTATTGGAGAGATGATTATCTACCGCGCACTACAAGGTTTTATTGGTGGAGGAATTATTCCTAGTGTTTTTGTTGCTTCCTACATCCTTTTTCCTCCTTCCAAACGTCCCATCGTAATCCCTATTGTTGGACTGGTCGCAACACTCGCTCCGACCATTGGCCCAACGGTTGGAGGTTATCTTTGTCATCTCTCATCATGGCACTGGCTCTTTCTTATAAATGTGCCCTGCGGGATTATCATTTCAATTCTTGCTTGGAAATTGATTGATTTTGATAAAGCAAACCCATCTCTCATGAACAAATTTGACTGGTTGGGCCTCATTTCTATGGCTATTTTTCTAGGAACCTTAGAATATATTCTAGAAGAGGGAGCACGCCATGATTGGTTTAATGATAAGCTGATTCTAAACGCGTTCATTATTATGATTTTGTCTGCCGCCCTTTTCTTTTGGCGTACATTGACTGCAAAAGAACCGATTGTTGATCTCACAGCTTTTGCTAATTTTAACTTTTCAACTGCAGCAATTTTTTCTTTTACGATTGGCATAGGACTTTATGGGCTCACATACCTTTATCCTGTTTATCTGAGTCAAATCCGACATTATGACGCCCTTATGATCGGAGAAACATTGTTCCTTTCAGGATTCACCATGTTATTAACCGCCCCTCTTGCTGGATTTCTTTCCGCAAGAATTGATGAACGTTTGATGATGGCGATAGGACTTGGTAGCTTTGCGATAGGAACCTGGATGACGAGTTCTATCACAGACAATTGGGATTTTTGGCAATTTTTTTGGCCTCAAGTTTTCCGTGGTTTTTCTGTTATGTTATGTATGGTCCCTATTAATAATATTGCCCTCGGATCACTTCCCCCAGAGCGCATGCAAAATGCCTCTGGACTTTTTAATCTTACACGAAATCTTGGTGGAGCCGTAGGACTTGCTATTATCAGCACTATTCTAACAAAACGTACAGACTTGCACTATACGCGAATAGCAGAAACGCTCCATCACGGTAATAGACAAGCAATGGAAATGCTTTCAAACCTTACACTGTATTTCAAAACTGCAACTTTTGATTCCCATACGCTTGCTCTCTTCCAACTTTTTAATATGGCGCGTATACAAGCAGTAATTATGGCTTTTAGCGACATTTTCGTTATAATCACCATAATCTTTAGCATTGTGACATTTATGACTGTTTTTCTCAAAAAAACACCACCGCTCTCTGATCCTCCCTCAAGTCATTGAACTTAACCTCATGAAAACTACGGAACATCCTTTATCTTTCATCCATCACTTCTCTCTTAATTAAATAGAAAGTATGAAGGATATAACATGAAATGGAATGATGATTCCTAATAGAAAGCTTGTTAAATGCGAGCATATCACACATCTCTCCAAGAATTATTTTTTATCAAGAGAATTGATCATATATGAATGATCAACGCTTGCTATCTTTTCCACGCATGGCTGTATGCAAAACTGTTAAGCAACAACAACACTTTGTATTTTCAGCAGGCAATGTTTATTCAGTTATTCAAACCATTAAAAGTGCATATTTTCTTTCATTTCAGACAACAGCATTTCCTTTCATTAAAGGGCACACTTGAATCTACCCTTCCCTATTGAAAAAGAGCACTATTTTTGCTGGCAAAATTCGAAAAATACAAATTTAACTGAATGTTTTCGTTTCGTTATGGTTATATTCATATGCATCATCAGAAAAGATGTTCGTCTCTAGCATCGCAATTTATAAAATTTTTCCCCCAAAGCAAAATTGTTAAAAATAAATCCATTCTTTATGCAACTTTATGATGCGGAACACGACTCAAATTTTCTCTTTCACCACTAGGAATCAATGTGCCATGACATGCAGAAAGATATTTTGGTATCAATTCCAACGCCTGAAAACGATGTTTCTCATAAGGACCAGGCATTGCCAAATTTTTTGTTAAACAACTTGAGAAACCAAACCGCTGATAAAAGGCACAATCCCCCACTAGAAAAATGGCACCATACCCCAATTCTCTTGCTGTTTTAATTGCATGTTGCATAAGAACCGATCCTATCCCTAAACCGGAGCATTCTGCTGAAACAGCCAAAGGTCCCAACAACAAAGCATGCTGTATACCATTTTGCCCTTTGTTAAAACGAACATTCCAAAGACGTACACTGCCCACAAGCTCTCCAAGCGCATTTTTGACAACAAAGGAAAGTCCATATGCAGCCAACCGGCCACAGCGTAAAGCTTCTGATGACTTACGTTTACGCCCTTTTCCTAAAGCTAAGTCAAGCAAGCATTCACGGTATGGTTTATCAGCTTCTTGCTCACATGAAAGTGTAAAAAGTGCCCCATCTTTTGTTTGAAAATTGATCATATTCATGCTTATCACACACCCAACACTCTATCCCGCTATACTCTTTGCCACTATAAAGAAAGATTTAAATCACATAGGATCGCAAAGGTTCAAAACCATTAAAGGCAACAGATGCGTAAGTTGCGGTATAAGCACCCGTTCCATGAATTAACAATTCATCACCCACTGTCAGAGATAAAGGCAGTAAATAAGGTGTTTTTTCATAGAGAACATCTGCTGAATCACAGGTAGGTCCCGCTAAAATGCAAGGCTCCATAGTTTTACCGTCATGAGGAGTTTCAATAGGATAACGAATTGCTTCATCCATGGTCTCCGCAAGACCATTAAATTTTCCTACATCAAGATAAACCCATCGGACATTATCATTATCTGCCTTTTTGGATATCAATACAACTTCTGTACGAATAACACCAGCATTACCAACCATCCCACGCCCTGGTTCAATGATCGTTTCGGGAATACGATTCCCAAAATATTTTTTCAATGAATCAAAAACAGCCGTACCATAAGCTTGTTCTGTAGGAACATCTTTTAAATAACGCGTTGGAAACCCACCACCCATGTTAACCAATTTCAAAGAAATCCCTTCTTGCTCCAAATGCTTAAAAACTGCAGCCACATCTGATAAAGCACGATCCCATGCATTAAGATCAGTCTGCTGAGACCCTACATGAAAAGAAACACCATAGGCCTGCAAACCTAATTGATGTGCCCTACGTAATACATCAACCGCCATAGAAGGGGCACAACCAAACTTACGTGACAACGGCCATTCTGCACCTTTTCCATCGGTAAGAACGCGGCAAAAAACGCGAGCTCCTGGAGCAGCACGTGCTATTTTTTCAACTTCTTCAATACAATCAACGGCATAGAGTGAAATACCAAGTGCATATGCACGTGCAATATCACGCTCTTTTTTTATCGTATTTCCAAAAGAAATGCGATCACAGGTTGCTCCTGCTTTTAGCGCCATTTCAATTTCTGCAACAGAAGCTGCATCAAAAGACGAGCCTAAAGAAACAAGAAAACGCAAAATCTCAGGAGCTGGATTAGCCTTTATCGCATAGAAAATACGAGACTGAGGAAGAGCTTTTTCAAAATTTAAATAATTTTTACGAACAACATCAAGGTCAACAACCAAACATGGACCTTCAGAACGATGTGTTGCAAGAAAATCACGAATACGTTGTGTCGCCATCACCAATTCTCCTTAGGGAATAAAACCCCTACTCTATGCTTGGACAGCACAGAGCCGCCAATAACCAAAGGACAAAACACACACAATTCCCCTTGGCACTCTGATGACCTGAATAATCAACGAGAAACCGATATTGTATGAAACGAAAGAACAGCGCAAAAACTACGTTGTCCTATTTTATCTGCCTTTTTGATTGGATGAGAAAACCACTTCCGCACTGAAGGCAATGAGGTGTGCCTCTATAGTTATCCCAGCATTTGGACAGCTGGAAGACACCAGAAAGGCCCGCACCGTCGTTGCTTCAAGATGTCCTCACTCTTTCGGTTGGCCGTAAGAATGACTGGAGCGGTTAGTTCCAGGTACCGTACCGGTTAATCTCACCATTTGAGAACCAGCGGACACCCACAGGCACGTGCGACTTTGGGCAAGGTTTGATATAAAACGAATCCTTATTGATTGCAATGATTTTTTTTATTTTTAATATTTTTTAACTTTTAAAGAAAATATAATGCAAAAAGACAACATCCCTTAATAAAACTACAACTTTTCTACCCCATTCCTCCACGCCATTAATACGCTCCTCTTATATTATTTCTCCATGGAGAGAGCATAGCATCATTTTATTAATTTCAAGAATACTTAAAATAAATTAAACACGACAAAGTGAAAAATAGCTATTTCACAACAGGTAATGATAATGTGGATTTACAAGTCAATAGCTTGAACTTTGCACAGCAAACAGAAGGTTAAACAATGTTCTACGTCTTCTAAAAAACTTCTCTAATAACATTGCACACTTTTCTCTTAACAAAAGGAAAAAGTAAAAGTTTCAAGTCCTAAAATATAATGCTTTTAAAACTTTTGATGTGAATCAATTGCACGCAATTTTGCTAATTGGAATTGCCTATGACGTTCGCGAAAACGCTGCCTATCAGCATCACTGCGCGTACCATAACAAGATTCACATGAAACACCTTCTTCATAATGCGTTGATAATTTACTCTCAGCATTAAGAGGAGAACGACATGCACGACAGAGTTCACGCCCACATTCTTCAAGACCGTGTTTTACAGAAACGCGCTCATCAAAAACAAAACACTCGCCCCACCACAAACTTTCTTCTCTGGGAATCGTTTCCAAATATTTCAGAATTCCACCTTTTAAATGATAAACCTGTTCATAACCCAGCTCACGAACATAAGCTGTTGATTTTTCACAGCGAATACCGCCTGTACAAAACATAGCAATTTTCTTTTTCTTCTTCAAATCAGCCTCATGTTCGCGCACCCATGCAGGAAATTCACGAAATGTTTTAATACGCGGATCAATGGCTCCTTGAAAGCTTCCAATGGCATATTCATAATCATTACGCGTATCAATGAGAATTGTTTCTTCATCTTGAATAAGAGTATTCCAATCTTGCGGATCTACATAAGTTCCCACAACTTTTAATGGATCGATACCTTCAATCCCCATCGTTACAATCTCTTTTTTCAACCGTACTTTCATACGGTGAAAAGGCATCTTTGCAGCCCATGAATACTTAATCTCCGGCGTTTGAAACACTGGTTCAGCCGTAATAAAATCTACCAATGCTTCAATTGCAGCACAAGATCCTGCAACAGTTCCATTAATGCCCTCTTGTGCTAAAAGCAAAGTACCTTTAATATCCTTTGCTTGACATAAATCCTGCAAAGGTTTTTGTAATTGACGATAATGCTTCAAATCCGCGAAGCAATAAAGTGCAGCAACTTTAAAATTCTTTTCCATGAGCTCTGGCATAACGCGCGTTTTACTCAATTTCAAGATCTATTCACTGACTCTTTAACATTTTATGCTTAATCAAACTCTATGAAACCATATTCTTTCCAAGAAGAAAAAACATCATGTGCCAGAAAATAAACAACCTTTTAACACTTCTCCAAGAATAAACTGTTATACCTGTTTTGCAAATTGATGAGCTGCAAAATGCCATCCCCTTAGCGCGTGCTCTTATCAAAGGTGGATTGAAAACAATGGAGATCACACTGCGAACCCTCAACGCATATAAGGCAATAAAAGCAATTACACAAAAAGTACCGCAAGCAATTGTTGGAGTAGGAACAATTGCTAAGACTCTGCACTATGAACAAGCCGAACGCGCAGGACAAAATTTATTGTAAACCCTGGATTATCAAACGAATTAATTGATTGTGCAAAAAACAGCAAAACCCCTTTTCTCCCCGGTGCGATGACACCAAGTGAACTCATGCAAGCATTAGACAAAGGCTACTCATATTTCAAATTTTTTCCTGCCAAAGCAATTAGGGGCATTTCTTTCCTCCAAGCTTTAGCATCCCCGTTCTCTGAAATCCGGTTTTGCCCAGCAGGCAGCATTACTCCCCAAAATGCAATGCAATGACTTAAGCTTTCTAATGTTTTCTGTGTTGGTGGCTCTTGGATAACACCCAAACAACTTATCACAGCAGGTGATTGGAATACTATTACCGCATTAGCACTTACAGCAACACAAGCTCCCCTCTCACGTGACAAAAGCACGCTCTACAACATAAGTAGCCGGTGCATTATTGGCTCCTTCAACAAGACCAAAACCTTCACACATCCTTGCACAATCTTTCAACATAGCCATGGAACCACAAATCATGACGCGATCTTCATCAGGAGAAATTTTTGGTAAACCAGTCATTTCAAAAAAAGTACCATTCTCCATAACAGTCGTAATACGGCCCATATGCTCGGAAGTCTCTCGAGTTGTCATAGGATAAAATTTCAACTGTTTTGCGTATTCACCAATCAGTGGATCCTGTTGTAAAGAGACAACAAGTTCTTTTGCATAAACAAGCTCATTTTTTTCTCTGGTTGTTTGAATAAGCACCACTTCTGAAAATTTTTCATAAGTGTCAGGATCACGGATAAGACTTGCAAAGGGAGCGACTCCCGTCCCTGTTGAAAGAAGATAAAGACGCTTACCAGGAATAAGAGCATCCAGAACCAATGTCCCAGTAGATTTCTTCCGCATGAGAACTGTATCACCAATTTTAATTTTTTGCAGATGCTCGGTTAAAGGTCCCCCTGGAACTTTGATTGAAAAAAACTCAAGCTGTTCATCCCAAAAAGGACTTGCAATTGAATAAGCGCGATAAACCGGCTTTTCTGCATTTGGTAAACCGATCATCACAAATTCACCCGAACGAAAACGAAAACTTTCCGGACGATTCAATCGAAATTTAAACAAGCGGTCTGTATAATGATAAACTTCTTGGACAGTAAGCGCAAACACATTTTCAGGAATTGGAAAGCTTGACGCAACGCCGCTGATGTTTGACTGAACATTGGTAGCAGACGCATTCATAAAACTCTTCCCTCTATCTCATTAAACATTAAATCTTGAACTTGCGGAATGATATAATACTTGTATCATCATCTGCCAATATTTTTCTTAAAACAAAAGCCTTAAGATTAACATTTTTATATCCAAATGAGTTGCAAAGAAAAAATACACAAAACGCCAAATTGCGTTATTATTGTCTATGAAGAAAGAAGTTTGATCAAACGCAAATGAATAAACTATACATGCTTGAACCAAAAATAATTCCTCAACAAAACAGCATAATTTGGCAAATAAAAATAATACAACATAGATGTGTTTTTATTTTTAAAGCATATTATAGCTGCAAACAGAAAAAGCCTATTTTTCTCTCCATTGTCAGAGGATAAGATGTTCATAATTACACCAATAAAACTACGAAATCTCTTTACGATCCAAAGGCAAGTATTTTACCTTAAAAAAGTATTTTGATAACATATGACTCAAGGTGAAATGGGCATGATTTTGACAATAACAAACTCTACAGGCTTCCTTTCTATATATCATAGAAAACGATATGAGCTAACCAAAGAAAACTTGGTGTATCACAGATACGAGAGAGGGTTTTAAAATGAATAAATCCGTTAGTGATGAAGAACATGCATTATTTCCTGCCACAGCTATAGCAACCATCAATGTGAGTGCTATTATTGCAAATTATAAAACTTTAGCCCAATATGTTGCCCCAGCAGAATGTTCTGCAGTTGTCAAAGCTAATGCTTATGGACTGGGTGTCCATAAAATTGTCCCTGCACTTTATCAAGCTGGTTGCCGTACTTTTTTTGTTGCCAAAATCGAAGAAGCCCTCCAACTAAAAAACATTTTACCCTCCAATATCACACTTGCTCTTTTGAATGGTCTTCCACATACCGCAGAAGAATTTGTTGCACAATCTAATATTGTTCCTGTTCTCAATTCTTGGAAGGAAATTGAAAGCTGGCAAACACTTTGCCAAAAAAAATATCAAAAATTTCCCGCAATCATTCAAATTGATACCAATATGAACCGATTAGGTCTTGATAAAAAAGAATTACAAAAACTCATCAAACAACCGACAATTTTTGAAAAAGCAGAGATAAAATATCTTCTCAGTCACCTTGCAAATGGAGAGGATTCTACACATTTGTCCAACAAGATACAATTAGCTGCTTTTAGAAAGTTCCTTGCAAAGTTGCCTGTCTGTAAGGTCTCATTTGCCAATTCTGGAGGTATTTTTCTTGGTTCCGATTTTCATTTTGATCTTGTTCGTCCCGGCATTGCACTTTACGGAGTTGATCCCCGTGGCACACAACCAACACCTCTTAAACCCGTTCTAAAACTTGAAGCACAAATTCTTCAAAGCCGCTCTGTTGATGCAGGAATACCTGTAGGCTATGGAGAAAGCTTTATGACCCAAAGACCAAGCACTCTTGCGACCATTTCTATCGGCTATGCAGATGGTTGGCCACGTATTCTTTCAAATAAAGGTACTGTTTATTTCAATGGGCACAAGCTTCCCATTGTTGGACGCATTTCTATGGATTCTATTATCATAGACACAACCGATCTTAACCAAAAACCTCAAAGAGGTGATTGGATAGAACTCATTGGTCCCCATCAAACCCTCGAAAAAGCGGCGACAGATGCCAAGACCATTCCCAATGAAATTCTGACATCTCTAAGTAACCGCTATCAACGCGTTTACGTTTAAAACACTTTCAAGAAAAAAATGACAACATCATCCTATCAATTAAAAGAAGCAATCAGCACTGCCAAATGGGATTTTTAAATACTCTCCTCCCAATTTTATTCATCAAGATTCTCCACCAAAATGCTTAAACAAAAGAACGCAAAATATCACTTTATTTACAGGCTCTTATGAAAAAAACGAAAACCAAGGGAAGATCACCCAAGGAATCATAAGAAATGAGAAAAATGCCCACACAAAATGTGTGGGCATTTCATCAATGTAAACAAATAAATTGAAACACTATTTAATAACTATTTCCCAATGGTGGACAAGAACAAATAAGCATTCTATCTCCCGCAACATTATCAATACGTGAAACAGGCGGCCAATATTTATTGGCCGGATCAAGAGAACTGTTGGGAAAAGCAGCTTCTTGTCGCGAATAAGGACGCGCCCAAGCATCATCAACCGTATCAACCAACGTATGCGGTGCATTCACCAGTGGATTATCGTCTTTTGGCCAAATACCGCTACTGACTTTCTTAGCTTCTTCAGCAATAGAAAGCAAAGCATCACAAAAACGATCAATTTCTGCCTTTGGCTCTGATTCCGTTGGCTCAATCATCAAAGTTCCAGGAACAGGAAACGACATCGTCGGCGCATGAAAGCCATAATCAATGAGACGTTTTGCGATATCATCCACACTCACACCATATTGTTCTTTCAACAAACGTGTATCGACAATACATTCGTGGGCAACCCGCCCATGTTTGCCTCGATAAAGAATAGAATAGGTCTGCGAAAGACGTGCAGCAATATAATTGGCATTTAAAATTGCTGTTTGTGTTGCAGATTTCAAGCCATCAGCACCCATCATGCGAATATACATCCAAGTAATCACAAGAATAGAAGCACTTCCATAAGGCGCCGCTGAAACCGCATGGGTTGTCCTCTCTTGTTCATGACCTGGTAAAAATGGCTTAAGATGCTCTGCGACTCCTATAGGCCCCGCACCAGGACCACCACCGCCATGGGGAATAGCAAATGTTTTATGAAGATTCATATGACAAACATCCGCACCAATATCTGCCGGACGCGCCAACCCAACAAGCGCATTCAAATTAGCCCCATCAAAATAAACTTGTCCACCATTTTCATGGATAAGAGAGCAAATATCCTTAATACTTTCTTCATAAACACCATGGGTTGAAGGATAAGTAATCATGAAAGCAGCTAAACGCTCCTTATGCAATTGTGCTTTCATTCTGAGATCATTAACATCAACATCACCATCGCTCAAGCACTTCACTACCACAACTTCCATGCCCGCCATATGGGCAGAAGCTGGATTGGTACCATGTGCCGATGCAGGAATAAGACAAACTGTACGTTGATGTTCCCCGTGCGATTGGTGATATCGGCGGATTGCTAAAAGCCCTGCATATTCACCTTGAGCACCAGAATTTGGCTGAAAAGACACTTGTGCAAAACCTGTGATTTCACACAACCACGCATTGAGTTGCTCAATCATTTCCAAATAGCCCATGGTATCTTCTTGAGCAGCAAAGGGATGCATATTGGCAACCGTAGGCCAACTGACAGGCATCAATTCAGCGGCCGCATTAAGCTTCATTGTACAAGAACCAAGTGGGATCATTGCTCGATCTAATGCCAAATCTTTATCCGATAAACGACGCAAAAAACGCATCATATCTGTTTCTGAATGAACCGCATGAAAAAAGGGCTGAGAAAGAAAAGCCGCATCACGTCCCTCTCCCATAAGTCTTGGAGAGGCCTGATCAACCAACCGTGCGCCAAAAAGCTGTGCCAAAGCATGAGCATCCTGTTCTGTTGACAATTCATCAAAATTGATTGCCACCCTATCATCATCGAGAATACGAAGCATCCGTCCATCTGCCTTGGCTTGGTGTGCAATCTCCCGTGCTTTTCCCTTCACAACAATGCTGACACAATCAAAAAAGCTTTTCCCTTCACAAGGAATACCTGCTACCTCTAAACCAGCAACAAACCGGCATGTTAAATGATGAATTCGCCGTGCAATCTCCTGCAAACCTTGTGGTCCATGCCAAACAGCATAAGCCGTTGCCATATTTGCCAACAAAGCCTGAGCCGTACAAATATTCGACGTTGCTTTATCGCGCCGGATATGTTGTTCACGTGTTTGCAATGCTAAACGGAAACCAACACGCCCTTTTGTATCAACAGACTGCCCAACAATACGCCCTGGAATAAGACGCGTTAAAGCTTCACTAACAGCAAGATAACCAGCATGAGGTCCACCAAATCCCATGGGGACTCCATAACGTTGCATCGAACCAACAACAATATCAGCGCCCCATTTTGCTGGTGCTTCCATAAGAGAGAGTGCTAAAGGATCAGCAACCACAATCACCAATGCGCCTTTTGCTTTTGCCTCTTTAATAACGTCACGGTAATCATGAAAAAAACCTTTTGTATCGGGCCAAGACAAAACAATCGCAGCGGTATGAGAACAAATTTCACCATTCTGGTTCATCTGAATGCCTTGTGTTTCAGCACGCGTTTGCGCAACACTCAAGGTTTGGGGATGCAAAAAACTCTGAAGAGAAATCTTTGTTTTTTTTTCACGCGCAAAACGCACAGCGATGGCATTGGCTTCCGCTAAAGCGGTTGCTTCATCAAGAAGTGAAGCAGCTGCAACAGGCAAACCAGTGAGTTCACTAATTAATGTCTGAAAATAAAACAAAAGTTCTAAACGACCTTGGCTAATTTCTGCCTGATAGGGTGTATAGGCAGTATACCAAGCTGGATTTTCAAAAAGATTTCGTAAAATAACAGGAGGTATGGATGTTCCATGATATCCCTGCCCAATAAAACTTTTGTGCACTTGGTTTTTCCCCATGATCTTGGAGAGTTCGTCCAAGGCGTGGCTTTCACTGGCTGCCTTTGGCAGATTAAGCGAACACCTCAAATGGATAGAGTGTGGGACAGCTTGAGAGATAAGTGTATCAATACTATCAATCTCTAAAACATCAAGCATTTTTTGTGTTTCATCAGGACGAAGCCCAATATGGCGAGAAGAAAAATGACGCTCTAACATAACACTCATCCAATGAATACTTTATAAGCAGCCTCATCCAGCAACCCTTCCAGTTGCGTTTCATCCTGCAATGTCATTTTCCATAACCAACCTTCTTTTTCGGCTTTCTGATTAACCAACTCGGGATTATCTACTAACGCTTTATTGATTTCGAGCACTTCCCCATTAAGAGGTGCATAAACATCTGAAGCCGCTTTCACTGACTCTACCACAGCAGCAGCATCACCTTTAGAAAGTTGTGTTCCAATCTGCGGCAAATCCACAAAAACCAAATCCCCTAATTGTTCTTGAGCATAATGTGTGACTCCAACAATAACTTCTTGTCCTTCAACACGCAGCCATTCGTGATCTTCTGTAAAATAAGTTTTAGACATAAAAATTATCCTTTAAAATAACGTTGTTCAACAAAGGGGAGAGAATGAACTGACATTACAATCTTTTTGCCACGCAGCTCTGTAAAGACTTCTGTTCCTTCCACTTTCCATTCAACAGGAACGTAACCCATCGCTACAGGACCATCAAAAGAAGGACCAAAACCACCTGATGTTACCACCCCAATCTGATTGCCCTCACCATCAAAAAGCACCGCACCTGCACGAATAGGTTGACGTGTTTGCGGTTTTAATCCAACTCGACAACGAGAAGGTCCATTTTGAAGAGCCGCAAGAAAGGCTTTTGCGCCATAAAATTGTGCTTTTTCCCGAACATTTTTGGGCACTGCCCATGTCAGTGCTGCATCAATAGGCGTAGTCTCAGGGGTAATATCATTGCCATGTAAACACAACCCCGCTTCCAATCGAAGGCTATCACGTGCGGCAAGACCAACCCATTCCACACGAGGATCTTGCAGCAATTTCTCAGCCAATGCACGCGCATACTCTATTGGCAAAGCAATTTCAAAACCATCTTCCCCCGTATAACCAGAACGCGTAATAAACCAATCTTGTTGTGATTCAAATCCTTGCATAAACAACAATTCATTACCAGGCACCCCCGTATCAGACATAACAGCCGCTGCTTCAGGACCTTGAAGTGCCAACAACACCCTCTCAAGAGCAATAACTTGGCAATTAAAACCAACAGCACGCTTTTGCAGTTCTGCAAAATCAGCCTCTGCATTCCCAGCATTAACGACCAGCATAAAACGGTATTCTGCTAAACGAGTAATGATAAGATCATCAAGAATACCAGCCTGCTCATTCAGCAAATAATTATACCGCGATTGTCCAATCTTTAACAGTGCTGCATCAATGGGAAAGGAGTAGGATAAAAATTCCACTGCCTGCTCTCCCTCAACAGCAATCAATTTCATATGAGAAATATCAAAAAGTCCGGCATGTGCACGGGTATGCAGATGCTCTTTCATCACCCCAAGAGGATAAGTTAAAGGCATGTTCCACCCCGCAAAAGCACCAAATTTTGCTCCCACCATTTCATGCAATTCATGTAAGGGAAGTCTTTTTAAAGAATATGTTTCAAGTTCTTGTGTTGTACCCATAATATCTCCAAAGTCGCGCTCATGCCACACAATATGGCTGTCTCTGCACCCTTCTGTCATAAACCTGAGAGACTCGCGAAAAGATCTTTCGCTTACACCTTCGGCGCGGATCTTTCCGACTTTCCAGATCTGTCTTTGTTCTTTCACGGTCCTTAGAGCCTGAGAGATTATGGGCTATTTTCCCCTTCGGCGGCAGATACGAAAGCTTGCAATCTGCACTCTCCCGCAAAAAAATGAAAGAAACAATAATGCTCTTTCCGACAGATTTTGATCTATAACCTATCTTTATCACGCTGTCATTAGTAAAGTGATGAAAGCATTCTAAATTTAAACTTGCATAAACTGCTTTACAAGACTTATAATGGAAATCTTTTGAGATCCTAAAAATTGCAAATGGCCGCCTTTCAGGAAATCAATAAGGAAAAATTGCCAAAGCTATAAATAAAAAGGGCCATAAACAAAGACCTTGAGAAAAAACAAAGATTTCGTGTCTTCAAGAAAATCATAAAGCAGTATCCCTCTTGCACAAACAAATTTAAAACCACACGGGCTAATTAAAACCACGAGGTTTCATATCTTTTAAGAGGAAAGATTCTACATATTTTATAAAATAATATTAACACAAGAGATTGATTTTTCTTCTCTCTCACTTTTTTGTCTCTAAATAGTGTCATAAATTGCGGTTATTTACATACCAAACTTCATCGGATAAAGGTTACAAAACACTCATGAAAGCTGGCAATATCCATTACAATTGCGAAAATGATCTTCCAAAACAAATTGCTCTTTTCCCACTAGAGGGAGCACTCTTACTACCTGGTGGTTTTTTATCACTCAATATTTTTGAACCAGAAGCGCTTGAAATGGTTGAAAATGTTATGGTATCCAATCGCTTATTGGGAATCATTCAACCGCTTTCATCGGCACCAGATTGCTGCTCCACACAGCTTTACAAAACAGGTTGTATAGGGCGTATTACCAATTATAGTGAAACAGGCAATGGACAGCTTTTCATTATCTTACAAGGCATTTGCCGCTTTACTCTAGAACAGGAATTGGCAAACACCAAATCCTATCGAACTGCTCTTGTCCGCTCAAATATAAACGACTTACAAGAACCCGATATTGCAGAAGACATTAATCGAGAAAATTTACTCAATATTGTTGAACAATATCTCACGATAAATGAAATGGAATATAATTGGAACAGTATCATACAAGCACCTACCCCGCTATTGGTGAACGCTTTTTCAGCCCTTATCCCCTTTACACCAGCAGAAAAACAAGCTTTACTGGAGGCCCCAGATATTGGCAGCCGTGCCCAAACTCTTCTTGCTTTAACGGAGCGCTCGCTGATGAAACAAACAGGAGCGGAGTACCATTGAAACAAATGCAGGATAAAATATGAAAAAAATAACGACTGACCCCAAAATGCTTGAATTGCTTGTTTGCCCAATCACAGGAGCAACACTTTCATTAAACCGAAAAACACAAGAATTAATTTCACTCAAAGCAAAACTTGCTTATCCTATCCGTGATGGTGTCCCCATTATGCTTGCCTCAGAAGCACGTCCCTTGCAAAATAATGAGAAAAATAGCACATAAGAAGGTGTCACTTTTCAACAAATTCAAAAATATGAAAAAGGCATAAATCGTGTGAGCGCAGGACGCTTACAGGAAATTGCCGATATACTGGATGTCTTAATTTCCTTCTTTTATGCAGATATCTCAACAAAAGCAGAGACGACAAATCCCGATGATGATGAGAGAATATCAAGCAAAGCAGAATCTCTGCTTTTGAAAAATTTTAGAATGCTTACCCGTAAAAAACAACGAGCAATCTTGCAATTAATTTCTTATGAAAAAACAGCAACTTATTTTCATAATTTTGTTCAAACTTTCTGCAATAAAAACCTTTTAGAAGCTTATTACAAAAGATAAAGGTATAGAGACTTCTACAAAAAATTTGCTGATGTAAAAAAGCACAGCACAAACTGTTACAAAAGACAAATGTCTTAAAGAAACGGATAAAAGCTGAAGAATTTAAAAAATTGAAACATTATCGAAGTCATCTTCGTACAAGCTTAGCATAAAATATTCAAATTTTCTCTACTTTCAAAGATACCCAAAATACGACCATGCCAAATAAGCTTATCTGCTAACTCATAAGACCTGTGCATAAAGATTAACCTTCTGAAAATCAGACAAGATACCCAAATATTCCTTGACCAACGCACCTTCTCCTGAGTATAGCCCGAAGGGAGAAATGTGGAGAGGAACAGGAGTACAGAAAAATGAGTTTTAAAGTTGCAGTTGTTGGCGCAACAGGAAATGTCGGTCGTGAAATGCTCACAATTTTAGAAGAACGTGGTTTCCCTGCCCATGAAATCGTTCCTCTCGCATCACGGCGCTCATTAGGGCTAGAGGTTTCTTATGGTGATAAAACCTTAAAAGTAAAAGCACTAGATACATATGATTTTTCCGATACCGATCTGTGTCTCATGTCTGCGGGGGGAAGCATTTCCAAAGAATATGCCCCTAAAATCGCTGCTGCCGGCTGTGTAGTCATCGACAATTCCTCCACTTGGCGCTATGAAGCAAATGTGCCGTTGATTGTGCCCGAAGTCAATGCACAAGCCATTGGTGAATTTTCCAAGCGCAATATTATCGCCAATCCTAATTGTTCAACTATTCAACTGGTCTTAGCTTTAAAACCTCTTCATGATGCAGCAAACATTAAACGTGTCGTTGTCTCCACCTATCAATCGGTTTCTGGAGCTGGAAAAGAAGGAATGGATGAACTCTTTGAACAATCACGAGCGGTTTTTGTTGCAGATCCAATCTCAGTAAAAAAATTCACCAAACGCATTGCCTTTAATGTTATTCCCCATATCGATGTTTTCATGGAAGATGGCTATACAAAAGAAGAATGGAAAATGACGGCTGAAACGAAGAAAATTCTTGATCCTAAGATCAAATTAACAGCCACTGCTGTTCGTGTTCCTGTCTTTATCGGTCATGCTGAAGCGGTTCACGTTGAATTTGAAAAACCTCTAAGCGCCCATGAAGCACGAACCCTTCTGCGTAATGCACCTGGCTGCCAAGTTATCGATAAACACGAAGATAGAGGTTATACCACTCCCTATGAATGTACTGGTGAAGATGACACCTTTATTAGCCGTATTCGTGAAGATATCACCGTTGAAAATGGCCTAGCCTTTTGGGTTGTTGCTGACAATTTAAGAAAGGGAGCAGCATTGAATGCCGTGCAAATTGCTGAACTCCTTATTTCTCGTAATTTGATAAAACCTAAAGCGGAAAATTAAAAAAAGAGCAGCATGAAGTATTCTTCCGCTTCACGCTGCCATCATTTTTTTCTGTTATCCTAACAACGATAAATTTTTTACCCTTATGGAGCAGGATAAGTTACGATACGGTAACGTGTTTCATTGCGCTCAAAATTCTTGAAATTGACATCATCAGGAAAAAAAGGATTATAAGCATTGACATGCTTTACAGAAACATTTTGCGCCTTCGGCGATGGATTAAAAATCGTTCGTTCATCTCTTGTTTTGACTCCAGTGGCATCAATAATCATATCCGTTCTGTAAAATTTTGGCGTCTTTTTCCGTGTTTTATGAGGCACAGTCAGGTTTTTAAAATTGGAAATAATCTGTTTTACGTGTTGCTTTTTAGCTTTCATCTTAGAATTTGGCTTAGCACGCATCGCTGTAAAAGAGATCTCAGGCACATTGTTGACATTTAAATAACCTGCAAATACCCAACCAACTTTTCCATTATAGCGAAGAGAACACCAAGCTTTATTGGAAAGACAGCCATGAATTTGCACTTTTTCTCCTTTAGGGACAGTTGCGATAACTTTATAAGTATCCGCTGGACCTGTACGCAAAACGGTTTGGTCTGATGCCACATGAGCAACTGTTACATCGCCCGCATAAGCAGCAGTCATTCCCAGCTTCCCTCCCCCCAAAGCGAATAAAATAACTGTCGTTGATAAAAAACTTTTCTTGAACATTCTTTTCTTCCTCTCCAAAGTGCAAAGGACAAAATATACGTCTTTGCAAAAAATTTCCGTGTTTAAGTTACATGGTGATCAATTCTTTGCTGATTCAAAGAAATGCACCACAATTCGAGAAAAGCGTATCCCCTAGTACCCTATATGCACGATCTATTATTTTGATTGTGCAATATTCCCTTATGGAATGTACTTTTCTTTATGGCTTTACTGGCAAAACCTCATCTGACCGCTTGGATTTTTGCCAATCGTCACTTAAAGAAGTTTTGAAATTGTCTTTGGTTCCCCAAACAAAGAATGAAAAATGAAGAATTTATTCCTGAATTTTGTAGCAAGACTGCTCGCACATTTTATTATTTTGTAAAAAATGCTTACAACATAGGAAAATAATATTCTACTTTTGAATAAAATGATTGAATATTTTCTGAAGCTTTTATAGTCTCAAATTTCTTTAAAATAAGACATTGAATCTTCTCTCAAGACATCTCTTAGAAAAGAATAAAGAAAGGCAAAAGCCATGACATTAAAGAAATTATCCCGAAATTTTCCCACTGGATTATTCCTTTCTCTCTTTGTACTTTTTTTGTCTATGAGTTTTTCCATGGCTGCAGATAAAGCAAAGATCAAACTTGGTGTTATGGAGGGGCATGAAGCTACTATTTGGCAAACCGCAGCAGAACAAGCAAAACAAACTGGTCTAGATATTGAACTTGTTTATTTTTCTGATTACACTCTGCCTAACGATGCTGTGAATGCAGGAGAGATTGATGCCAATGCTTTTCAGCATACACCCTACTTTAAAAATCAAATAGAACAACGTGGTTATAAACTCTCGATTGTAGGCTATACATTTATTGCCCCAATTGGTGTCTATTCGCACAAAATAAAAGCTATAAAAGAACTGCGTAATGGAGCACATGTTGGCATTCCAAATGATCCATCAAATGGGGGCAGAGCCTTACTTCTTCTCAATTCTTTAGGTCTGATTAAACTTAAAGATCCCCACGATATTCTTGCATCTTTCCTTGATATTATTGAAAACCCTAAAAATTTGCAAATTCGTGAACTTGATGCTGGCATGTTAGGGCGCACTATTGATGATTTTGATATCGCGGTCATAAACACCAATTGGGCTTTGGTCTCTGGATTAAACTTACAACAAGATGTGATTGCATGGGAAAAGGCTGAAAACAATCCTTATAATAATATCATCGTTGTACGCGCGAGCGAAAAAGATGAGCCATGGGTCAAAAAATTAGTTGCTGCCTACAACAGCGAACCTGTCCGTGCAAAAATCAAAGAAATTTTTGGGCCAGCCGCTCAAACATCTTGGTAATTGTGCCCTTCTCTTGGTAGTATTGCCATAAATCTTGGTAGTATTGCCATAAATCTTGGTAATATTGAATGAAAAAACCCACTCTTATCTCCTTAAGAAATATCAGCCGTTGTTTTAACAAGACGGCTGGTATTCCAGCGGTTAATAATCTATCCTTAGATATCCATGCAGGTGAAATTCTTGGCATTATTGGACGCAGTGGAGCAGGAAAATCAACACTTATTCGCTGTTTAAATGGATTAGAACAAATTGATGCAGGATCTATTTTTTTTGAAGGTGTAGATATTTCCAATCTCACAGAGACAGAATGGGCACCTTATCGCCAACGTATTGGAATGATCTTTCAACATTTCAATCTTCTCTCATCACAAAATATTCTCAATAACATTACACTCCCCCTTAAATTAAATGGTATAAATAAAAAGCTGCGCCATCAACGTGCCCTTGAACTCATTGAATTGGTAGGATTATCTGGTAAAGAATATAATTATCCAGCCGAACTTTCAGGGGGACAAAAACAACGCGTTGGTATTGCACGCTCTCTTGCTGCGAATCCTAAAATATTGTTATCAGATGAAGCAACTTCTGCTCTTGATCCTGAAACTACACAATCTATTTTAGAACTTCTCGCCGATATTAATAAACGTCTTCACCTCACTATTGTGCTCATTACCCACGAAATGGAAGTTGTGCGTACCATTGCGCATCGCGTTGTTGTCCTCAATCAAGGGAAGATTGTGGAAGAAGGACGTGTAAAAGATATTTTTACCTCACCTCAAGAAGAAACAACTATTGCCATGCTCAAACTTGTTATGCCACAACTTCCTGAAAAATTTGCCAAAGATCTCAAATCCATAGGAAAAGAAGCTGTCATTGAAATTAATATTGCTGGTGAAATTGCCCAACAACCTTTTCTCCATCTTCTAGAAGATGAAATTGGTTTAAGAGCACGTATTTTGCATGGTGGCATTGATACAGTACAAGGTGAAACTATCGGACGACTCTTCTTAGGTCTTCCAGCCCAAGATAAAGAAGCTTTAAAAAAGGCCGTAGAGTGGTTGACCAAAAAGGGACGATATTGCGAGGTTTTAGGTTATGTTTAATGTTCTATCTCATGAACTCCCCAATGCTGTTTTTGAGACAATATTGATGACGATAAGCGCTTCTTTGATGGCACTTATGATAGGCCTCCCCCTTGGCCTCCTGCTCTATACCACTGCACGAGGAGGGATTTTTGCCTCATCTCTTATTCATCGCCCTTTAAGTATCATCATTGATAGCATTCGTGCCATTCCCTTTATTATTCTTGCATTTTATCTTCTTCCTCTTACGCGTATGGTAGTAGGAAGGGGTGTGGGGATGCCTTCTGTGATCTTTGTTCTCACCATTTCAGCAATTCCCTTTTATGCACGCCTGGCAGAACTCTCTTTTAAAACAGTGGAAAAAGGTCTCATCGAAGCTGTCCGCTCCATGGGAGCAAACCGTCTGCAAATCATCCGGCATGTTCTTATTCCTGAAGCACTTCCCAGCCTGATTACGGGGTTTGCTGTCATGGTAATTTCTCTGATAGGGGCTACTTCACTTGCTGGCTATCTTGGCGGAGGAGGCTTAGGTGATATGGCAATCCGTTATGGCTACCAGCGTTATAATACCTCTATTATGACAAGTGTCATCATCCTTTTGATTATTCTCAATGTCATCACCCAATGGTCCTCTGACAAAATTGTACAAAAACTCGATAGAACAAAACACTAGAATAACAAAAGTTTTCGTCTTTCTTCCCATAGCATAAACTCTCTTTATTCTTGTCTTTTACCTTTTCCCACTTATGCATATGGTAACAGAACATGGGGAAATAGCTTCTGTGATTTTTATCATCATTTCAGCTCTTCCTTAATCTATGCATGCAGAGCAGAGTTCTCTTTCAAAACAGTGGAAAAACTCATTAAAGCCATCCATTCTATAAGAGCAAATTGTTGTTCTTATTCCTTGCACTTCGCATGATAACGGATTTTGCCGTCATAGCTATTATTTCTTGTCACCAAAACTACTTCACTTGCTATACATCTTAAGAAATTTAGGCGATATGGCAATCCGCGATGGATTGAGCAACGTTATAAAACCCCTATCATCATAAGTGTTATCACCCTTAAGATCATTCTCAATGTTACTATTTAGTGATTATCTGACAATAATTGTACAAAAACGCGACAGAACAAAGCACAAAACGATTTAAGAGTTTGTAGACTCCTCTCCAACCACAGCCACAACAAGCCACTGAGCCGTGAGAGCTGGTTTTTTTAACTGTTCAATTTCCACCGTAACGCCATAATGAAAAACAACACGACCAGAGGGACGAATCTCAGCATCATCTAAAACAAAATGAGCACGCACCCGTACACCTGTTTTTACAGGACTCATAAAGCGTACTTTATCAAAACCATAATTAATTCCCATTGTTATACCTTCCAACACTGGAAGAACCTCATAAGCAAGCGTAGACAAAAGTGATAATGTTAAAAAACCATGAGCAATAGTGCCACCAAAAGGTGTTTTTTTAGCCCTTTCCTCATCCACATGTATCCATTGATGATCATCTGTTGCGCATGCAAATTGATTAATCATATCCTGTGTCACAAGACGCCACTCCGATACTCCTATCTCTTTCCCAATAAAATTAACGACATCTTGTACTGCCATTTTTTGTTGCATAACGTACTTCCTATTTTATTTGATAAAAGCTGCCCAGGCCTCTTGCTTTTATAAAACCCATTGATTAGAGCATCAAGAATAAAAGATTAATTATTGTAAAAGCAAAGGCACCTTTTAAGTAGAAAATACCTTTTTGATAAGGTAATTTTCAAATGGAAAAAAAGAATGGCAAGCAATGTGAACCTAACAGGTTTAGCACGTGATCTGAAGCAGCGTGCAGAACAGCATCCCCCCATTCGTATTGGGCTCATTGGCTGTGGGGAAATGGGAACAGATCTATTGTCCACTGTTGTACATATGGAGGGTATAACAGTCGCCGCTATTGCTACAAGAACGCCCACGCGTATTTTTGATGCCGCAATATTAGCCTATGGCGAAGATGGGCATGTACGGGAAGTTGAAAATGCCCATGCCCTTACGCGAGCTATTGAAAAAGGTTTAATTGCGGCAACCGATGATATTGACCTTGTTTTGAGCCATGAACAAATTGATATTATTGTGGATGCAACAGGCTATCCTGAAGCTGGAGCAGAAATTGGTATCAAAGCGCTTGAGAATAACAAACATCTTGTCATGATGAATGTTGAAGCAGATGTTACAATTGGCGCTTATCTCAAACATGAAGCAGAAAAACGAGGACTTATTTATACACTTGGTGCCGGCGATGAACCAACTTCTTGTATGGAGCTCATCGAGTTTGTTTCAGCTCTTGGGCATAAGATTGTGGCAGCTGGGAAGGGAAAAAATAATCCTCTGCTTTTTGATGCCACACCTGATGCTTATGAAGAAGAAGCGTTACGGCGTAATATGAATGTGCGCATGTTGGTTGAATTTATTGATGGTTCAAAAACGATGGTTGAAATGGCAGCAATTGCCAATGCCACTGGTCTTCTCCCCGATTGTCCAGGAATGCATGGTCCACAAGTTCCCCTACAAGATTTAAGCAAAGTGCTTATCCCAAAACAAGATGGTGGTCTTTTAAAACATTATGGTGTTGTAGATTACTCAACAGGTCATGGCGTTTCCCCTGGTGTTTTTGTCATTGCAGAAATAGCACATCCGCGTCTGCGCGAACGTATGGAAGATTTAAAAATTGGTCAGGGTCCTTACTTTACCTTTCATCGCCCCTATCATCTCACAGCAATGGAAGTTCCCTTAACCTGTGCACGAATTATGCTTTATGGCAAAAAAGATATGGCTCCTCTTGATCACCCCGTAGCAGAAGTCTGTGCTGTTGCTAAAAAAGATTTACATCCTGGTGATCAGCTAGATTTTATCGGCCTTTATACTTATCGTGCTTGGTTAATGAGCCATACAGAAGCCCGCACACACCAAGCCATTCCCTGTGGACTTTTAGAAAAAGCAACCGTAACAGCTGAAATTAAAAAAAATGAACTTATTACGATGCATAATACTGCTATTCGTGAAGATCAGTGGATTGTGCGTCTTCGTACCAAACAAAATCTTTTACTTAAAACTCTTCCTTCTCATGCATAAATAATCCCTTATTACTTTTAAATTCATCTCATTAATTTGTATTTATAATCTATCATTTTTCTTATTGCATGAGAGCTCTGAAGACGGAAATATTTTTTATTTTATCCTATCATGGAACATAAAAAACTTTTAACGTGCTTTTTATAAATAACTTTTACACAAAAGCAGATAGACAATATGAAAAGGCTGATAAAAGAGGGTAAAATTGCTAAGCATATAACGATAAAATAACCATAAACTGTAAAAAATTAAATCTCACTACTTTGAAAAGCAAAACATCAATTATATAATTTTAAACTTTAATAATATCAATTAAAGATACATTTAATATTAACTAAAGTAATTTTTCTATCCAATACAATATTATTTTATTAAACAGAATGGCATGAATAAAAAAACTCATCGGCTTTGTCGATGAGCCTTTTGCTAAAGTGTACAAAACATTCCTAAAAGAGATACAACAGCACCAATAAAATCCCCCACACATAAAGAAATAAGAAATGATACAACCCCTATCCCCCCCCAAAAGGCTGAACCTGAAAATGCAGCAACTTTTTCACTTTTCTCAAAAGAAAATTCATTTTGTTTCCCAATATCATAGATAATAGCTCTATCTTCCGCTTTAATAACTACATTTTTTTCTAGTGTAGAAATAATTTCTTCCTCGTGAAATTGATTTTTTACAAAATTTGCATTCCCCTCCACAGTTTGTACAAAAAAAAGAATAAATAATGTAAAGACAAATGAACACACACGATTTTTAAATATTTTAAACATAGCTTTCTTTGCTCCCCTTTTTCTTTACTGAAAAAGTAAAAGAATATTCATATATATAAAAACCAAAACTTATATTTATAATTTATATAAACACATACAACACAATAAGATATATTATATAATACATTATGTATTGTATGTAAAGACACAAAATTAACATAATTTTAATTTTTAAACTCTTTGAATATTGGAAAGTATCATAACGTATCAAAACTTGAAATAATTTTTCTCAATAAACGCTTCACCATTTAAAAACTTTTATTTTTGTTTCCGCCCTATTTGAAACGAACAGACTCCTATATTTGTGTTTCTCTCATAGATAGGTTAAATTGAAAGCTGTAACTTTACTGCTTTTGATAACTTTATCTCTATGAACTTCTTTTTGGGTAATAATTTATGCTATCCGATACGCCGTTTCTCGCTCTTTTACCCCTAGGCGCACACGAATATCATGGAGATCACCTCCCCTTTGAAACCGATTGGATTATCGCCGAAGCTTTTGCAAAAGCACTCACTTTACAAACGAAAGAGCAATTTTCTATCGCACTCCTGCCAGTTGAAAAGATTGGTTATTCTGGTGAGCATATGGATGTTACAGGCACAAAAACCCTCAGCTTTTCTCATGCTATCGAGCGATGGATAACTATTGGTGAGCACTGCTATCAGAAAGGAATCAAACGTTTTCTTATGCTCAATGCTCATGGAGGAAACTCGCCTTTAATGAGCATTGTTATCACTGAATTACGAAGGCGTTTTTCAATGCTTGCAGTTGCGACAAGCTGGAGTCGTTTTGGTCTCCCGCAAGGTCTTATGGAGCGCTCCAAACAGCATCTTGATATCCATGGAGGCTTCATAGAAACCTCCCTCATGCTCTATTTAGCACCAGAAAAGGTACATATGGAAAAGGCTAAAAATTTTCATAATAAGCAAGCTGATATGATTGCCAATTATCGCTATTTACGCGCTTATGGCCCTCATGCCTTTGGATGGAAAATGGCTGATTTAAACAGACAAGGAGCAGCAGGCAATGCAAGCCAAGCAACATCACAAGCAGGAGAAGCAATTTTTGCACACACTCTTTGCGGACTTCGTAATTTACTTGATGATATCAAGCGATTTGAAATAAATGCATTACAATAATAAGATGTGCTCCCATGGAAAAGACACAAAATATGCCCACGAAACTTCCTGTTACAGTTCTCACCGGCTATCTTGGTTCAGGAAAAACCACTCTTCTCAATCGCATTCTTAGCGAAAACCATAACAAGCGTTATGCCGTCATCGTCAATGAATTTGGTGAAATTGGTATTGATAATGACCTTATCATTGAATCAGATGAAGAAATTTATGAAATGAATAATGGCTGTGTTTGCTGCACTGTGCGTGGTGATCTTATTCGTATTCTGGAAAGTCTGATGCAACGCTCTCATCGATTTGATGCTATCATTATAGAAACAACAGGGCTTGCAGATCCCATTCCCGTTGCACAAACTTTTTTTATGGATGATACTATCCATGACAAAATGGCTCTCGACAGCGTTATAGCAGTTGTTGATGCAAAATATTTGCCTTCCCAACTAAAAAAGAGCCGAGAAGCAGAAGAACAAATTGCTTTCTCTGATATTGTTCTCTTAAATAAAGTTGATCTTGTCAGTGTACAGGAGCGTGCCCATACCCGATCACTCATTCTTGCCATTAACCCCCGAGCCATTCTTTATGAAACAGAGCGTGCCAATATCCCTCTTGAAAAACTCCTCAATCATGGCTCTTTTGATCTTCAACGCATCTTAGAGGATGATCCCCATTTTCTCGACCAGCAGCATTCAGACAACTGCCATCAGCATTCACATCATGTCTGTGGTCCTGAATGCACGCATGATCATGAACATCACCCTGTATCCGCTATGCATGACCTTACCATCACTTCTGTGAGCTTAAAAACAGGTGCTCTTCAACCAGAAAAGTTTTTTCCATGGATTCAACAAATTACACAACAACAAGGTCCTGATATTTTGCGATTAAAAGGCATTATTGCCTTTCAAGGAGACGATGATCGTTATGTTATCCAAGGCATACACATGCTTCTTGAGGGACAACATCAACGTCCATGGCGTGAAGATGAAAAACGTGAAAGTCGACTTGTTTTTATCGGTCGCAATCTTGATGGCAAGACACTGAAAACTGATTTTGAAAATTGTGCATAAGCGAGGAACAATGCCAAGCATTACCCATTACGATCTGCAAAGCTACTGCCTTTCTTGCGGTTTTATAGACAATAAACCAGCCTTTGTTTCCGTGGAAGGCTTCATTGTTTTTTTAACTCCCTCCCCCCAAATCCTTGACGTACACCAAGGAATAATTTCAAGCCATTTTTCCCCTGATAACACAGCAATCATCACTGGTGGAGAAGATGGCAAAATTTGTCAAACAACAGCAGACCGTTGTACAGAACTATTCAAAAAACAAGACCGCAAGTGGATTAACAACGTTGCTTTTGGACCACAAAAAGTTTTTGCCTTTTCCTCCTCACGCACGACATGGACACATGTTGGGGAAGAGCAGCAAGAACTGCTTCATGAACGCAGTGTGGAAGGCCTTGCTTTCGCCCCCAAAGGTTTGCGGCTTGCTGTTGCCCATTACAATGGGGTTACCCTTCATTGGCTCTCAACGCAAATATCCCCAACCACATTAGTATGGAAAGGAGCCCATTGTGGCGTCACCTTCTCACCAGACAACCGCTATGTGATTTCCACTATGCAAGAAAATGCCCTTCATGGCTGGCGTCTTAATGACAATCAACATTTACGCATGAATGGCTATCCAAACAAAGTCAAAAGCTGGTCATGGAGTGCAAAAGGGAAATGGCTAGCAACATCAGGTGCCTCCGCAGCAATTATTTGGCCTTTTCAGACAAAAGATGGCCCCATGGGGAAAACACCCTTGGAACTTGGCACAAGAGCAAATGCACTTGTTACCACCGTTTCATGCCATCCAAGCAAAGAGATTGTCGCAGTAGGTTTCAATGATGGAATGATTTTATGTGCACATTTTCGCAATAGCAAAGAAATTCTTCTTAAAAACTGTGGGAAAAGTGCCATCTCAGCCCTAAATTGGAATCAAACAGGGCAGAACCTAGCCTTTGGGAGTGAAAGTGGTGAATGCGGGATTATCAACATCACTGCTTAAAAGAAATATCAGCAATAACAAGACAGATAAAAACAATTTCATCACTCTTTCAGTAATGATAAACATTCCCCTCTCTCTAAAAAACACACCTCAAACGAAAAAATATCTTAAAAATGTCTAAGTTTTTATCTTTGAATATTACTGTTTTTCCCTTCTACAGCAGAGCAAAAACTTCCTCCCTTCAACATACTACAAAATAATCGCACGCCCAGATAAAATCGTGCTACACGATAAATTTCCATCAGAGCTATTGCCCACTTAAAGCATCTGACGAAGAGCACTTTCGCCATTACCACCGGAAATACTAACATGCCCATTTCAATATCAAAAGATATGCGACTTAAAACTGCTTTTTTAAAAACTGCAAAATTCAAAAAAATCATTGCGCTTGTAAATAAACATTGTAAATAAATCAGCCAAAATACACCAAGAAACTTTTTGAAAAAATCTTTACAAAAAAACACTAAACGTTATTCCTGCCACAACACCAGCAGTGATTTTTTTTAATCTTTTGCTTTTCTTCAACACTTTTATTTGAAACATCAATGATTGTAAAACCATCAAATGAATATCTTCTATGTCTTCCTAACAAAGAGGATAATATATTAACTTCTACAAAGAATTCATAGATTTTATGTTTTTTTTAAGAAAAAAAGCACCCTAACAGTCAATCTTTCCCCACTCACATTGATAAAAAATACCAATAACAGATATAGATAACTCTTTTAACATTATGCCACGTATATAAAGTATTTATCATTCAACTTTCTCAAAATCACAGTGGAATCATTAACTCATAACTATACTATAGGCACTCGAAATCATAACAAGATTCGTTATGGCATAAAAAAACAAAGATCCCTTGAGATGCAATAAGAGAAAATTGCATAATTAAAAAGGCTGTATATTCTGTTGCTTTTTACGTAAAAGCAACAGAATATACTTTGTCAAAAAAGATGGCGCAATCCACCAGAGAATCTCGTTCCAGAAAAACCAACTTTCTTAAGGCGACGCTGATAAGTGACATCCCCATGAAGAGAAAATTTTGAAGAAAGGCGCGCATTAAACCCAAGCCCAGCTTCCAAAGAAGAACCAAAAGAACCTAACGGAAAATCGTTTTTAAAAAAAACAAATTTCTTATCTTCAAAACTATGCAAATAAGAAAGCTTACTATAAAAAGAAACCTCTCGTCCCTTTTCAGACACATTAAGTGTCTTGCTTAAACGCGCACCAACACGCCCTGACCATTGATCAAATTTCCCCAAATCAACATCAATATGATCAACATCATATGCCTGATTAAACTGAAGATTCTGATAAATAACCTGAACCTGTGGTTCAAAAACAACACCTTTATAGCCTATTGCAAACGTTTTGCCACTCGTTAAAGAACCACTAAACTGTTTTCCCTTTAACGCTACAACCTTGCCCCGTGCAAGCGTTAAAACATCTCCCTTAAAAAGACCATACGATAACACCCCATCAATATAAAAACCTGTATCATGCTGTAGACTTCCATACGCCCCAACAGACCATTTATCAAATGGGCTCTTTTTGCTGTATTCAACATCCTGAGGTATTAGAGAAAGATTGCCATAGTTTCCTAAAGCCCCAAAGAGTGTACGGCTGTATAAACCCTCAATCTCATTTAACAAAACACCTGCTTGAAATGCATTATAATCTAGCTCAGCATTATAACCATATTCAAAAGCAGATAAATTAGAAGCATAATGATGGCTCCCCCCATAAGCATGCAGAAAAAAGACTGTGTTTTCACCATCTTTCCAAGATGAATGAAAAGCTCCCCGCATGGTCTTTAATGTTTTATTTTGTGAGATCATCTCCATCAAGCCCACATGGAATAAAGCATTTTGTAAAAGGAGATACGTTGGCAATTGAGGAACAACAGCTCTAATGCCTTGTTCAGATTGCACATCAAACGGGACAGGAAAATGAGAGGAAGGAGAAACAAGAGCAAAAAGTTTAGAAGACTTTGCATCAATAGCTGCAGAAGAAGGAGACGCAGAATTTTTAGACGAAAGAGATACCGGAACAGAAGACGTGATAGATATCAATGACGCAAGAAGTGGATTGGAAGGCGAAGGTGGAGGATCAGAGGATGATGAAGAAGGAGAGTCAGACATCAACAACGTAGAGGATGAATTGGAAGGCGAAGGTGGAGGATCAACAAGATCAGAGGATGAAGAAGAAGAAGGAGAGTCAGACATCAACAACGTAGGGGGTGAATTGGAGGGAGAAGGTGGAGGATCAACAAGATCAGAGGATGATGAAGAAGAAGGAGAGTCAGACATCAACAACGTAGGGAGTGGATCGGAAGGCGAAGAATCCGCAGGACGAGATAATGAAAACGAAGAAGGTTTACCAAATGGACCATTATAAGAACCTAATCCAGAATGAAGATAGATACCTTCAAGACGGAAATCCCAAAAATCTCCCCCACCTTCCACTAATCTTTGCTTAGCATCCGCTTCTCCAAAGGGCGAACCTGGACCATAACCACGAATACGATATTGATAAGGTAAACCTTTCACCGTAGCATAACCCTCATAACCATTAGCGAGTTGAAAAGAACCTGCTTGCGCTTTTCCAGCAACTTGAATGAGTGAAATGCTTTGATCTCTTCCCTCATAGACTTCTTTACTTGCATATTTTGGAAAATTTTGCACATGAATGAATGTCGTTCCAGAGACATCACCAGAAATCAATATCCGATCGGTTTTTTGGGGATCAAACAACCCTTCATCATCCAAAAATGCACTAAGCTTAATCTGAGCATTTCCTTTTGCACTATATGCTTGCCTATGTAGTCCCTCTTCATCATTATTATTTAATCTTTCATCTCTCTTTTTCCCAATGCGCAACGTTTGATAACCATTCGATATATCTTCATCATTAAAGATTAATGTACTATCGGACAGACTTAGAGATGAAAGTGATGAAATAGATTTCTGTAAACCGTTGTATTTACTTTTAGTAAGATACCATTTTGAATAACGGGTTAACTCTAAATCAACAGTCGATTTATCGTCAACACGCGTCCCTCCTGTCAGAGAAGAAAAATTCGCTTTCACCAATAGAGAAGCATTATTTTCAGCTTTTAGCAACAAATCACCAGAGATCTTTGTTCCTTCTGATAATTCAAGAAAACCGCTAAGCTTATAGTCGCTAGCCCCCTTCGCATAAATAGCAATACCGTCTGGAACAGTCATATTTGTCTGTGATAAATGAACGAATGCCTTCCCTGTTACGATTGTCTTGGCTTCTAAAGGTTTTTCATCATCTCGTTGTCCTAATATTTTTGCAAGCTCTTTTGGCGTTAAAACATTAAAAGACAGACCATGTGCTTCCTCCCCTTGTACAGAAATATTATTTTTTTCTACCTTAATACTTGTACTCTTAAAGCTATCTGATAGATTATATTTTTGCAACAACTTGCCATTTTCATCTGCATAGCCTGAAAAATTTTTAACCAAAAAACCATGCATATGTTTCAGCTGAATCGAATTGTTTCTCAAATGAACATCACCGCCTTGAGAAACTTCAAAAGCTTCTGGGACCACCCCATCACCATTTATTACAGGTTCCTCTCTCTTACCTAGTCCCGTAATAACCATAGTATCGAGAAGATAGCGCCCTCCAAACCGTGTGGAAAAAGAGCCAGTCTGATTAAAAGTAACAGTACCCTCTGACATCCTCACCATTGCTCCCAATCCACTAATAAGTCCAAGCCCTTTCATATTCAAATTATCTGGTACAATATCGATATTCACACTCACTAAAGAAATATCCGTTTCTCTTCCCCATGCATAAACAGCATGTGATGTTCCCTTAATTCCCCCTACAGTCATACTAATAACTGCATTCTGAGCACGAAGTCCAGGTATATTCTTAAAATCCGAAGCTATGATATTAAGCTTTCCACCATTTCTTACATATGCACCATATGCAGATATCTTATCTGGATTATCGCCATAAATTGTTATCTGAGATGCGTTAACAATAGTGCCTGGATTTTCTACATACAGAGCTGCAATAAGCGCGGAACTAGGAGATGTATCCTGAGAATTTTTTAAGTAATAGACTCTATCTGCAAGCATGTGTACTCTACCATCATCAGCTTTATAAAATGCCTCTCCTAGATCACCCGAAGTTCCTGCAGCACTAACATAACCAATTGGCAAAAAATAAAAAACAACTTTTGTAACAACTTTCGTAAAAGTGCATAAAAATGCATGTTTATGAAATACATTTACCATAACTCTTCTTCACCCCTATTTATTGACGAAGAACATTTAAATGTATCTAATATATAAATTTCTTAAAATATAATAAATACAAAAAAGAATAACTAATTTAATACTTAACATAAAAATCTATACTTATGTATAAATTATTCTATATTTTATGTATAGCTAAAAAAGATGGCGTAAACCAGCGGAAAAACTTGCCCCTGAAAACCCAGCTTTAGTAAGCCGATGCTGATAAGTTATATCTCCATGAAGTGCAAATTTTGGAGATAATCGAGCATGAAAACCAAGACCTACCTCTAAAGGAGAGCCAAAAGCTCCTAACTGAAAATCTTTTTTAAACGAAACAAACTGTCTCTCTCTAAAATTATAGGAAAGATAAAGCTTACTATAGAAAGAAATAACACGCCCTTCTTCAGAAGAAGAAAGATACTTGCTTAAACGCCCACCAAAACGCGCTATCCATTGATCAAATTTTCCCAAATCAACATCAATATTATCAACATCATGCACATGATCAAATTGAAGATGCTGATAGAGAAGCTGAATCTGTGGATCAAAAACAACACTCTTATGCCTCAAGGTCAACATTGTACCACCAGTCAAAGAAGTATTAAACTGTTTTCCTTTTAACGTTGCTGTCTTATCTCGCACAAGCGTAAAAACATCACCTCTAAACAAACTATAAGAAAATACCCCATTTATATACAAACCGGTATTATGCTGCATATTTCCATAAGCAGCAACAGACCATTTATCAAACGCACTCTTTTTACTATATTCAACATCTTGAGGAAACAGAGAAAGGCTTCCATAAGTGCCCATAACCCCAAGCAATGTACGACTGCATAGACTTTCAATTTCTTTTAGCAAAACACCTGCTTCCAGAGCCGTATAATCGAGTTCAGCTCCATAACCATATTCAAAAGCAGACAAGTTTGAAGTATAATGGTGACTTCCACCATAACCACGAACAAAAAAAGCAGAAATTTCATCGCTTTTCAAAAGTCCCCCAGCAGCACTTCTTATATTTTCTAATTTTTTATTTTGAACTGTCAAATCCATCAAGCCAACCTGAAACAAAGCATTAGGCAACAAAAGATATGTTGGCAATTGCGGAACAACAGCTCTAATTCGGAACTCTTGTTGAATATCAGACTGAACAGGAACAGAATCTGAAAACGAAGGATCAACAGGCTCTAACGGCTCAGACGGAGAAGGTGGAACAGGTATAGGTGAGGCCGGCTCAGGATCTGAAGACGAAGGATCAACAGGCTCTAACGGCTTAGACGGAGAAGGTGGAACAGGTATAGGTGAGGCCGGCTCAGGATCTGAAGACGAAGGATCAACAGGCTCTAACGGCTTAGACGGAGAAGGTGGAACAGGTATAGGTGAGGTCGGCTCAGGGTCTGAAGACGAAGGATCAACAGGCTCTAACGGCTTAGACGGAGAAGGTGGAACAGGTATAGGTGAGATCAGCTCAGGATCTAAAGATGTAGTGTCGACAGGCTCTAACGGCTCAGACGGAGAAGGTGGAACAGGTATAGGTGAGATCAGCTCAGGATCTAAAGATGTAGTGTCGACAGGCTCTAACGGCTCAGACGGAGAAGGTGGAACAGGTATAGGTGAGGTCGGCTCAGGATCTGGTAGTATAGGTTTCACAGGCACAGATGGCTCAGATGAAGAAGGAGTGACAGGTAAAGTCTCCGAAGAATTTGGTGGAGAACTAATGTAAACACCTTCAAGGCGGAAATCCCAGAAATCCCCACTTGCTTCCACTAAGCTATTCTCAAACTGCACCACCCCACGAGAAGAATTGGGACCATAAGCACGAAGATGATATTGATAAGGCAAACCATCGATTGCAACATAATTACCAGAAAGTTTGAATGAATCTTCTTCTGCTGTTCCAAAAACTTGAACAAGTGAAATGCTTTCGTTGCCTTTACTGCCTACTTCTTTTTCTGAAATCTTGGAAAAACCTTCAATCTTAAGCAGCGTAGATCCAAAAACATTACCATAAATCAAAATGCGATCAGTTTTTTGAGGATCAAACAAACCATCATCATTAGGAGACGCACTCATCTTAATCTGAACATTACCCTCTGCACTGTATACGAATTCGTCCTCGTCTAATGTTATTTTATCTGTATTACTTCTTCTCCCAATATGCAGCGTTTGATAGCCCTTGGATAAATAATGATCAAAAACAATTGTACTATCCCTAAGAGAAATAGTTGAAAGCGATGAATTCGCAAAATCTGATTCTTGCAAACCTTTTTTACTTTTAGTAAGATACCATTTTGAACTTTGCATTAAGTGCAAATCAATACGAGACGTATCTTTAATACGTGTTCCTCCAGTAAGTGTGGAATGATAGGCTTGCACAAGAAGAGAAGAATCATTTTCAGCTTTGAGTAATAAATCACCAGAGACATTTGTTTCTTCTTTCAATTTAACTATAGCTTCAGCACCATAACCATCAGTCCCAGTACTGTAAATGGTGATACCATCCGGAACTTTTAAGGCTGTCTGTGATAACTGAACAAACGCCTTTCCTCTAATAACTCTTCTTTCTTGTAAACGGTTTTCAGCATCTGAGGTAAATATCCAAAATTGATCAAACCATTCGTCTGGATGTAAACCATCAAAATACAGACCGTGTGCCCTCTCACCCTGTACAGAAATATCTGATTCTTCAATTTTAATATTTGTTTTCTTAAACGTACCAGACCCATCAAAGCCTCGCCACAACAACTTGCCTTGATCATCTACATCGCCTGAAGAATTTTTAATCCAAAAGCCATGCATATCACTAAGCTGAAGAGAACTATTCCTCAATTGAATATCACCGCCTTGAAATACATCAAAAGCTTCTGGTAGCTTATTAATACTTCCCTCATCGACTATAACAGCCTCTTGTTTTCCTATTCCCTTAATTACAGTATTATCAAAAGTATATTGTCCCCCATACTGTGATGAAAACGCACCACTTCCATTAAAAGTAACGCTGCTGCCTGACATCCTAATTTTTGCACCAAAACTACTAATTAATCCTATATCTCCCAGACCATTTAGCTTAGTCTCAATATTTACACGAACTAAAGCAACATCTGTTTTTTTCCCCGATGCATAAATCGCGTGCGCAATCCCCTCTATCACCCCGTCTGTCATGCTAACAACTGCACTCTGAACAGAAAAACCAGCAACACCTTTAAAGTTTGAATCCGTCAGAACAAGCGCTCCTCCATCCTGTACAACTGCACCATATGCAGATATTTTATTTGAATTATCGCCATAAACTGTTATCTGAGATGCATCAACAACAGTTCCTGCTTTTTCTATGAATATGGCTGCACGAGGCATAGTATTAGGAGAGCTGTCTTGAGAATTTTTTAAATGATAGGTTTTATCTTTAATCGTATGTTTTTTACCATCATTACATGTATAAGAACTTTCCGTTTCTTCACAGGAAGTTCCCAAATTATGAGGATTTGCATTAATATTTACGATTGGCAAAAAAGAAACAATAGCCGTTGTAATAAATAAAAATTTATAATCTCTCGATACATTAACCATAACTTTATCACCAATTTTCTTCTTCTCCCCTTACTTAAAATAAAAAATATTCGCTAATAATGCTAAATGAAATATACGAACAATGCGAAGTATAAAAATTCAATATTCATTTATACTTCACACAATACTCTACTATAACTTATGTAAAACTTATCTTATATTACAAAGGTATCTAAAAACGGTAGCGAAGACCACCAGCAAAATGCGCTCCTGAAAAACCTGCTTTGCTAATCTTATGCTGATAAGTCACATCTCCATGCAAAGCAAAATTCGAAGACAACTGAGCATTAAATCCCATTCCAGCTTCTAACGAAGAGCCAAAAGCACCCACCTGGAATTTATCTCCAAAATGCACGAACAGTTTTTCTCTAAAACCGTGAACAAAATGAAGCTTTCCGTTGAAAGAAATAATGTTGCCCGTTTGAGACGCAGAAAGTGCCCTGCTTAAACGACCACCAACTCGCATTATCCATTGATCAGGTTTTCCCATTTCAATATCAAAACCATCAATATCAGACGTTTTACCAAATTGCAGGATCTGATAAACAACCTGAATCTGGGGATCAAAAACAAAACCTCCATATCCTGTCATAAACCTCTTACCGCCAACCAAGGATACATTGAGAGGATTTCCCTTCAATGTTGCTGTTTTTCCTCTTTCAAGAGTGAGAACATCACCCTTCAAAAAACCATAAGAAAACAAACCATCTAGATAAAAACCACTATCACTTTGAACGCTACCATAGGCTGTAACCGACCATTTATCAAATGTACTCTTCTTGCTCTCTATAACATCTTGAGGCTGTAGAGAAATTTTCCCATAAGTTCCCATAATTCCAAAACTAGTACTATGATAGGCACTCTCTACTTCTTTTAGCACCCCCCCTGCCTCTATAGCATGATAACCAAGATTTCCGCCATAACCATATTCAAGCTCAGAAAGATCTGTAACATAACGATTATTTCCGCCATAACCTCGCACAAAAATAGCAAGATTTTCACTATTTTCCAAAAGGCCTCCAGCAGCAGCACGCAATGTTTCAAGCTGTTTGTTTTGATTGCTAATATCCATTAAACCAACATGGAACAAAGCATTTGGCAACAAAAGATATGTTGGAACCTGTGGCACAACAGCCTTGACCCCTTCTTCAGGATAAAGAACAGAACCATTATGACCGGTAACAACATCATTATGATCAGCACCAGATCCAATAGAACGAGGTACGCGAGAATGAGACACGTTCTTTTTCAACTGAGCGTTTTTCAATTGAACAGAATGAGGAGAACGCTGAACATACTCAGACTCAAGACGAAAATCCCAAAAGTCTCCATTATATTGGGTATCTTTATCCTTAGCTAACCTGTTTTCATCTTTTGCTTGTCCATGAGAAAAATCTGGACCATAAGCATGTAAACGATATCGATAAGGTGTGCCCCTTAATGCTACGTAACCAGCCGCTAGTTTAAAGGAATCCGCTGCTGCTTTTCCATAAACCTGAACAATTGAAACACTGTGATTCTCCTTTTTCTTATCTTGCCTATGATTCCTTCCCTGCGCTGAGGCAGCTGAAACCTCCACAACCCGCACTTTTGTTTTTCCATAAACATCACCATAAATTAAAAGTTTATCAGCCTTTATTCCCTTGTTTTGACCATTCGTAGCAAGAGACGCATTTACAACAAGATGCGCATTGCTTGCAACATAAGCATAGTCTAAACTATTATCATCATCCAATCTGCCAATCTGAAGAGTCTGATAATGAGCGTCTTTCGGTTTCTGGAAAAAAATAGAACTGTCAATAACCCTCATAAATGAAACAGATGAATCTGCAAACTGTATACTTTTCCCGTTATTATTTTTCCCTGGTGTCACAGTCCATTTTGAATTATTAGATAACTCAATTTCAGCATAAGAGCTTTTATCAATGTGTGCTCCTCCTACAAGAAAAGAGGCATTAGCTTCAATTACCACCTGCGAATTATTCTTAACTTCTAACAACCGATTAGCAAAGATACGTGAACCATCTGATACAGTGATATAAGGAATTCTTCTAGCATCATCAATATAAACAGCTGTACCGCCAAGAACTTTAAAGAAAGTTTTCTTTAAAAAAATCTCCCCTAATTTAGTCAGTGCCTCTCCCTTTTCATAATCTTCTTGTGAAGAATTTCCTTGAAAATACATCCCGCGAGCCCCATGCCCCTTAACCGTAATATCTGAATCTTCAAAAACAACCCCAGAATAAAGCCAATCCCATGATCCATACAAAAGTTCATTATCCAATACGCCATACAAAGACTTACCGCCAGGAATGAAAACTCCTTCTGAACTCTCCATTACTAAACCATGAATACCAGTGACATCAACCTTACTATTCTTAACAAAAAGAGCGCCACCTTGCTCCACACCGAAAACTGCCTGACTTACGTCATTATTGTGATCACTTACCTTTTTACCTCTACGCGTATTTTTTCCACTGCCGGTAATAGAACTATACTCAAAAATAACTTTCGTTTTTTTGGGTGAAAATACTTCTGATATAATCAGACCAACTTTTTTTAATTGTAAGTCTCTTTTAACATTATTTTTTTTCTCTCCCACCTGAATGGTTTGCTTACCAAACCCTTTTATAACTGTAACATCGGCAATATCAGGATGAACAAAATTAGTACTTTTAATTTTTCCAAGAGCATCACATGAATAGGACTTAAAAAGGGAACTACACGAAAGCTTAGAATCCTGTGTTCCAGCACTTACATTGGGCACAAAGAAAAAAACAGACGTTGTAAGGGCATATAAACATACACGGTGCTTTAAGACTTTAATCATAATTTACTATAAACTTTCTTCTCTCGTTCACATAAAAAACTGAAGAGACATATCTGCCGATAGCTCCATTTAGTAAATTTCATGTAATTTGTTTTGGATTATATGTAAAGCTAAAATCAAGAAAAAAACACAATAAAGCACCAATTTGTGCCTTATAATTTTCACCGAAAATGCAATTAAAAATGATAGCTGAAGCCACCAGAAAAATGTGTCCCAGAGAAACCAGCTTTCGTAAATTTACGCTGGTAGGTCAGATCGCTCTGAAATGTGATCTTTTTAGACAGTTGCGCATAAACACCCAATCCTGCTTCCAGGGAAGAACCAAAGCTACCTAATAGGAAAGAGTTCCCCAAATACACAAATTGTTTATCACTAAAATCACGAACAAAATGAAGTTTACCATAGAAAGAAATCGCATATGATTCTTCGAACGCTGCAAGTGCCTTAATTAAATGTCCACCAACACGCATCATCCAAGTATCTGGTCTTCTCATTTCTATATCAAAACCATCAACATCACGTGTCTTACGAAACTGAAGATTTTGATAAATAAATTGTATTTGTGGATCCAGAACAAAACTTTTACACCCCATCATAAACGCTTTACCAGTAGTTAAGGAAACGCTTAAAGGCTTCCCCCTTAATATCACTGTTTTACCCCTTGCAAGAGTAAGAATATTCCCACTAAATAGGCCATAAGAAAAAAGACCATCCATATAAAATCCCGTTTCATGCTGCATGCTGCCATAAGCTGTAAAAGACCATTTATCAAACATGCTTTCTTGACTTTGTTTAACATTCAAGGGTTGTAAAGATAATTTTCCATATCTTCCCATAACCCCAAAAGATGTAGTACTATACGCACTTTCGATATTTTTCAGCAAAGTACCTACCTCTATAGCGTTATAATCAAGCTCGCCTGCGTAACCATATTCAAGCACAGATAAATTTGAGACATAACGATAACTTCCGCCATAAATATGAAAAAACAGAGCAGGATTTTCATCAACTTTCAGCCATTGATGAGAAACATTTCGCAGTTTTTGCAACTGCTTATTTTGACTGCTAATATCCATCCATCCAGTATGGAATAAGCTATTTGGCAAAAGCAGATAAGTTGACACTTGTGGGACAACGGCCCTTACATTTTGTTTAATATGGGGAGAAAACTCAGAAAAAGGCTTAGAAATAAGGGAAATACGATCCACGTCAGAGCGAATAGAAGTATCCTTTGGTAAGACAGTAACAGATACAGCAACATTAGGCACAGAAAAATGTTTTTTTGAAGCCTCAAGCTCCATGACAACAGATGTCATGGACTCTTCCAGCACAGAATTCGATAGAGTAGAAGGTGGGCGAGAAACAGGGGACTGACTTTGGATCTTAGCTTCAGTAACAGCAGTACCAATAGATGTAACAATAGAAGAATTAACTTTATTGGAAAAATCAGAAGGAAAATCTTCAAAGTTTTTGTGGAATATATCCTCATTTTCGCCAACATTAGGAAACTGGTTTGGCCGAGAAGAGGAAGATTTAACAAACTCACTTTCGAGGCGAAAATCCCAAAAATCTCCCTCCCCTTTAAGAACTTTTTGCCCAACGTCCGCCTTTCCCAAAGAGGAACTTGGACCATAAGCATAAAGGCTATACCGATAAGGTGAACCTTGCAGCGTAACGTAACCTCCATGCAGCTGAAAAGAATTTTCCTTTGCCTCTCCATAAACCTGAATAATGGAAATGCCCTTATTATTTCCATGATCTCCCGTATATTGCCCTGGACTTCCAGAAACACTCTGCACATAAACTGTTGTTGTTCCAGAAACATTACCATGGATTAAAAATCGATCCGTTTTTTGCTCTTGAAGTGTTCCTCCCTTATCCAAATATGTATTGAGATAAAGATGCGCATTTCCTTGTGCACGATAAACCTCACCTGTGCCTTTTCCAACGAGCAGTGTTTGATAATCATTACCTGTTTTGGATTTTAGTTTTTCAAAAATAACAGAACTATCCGTAAGATTAAGCGATGAGAGGAACGAATAATCACCCAATTGTGAGCCAAAAGAATGCGCATTTTGTAATTTTTCATATTCCGGTCGTGATAAACCCCACTTTGAACCATTCTTTAACTCTAAATCAGCAGTAGAGCTTTCATCAACATAAGCCCCTCCTATAAGAGTAGAAGCATCTGCTGTAACTTTTACAGTAGAATTTTCTTTAGCCTTTAACAATAAATCTCCAGAAAGCTTTGAACCTTGTGAGAGTTGAACAAGACTGTTGAATTTTCGGCTATAAATCGCTGCACTTTCAAGAACAAAAAATCCTGTCTTTGCCAACTGGACAGTTGCTTTTCCAGGTAGAATTATTGTCTCTTTGTCAAATATAGCTTCCCAAAAAAACTGCATACCATTAAAAGCTTTGCTTCTAACAACAACCATAGAATTTTTGAAATGCGCAGTACCATTATCATTCCCCTGCAGTAAAATTCCATGAGCATTGTTAACATCCACAATACTTTTTTGAATATCAATAAAGCCTTGACCTTGAAGCATAGAAAAAGCAGCATTTTTACTATAACTGTCTGTTATCTGCTTTCTTCTTCCTCTCATAACGACATTCTCTAAAGTAACTTTTCCTTCTCCTCCAGTTTGAACTCCGATACCATTGGCAAAATCAATCTTCCCTCCTTTCATATGAATTGTTGCACCAGTTTGGCTAAAAAGACTTATCGCACCGCTATCCGTTTTAATTTCTACATTCTGTAAAAAAGCAAATGATTCTTTACCAGTAACACCGACCCCTATTCGCGTTACCTCAAGCACCCCATCTCGCATCTCAAAAGCTCCTCCCTCATCAACCTGCGCACCTATCGATACACCCTTTAAGATGGAATCAAAGAGAGACCCTCCCCCTTGCTGGGAGACTTTTATTCCTGTTATCCAAGAGCTTTTTCCTGTATGACCATTTACATAGGAGATACCGTTAATGATAATAGTATCTGCTTCAATCACTGTATTTTTCCCCCATGCCTCTATGACTGCATTAGGATTTTCACCCGTAGCTGTATAAGTTTTTTTGGAAATTTTATGTTCTTTTCCATCATTGCAGCGATAAAATGAAGCACTTTCGCTACATGAAAATTGTCTCTTTCCAGCAGATTGATCATGAGCATCAGCATTATGTACAAAAATAAAAATAATCGTTGTAAAATGACATAAAGAGAAGTGACTTCTAAATATTTTGATCATAATTTTTCTATAAACTTTCTTCCCCTTCTTATGAAAAACAACAACCCGCCTTTTACATAATTGCTTTTATGAATTAAGCACAATGCATATAATACATTTTGTATTTTATTAATCCGTTGCACGATTTATGTAAAGCTAAAAGCAAAAAGAGAACTATTTAAAGTTGTGATATCCACAACAATACAACTGAAAAGAAATGGATTCATCTCCTCTCTCCAAAAAGTTTCTCTCAAAACAGTTTATAAATTTATATGAATGAGGAAACAGCCAAACAAAAAGCAAGAAAATTTAAAGAGAAAGAACTTTGAAAATAACGAAACGAATTGTTGTCAAATTGTCAGAAAAATAATGGACAGAAAGAAAAAAGCCACAAGTATAACTTGTGGCTTTTTGAAACATTAATCACCATAGAACCAAACTAAAAACGATAACGAACTCCTCCAGAAAAACTCGTTCCAGAAAAACCAGCCTTATTGAATTTATGCTGATAAACAAGATCTCCATGAAGAGAAAACTGTGGAGACAATTTAGCATTAAAACCTAATCCACCTTCTAAAGAAGAGCCAAAAGCACCTAACTGGAAAGTATCTTTAAAACGCACAGAT
>NZ_BAABIY010000043.1:0-4846 GCF_039543025.1 Bartonella acomydis | reverse complement strand
TCTCTAAAAGAGCAGCCAGCATAACAATAGAGTAAGAGACGCCCATCATTTCCATTGGCAAGGGATAAGCTAGGCAATTGATCATCATGGGCTGGACAACGGGCTGTTCCATAACGCCCATGCCAAATCCCATGCAAGGCATGTGTAATGCCTCGAGCATTTGTAAAAGAAGACATATTTTTGATCCTATAATGATTGCATCATAGGACGGACTCTGCTATTCATAAGCTTCGTGTGAAAATGAAAAGCCTTGTCCATCCTTACGTGACAAGGTTTTTTTTATGCCGCATCACTTTGACGTTGCTGTTTTGCTTGTTCGATAACATTCAAAAGATCCGATTGTAACCAACGTGATAAAAAACCAAATTTTAAAGGTTTTGGTAAAGAGCCATTGGTCACATGACGACGGAAAGTTGAGACACTCATATGAAGCAATTTTGCACTTTCACGGTCAGTTAAAAGAATATCATTTTCTATCATGGTAGAATCCTTTCAAAAGTAAAAAAATGAGAACAAATCATGCCTATTTATTAAACACATTTTGGTTTATTTTTGAAGGTATTTTATTCATAGAAAACAGTATTTTATTATACATTTTTTCATGTGATAATTTATGAGTTTAATTGAGACGATATGAGAGAAGAGAGAGCTAAAGTTATCCACAGATAATGGGGTTATGCACCCCATATCTTAAGATTGACCTGTAACATATGCCGCCCATTTATCCATATAAATACGGCGCTGTTCCAAATAATCAGTCCGACGATAAGCACGCTCTACTTGTCCTCCTACTGTATGACTTAGAATAGTTTCAGCAACCTCATAGGGGGCATCGGTTGTTTCAGCAAGCCAATCGCGTAAACTAGAGCGAAAGCCATGGGGGCATGCGTTTAGTCCAATCTGTTGCATATACTTTGACATACAACTATCACCAAGAGGACCCCGACCAGTTGCAGAAAAGAAGAAATCATTACGAGAAAGCAATCGTGCTTGTTTTAAAATTTCTAATGCTTCTGATGATAAAGGGACACGAAATTCTGTTGCAGCATCACGTCTTCCTTTCATATTTTCAGCAGGAATTGTCCATATATCCCCATCAACTTGATCTTTATGGATATAACGCAAAGGACGTGTACGAACGCCTGTCAAAATAAGCAAACGTAATGCCAAATGTGTCATTGTTATTGTTTTACAGAGTGACTGATAAAAGGCAGGGACCTCTTTCCAATCCATGGCAGGTATATTTTGCGTTTTATGGCGTTGTTTCCCTAAGAGAGCCCGTGCTTTTTCTACAGCTTGTAAATCAACTTCCAAACCTAAAGCAGCCGCATGTTTGAGACAAAGATTAAGACGTATCAATGCTTTCTCTGCAGTTGCAGCTTTTGAATGCCAAATAGGGGCAAGCGTGTTGCGTATCTCTGTTTGGGTAATCTCTGAAACGGGAAGGCAACCTAATTTGGGTAAAATATGAAGTTGTAAAGGTGAAAACCAACTTCCATTCTTACCATCCCCTTTTAATTCAGCTTTACGACTTTCAAAGGCATCTAAAGCAATATCTTTTAAATAATGAAGATTGCTTATTGCCTCACGCTTTTGTTTGTTGCGTTCTTTAATGGGGTCACGTCCTTCACGTAAAACAGAACGCCACCCAGTTGCCAATTCACGGGCTTGCTTTAAAGAGACATCTCTTAAAGCACCCAAGCCCATTTCACGGCGCCGACCATGAATGGTATAACGGTAAATCCATTGAGCACCTCCATCTTTACGCTTATGAAGTAACAAGCCGGCACCATCATTATATTTGCCAGCCCCCAATGTTGCGACAGACTTTGCATTAAGACGGTTCATAAGGACCATTTTTACTCCTTTCTTATACAAATTTGATCCACACACTCATCCCGCTTGTGATGTGCAAATGAGTGATTTTAATTGATGCAACATAGAAAGATTTGAAATGAGAGAATCTTACGTTATTCGAGGGTCTAATTCAATATGAATAACGCTAGATTATCATTATAAATCAATATGTTGCATCTTGAATGACCGACACCAGGTGGGAAAGTGTTCTTCTGTGACGATAAACATTTTGACTAGCCGGTATCGGTCCACCGGTCTTGATTGTGATATAGTGACGCGCCACCAAAATACCTTTCAATGAAATACAAAAATTAAAACTAACTTGACATTATATATCATGTGTACTATAGTACTCATATAATGCTCATTCATAAAACGATAGAATTTGATACTTGGCTTAAGAAACTTAAAGATAAAAGCGTTAAAGCTATTATTCTTCAACGTGTTGTACGCTTAAAACAAGGACTTTTGGGTGATGTTAAATTCTTTCATGGCATAGGTGAATTACGTATCCACTATGGGACTGGTTATAGAATTTATTTTACCCAAAAAGGCTCTGATTTTATCCTTTTGTTATGCGGTGGAGATAAATCAACGCAGCAAAGAGATATTGAACAAGCGTTAAAATTAAAAGAGGAATACAGTGATGAAAATAACTCCATTTAAACCCGAAGAATATCTTAAAGACATTGAGTCACAGCAAATTTTTCTCAATGAAGCTCTTAAAACCGGTGATGCTGCTCATATTGCCGATGCTCTTGGTATCGTTGCCAGAGCCCAAAATATGAGTGCCTTAGCAAAAGAAACCAATCGCGAACGCAGTGGATTATATCGCTCCTTAAGTAAAACGGGTGACCCCAAGCTTTCTACCTTAGTCGCTGTCTTATCTGCCCTTAATTTGCAACTCTCTGTACAATCTTGCAACTCATAAATCTAAGGGGAGTTAAGCGATCTCTCCCCTTAATTTTAGTGATTTGTCACAAATTGTACGACCACAACGCATTCACCAGCTGCTGTTGTTTTGTCACGGGTTGCATAAAGGGTGGTTTCCTTATCATCCCCAACAAAAACCTTTTGATCTGTTGGCGTAAAATCTTGCGTTCCTTGAGCTTTTATATCTTTTTCGCTGTATTCATTCCCTCCATAGGTACTGCCAATCTTCAATTTTGCTTCCGAAAACGCTGTCTTAACAAACGCTTTTATCGAAGTGATCAAAGCATTGATTTATAATGATAATCTAGCGTTATTCATATTGAATGAGAACCCCGAATAACGTAGGATTCTCTCATTTCAAATCTCTCTATCTTGAATCAATCAAAATCACTCATTTGCACATCACAAGCGGGATGAGTGTGTGGATAAAATTTGTATAAGAAAGGAGTAAAAATGGTCCTTATGAACCGTCTTAATGCAAGATCTGTCGCAACATTGGGGGCTGGCAAATATAATGATGGTGCCGGCTTGTTACTTCATAAGCGTAAAGATGGGGGTGCTCAATGGATTTACCGTTATACCATTCACGGGCGCCGTCGTGAAATGGGTTTGGGAGCGTTGCGAGATGTTTCTTTAAAACAAGCCCGTGAATTGGCAACTGGGTGGCGTTCTGTTTTACGTGAGGGGCGTGACCCCATTAAAGAACGCAACAAACAAAAACGTGAGGCAATAAGCAATCTTCATTACTTAAAAGACATTGCACTAGATGCTTTTGAAAGTCGTAAAGCTGAATTAAAAGGAGATGGTAAGAATGGAAGTTGGTTTTTACCTTTACGCCTTCATATTCTTCCCAAATTAGGCTGTCTGCCGGTTTCAGAGATTACCCAAACAGAGATACGCAATACCCTTGCCCCTATTTGGCATTCAAAAGCTAAAACTGCTAAAACAGCATTGATGCGTCTCAAACTTTGTCTCAAACATGCGGCTGCATTAGGATTGGATGTTGATTTACAAGCAACCGAAAAAGCACAAGCTTTATTAGGTAAACAACGCCATAAGATCACGAATAGACCAGCCATGGATTGGAAAGATGTGCCCGCTTTTTATCAGACGCTTTGTAAAACAACAACCATAACATATCTGGCTTTGCGTTTGCTTATTTTGACAGGTGTTCGTACTTTTCCTTTGCGCCATATTCGTGAAGATCAAGTTGATGGGGATATATGGACTATCCCTGCTGAGAATATGAAAGGAAGACGTGATGCTACAACAGAATTTCGCGTCCCCTTATCAAAAGAAGCATTAGATATTTTAAAACAAGCGCGTTTGCTTTCTCGCAATGATTTCTTCTTTTCTGCAACCGGTCGCGGTCCCCTTGCTGAACGTTGTATGGCTCAATACATGCAAAAAATTGGGCTTGATGCCTGCCCCCATGGATTTCGTTCTAGTTTACGCGATTGGCTGGCTGAAACAACCGATGCCCCCTATGAGGTTGCTGAAACCATTCTAGCTCATACGGTAGGAGGACAAGTAGAGCGTGCCTATCGTCGTACTGATTATCTAGAACAGCGCCGTGTCTATATGGATAAATGGGCCGCTTATGTGACAGGTCAAGCTTAAGATATGGGGAGCATAACCCCATTATCTGTGGATAACTTTTTCTCTCTCTTCTCTCATATCATCTCAATAAGACTCATAAATTATCACATCAGAAAATGTATGATAAAATACTGTTTTCTATGAATAAAATACCTTAAAAAATGAACCAAAATGTGTTTAATAAATAGGCATGATTTGTTCTCATTTTTTAATATTTGAAAGGAAATTATAATGACAGAAAACGATGTTCTTTTAACTGACCGTGAAAGTGCAAAATTGCTTCATATGAGTGTTTCAACTTTCCGACGTCATGTGACCAATGGCTCTTTACCAAAACCTTTAAAATTTGGTTTCTTATCGCGTTGGTTACAATCGGATCTTATCAATGTCATCGAACAAGCAAAACAGCAACGTCAAAGTGATGCGGCATAAAAAAACCTTGTCACGTAAGGACAGA
>NZ_BAABIY010000042.1:0-2469 GCF_039543025.1 Bartonella acomydis | reverse complement strand
GCATATTTTAGATGGGAAAATTGCGTCTGGTTCTTCGGATGCAGTGAATGGTTCTCAACTTTATACGATGAGCAATATGCTTGCGAGCTATTTTGGAGGTGGCGCTGTTTATGAAAATGGTGAATGGGTTGCTCCAAGCTTCAAGGTTCACACTGTGAATGCTGATGGTGATAAGGTTGAAGAGAAGAGCTATGATAATGTTGCAGCTGCTTTTGCAGGAGTAGGTAGTTCTTTCACGAATGTTCATAATGAAATGACGAAAGCCGTCACGAATATTAATAATCATATCAACAATGTCGTGAGTGATAGTCTTGTAAAACAGGATGACAAAACAAAAGTCATCAAGATAGGCGCGGAAAAAGGCGGTACAAGCATTAGCATTGCCAATAGTGGTGAAGCGGCACGGTCTCTTTCAGGGGTAAAATCAGGAGCGCTTACAGAAGAATCGACAGATGCAGTGAATGGTAGCCAGCTTTTTGCGACCAATCAGAATGTTACGAGTGTAACGAATGATCTCAAAACGTTTTCTGAGAATAGCTCAAAGTACTTTGGAGGTGGAGCAGATGTTCTTAAGGGAACTATGCCGACTTATACGGTGCAGGATAAGAATTATCAGAGTGTAGCGGATGCCTTTGCAGGAGTTGATCGTTCATTCACACAGCTTCATCAAGAGATTACGCAAAATACGAGTGAAGTTACTGATAATATTAAGCAAAATGCCTTGTTATGGAGTGATGAAGATCAAGCGTATGTTGCTCTTCATGGTAAAGAAGGTAATCGTAGCACCAGTAAGGTCACACGTCTTTTAGATGGCACTATTGCTTCTGGTTCGACGGATGCGATTACCGGAGGCCAGCTTTATACGATTAACAATGCGCTAGCTGCATATTTTGGAGGTGGTTCAGAATATAATGACGGTAAATGGAGGGCACCGAAGTTTATCATAACACACTTCAAGGCTGATGGCACTTCGGAGGATAAGGTTTACCAGAATGTAGCGGATGGATTTGGTGGTGTGAATAGCTCTTTCAAGGGTCTTCATAATGAGATGACGAATGCAGTTACGAATATTACCAATCAGATTAGCCAGGTTGTTAGTGATAGCCTTGTCAAGCAAGATGAAGAGAGCCAGGTGATCAAGATCGGTTCTGAGAAAGAGGGAGCAGAAGTTAATATAGCCAACAAGGATCGAGCAGATCGTAGGCTTTCAGGAGTTAAGGCAGCAGAAAAAGGGAATGAAGCAGTTAATAAAGAGCAACTTGATCAAGGTTTGAAGGATCTTTCTAACAGTTTTCAATCAGATGGTTCAGCGGTCGTTCATTATGATAAGAATGCAGATGGTGATACAGATTATACGAGTGTAACTTTTGGAAAAAGCAAAGGCTCGGATACTGTAGGATTGCATAATGTTTCTGATGGTGTGCTTTCTGAGAATTCTCATGATGCGGTTACGGGTGGACAGCTTCACACGATAGGTCAAGATGTAGCCAAGATTTTGGGAGGAAACACAGGCTTTAAAGAAGGTGCCTTTACAGGACCGATCTATCAATTATCGCATGTTGATGACAAGGGTGAAGTGCAGCAGGCAGAGTTTAAAGATGTTGGTTCTGCATTTGCAGGTGTTGATAATAATATTAAGAATGTCAACAATCATCTTACGAATGTTGTTCAAGATTTTACTCAACAAATAACGAATATTACACAAGAATTCAAAGGAGATGCGTTGTTGTGGAGTGAAGATAAGGAAGCCTTTAGTGCTCAGCATGGAGAAGGAGATAGAAGAGGTAATAGCAAGATCACCTCTCTTGCCCATGGAGATGTTACAGCCAGTTCAACGGATGCAGTGAATGGCTCTCAGCTTTATACGATGAGCAATATGCTTGCGAGCTATTTTGGAGGTGGTGCTGTTTATGAGAATGGTCAGTGGAGGTCTCCAAGCTTTAAGGTTCACACTGTGAGTGAGGATGGTAGCAAGGTTGAAGAGCAGAGCTATGATGATGTAGCGACAGCCTTTGCAGGTGTAGGTACATCTTTCACGAATCTTCATAATGAGCTTAAGAATGAGATTAATCAGATTGTTAGTGATAATCTTGTCAAGCAGGATAAAGAGAGCCAGGTGATCAAGATCGGTTCTGAGAAAGAGGGAGCAGAAGTTAATATTGCCAACAGAGATGGTGTAGCTCGTAGTCTCTCTGGTGTAAAATCAGGAGCGCTTACGGAAGCATCAACAGAAGCGGTTAATGGTAGTCAGCTTTTTGCAACCAATCAAAATGTGATTGCAGTGTCTGATGATTTGCAAACAGCAGCGACCAATATAGCGAAGTCTTTTGGAGGTGGCGCTGTTTATGAAAATGGTGAATGGGTTGCTCCAAGCTTCAAGATATTGAGCTTTAAAGATGATGGCAGTTTTGATGAGATAAGCTATGATAGTGTATCATCGGCGTTTGCAGGTGTGAATACGGCTTTCAC
>NZ_BAABIY010000041.1:0-4274 GCF_039543025.1 Bartonella acomydis | reverse complement strand
AGCATAATATTCGTCACGATAATAATCATCTTCGCTACCAAATTCGGGATATGCATCATCATCAATATCTTCATTCGCTTCTAAAAAGGCATTGCTATGAATATAAGAATTTCCAGAGATAAGAGCACCACATACAACAGCATCATCGAAAACACGCGATTCATCACAAATATGAGCAGCACCGCTTATTTTTGCATTACCACCGACATGAGCATCATCACAAATAACAGCATCATCAGAAATATGCGCATGGTCAGTGACACGGGCGTTATCATAAATTTGTGCATTGCCTTCAATTACAACAGCATTGCTAATTTGTGCATTACCATAAAGCTTTGCATTGTCCTTTATTGTCATCCCTTCAAAAATAGCATTTCCATAAATTTTAGCATTGCCATAGACGTCTACAAAATAGCCTTTTATTTTAGCATTATCAAAAACCCGTGCATTTTGAAGCACACGCGCCCTATCATATACCCAGCAATTGCCATAATGAGATAAGTTTTTTTCCTTTTCAATATAGCCCCCAAGATCCCCAGCCTTAACATCTCCAAAGTCTCTTAAAGCACGAATGCGATATAATATATAACCAGCTACAAAATCCATTTCGCCTGTAAATTCATATTTTTTAGATGGTTTTTTCTTATTAACAGAGGCAGTTTCATTTGAAATGTTAGAGGAAATTGTAGTATTTTGTGATGTAGTTTTCATAACTAAATCCTTATCATAAAATTGTTTTTCAATTGACAACCCTATAAGGGGCATCGGGCGCTGAAAAACACGGTGATAAGTCCGTTGCTTACACTTTCCCCATAGGGTATTATATGGTGTAAGCACACCCGACAAAATCGTTATATGCCAATCACAGCACAAAAGATAGTCAGTATTTTAAAGACTTTGGAAAGGCTGTATCGTAACCTATCCGCTTATCAAAAGTGTTTTTCAATCACTTGATTATTTATATAACAAAATACGTATTTATTGTCAATTAATTTATGAACTTTTTTGATATTTTTTATGATTTTTTTTAAATGCATTGTGTATATATATTTATCACATGCTTATAAGACACTTCTTTTGTATTATATGCTTTTAAAGCTATATTATGGGCTTTCTTAAACGATTGCGTGATTTTTTGAATCTATACATTTATAATATTTATAAACGCTCTCATCATACGTATTTTTAACTTTATAACCTATCATGTTTTTTGCGAAATGATTTTTAAGATTTCTGTTAATTTCTTTTATAACACATTTGCAACTTAACAGCCTTTATAGGGACTGTCTTTATAACCAACGCGTTCATTTGCAATGTAATTATGAAAATGCATTATGATTATGAAACCCTGCTTTTTTCACGCGTGTTTTATAGCTGTTATCTGCTTTATAGCCACCGCATCATTTTTCATTTTCATAAGAGAAACGATAATTGTGATTTATAGCCTTTTATGAAAACATCTAAAGAGAGATTGATAACTCTAGAGATGAGCAAAATCCCTTTAAAGAATTTTTATCAGTTCACTTAAATGGATAAATTTATGATTTTAGAGAATGATTAAAGTCTTTAAAAAGCATATGATCTTTTAAAACCTTCAAAAGACAGTTTGTAATCATAAGAAATGCTATTAAGACTATTATGGTTATGAGTTTTGGAGGGGTTTTGAGTTTTGACGGTTGCTGCTTTTAGATAAAAAAATAGTAAAAAGTAAAAACATTATATTTCAATATGTTAGTATTTTACAGATGTTCAAAAAACAACCCCTATCAACAATACAACCTATGAATTCAATCAATGGTATATGTTTTGTAGGGGTTTTGTCAATTTTTGCACCGTCAAAACCTATAAGAAAAATGAATAAACATAACTCTCTTTAAACAAAGCTTTTGAAAAGGATAAAGCTATCATTTGAGATTACGATATAATCTTTTAAAGACAATCCAAATAAGGGTGTTTAAAAGTGCAAATGATTTCTTTTTAGAATAACGCATAATAAATTATTCCTTTTAAGATAATAGGTAATCAGCTTAATAAAAGAGGTATAGCTATATTCTATACCCCTTATGAGTTTTAAGGTCTTATAAGCTATTCAGTTTCTCTAATTTCTAATTTTGGTAAGTTTTTCACGATTTTCATTGTCTCTAAACTTACGGTAATAACCCTTTGAAACAACTCTAGAGGGTAGGCAGGGTTTCCAACGGTTTCAACAGCATAGCGATTGGCATCATTCACAATACCACTTTTTTTATCGGTCTTAACGCATTGACGCTCCATAACCCATTCAAGAGCGGGCTTGCCATTGACGATATACTTATAAGCTTCAAGAGGGATATCTGTCATCGTGATATTGCTATTATAAAAAACAATAGATTTATCTTTTATCTTATTTTTGCTAAAGAATTGCATTTCAGTCACGTAATAAAATTTTTCTGGATTAGAGATATCGGTTAATTTTGGATTGCCTTTTTTAAAGTTCACTGGATAAGGCTCTACAGTTTCATAATTCATGTGCATGTGCCCCAGTTCACGCCCTGCTGCAACAAACTTCCAAAAGTCTTCAGCACTCTTTACACAAGGGATACGAGGCAATTCTTTAGAGAGGTTATCAGCATAACGGGCACGATAATCTTCTGAATGTAAAATTCCGTAAACGTAATAAAACAGATCATCTTTTGTTATATTCTCATTAAGATAAGCTGCTTTAAAATGGTCTAGACCTTCATCCGTAATGGCATCACGCCTCTGTAAACCAACTGTTTTGTTTTCCTCTATAGAATTCGTAAATAAATGGGATTGTTTTTCACTTTTATTTTTTGAGACTATAGTGTCTTCATAAATATAGCGTGGAAAGCATTGACTACCACCATCTATCACATTAAGATCGGGTAAAATCTTAGTCATAAGAATAGAAAATTCTTTTTTTGCTCCTATACCAGTAATTTCAATTCCTCTATTTTCAACGGTTTGTTCCATAGGAAATATACGTGACATTTGACAAATCATTTCATTGAAAGTGTGATTATAATAAAGCCACTGTTTCGTAAAAGGACGATATAAACTCTGAGTGAAGCATGTATCTTCAAATTCAAAAATCTTTCCTTTAGCTAAATGTTGTTTAAGTGCACGACTCCAACTGATTTTACTTGTATCCAAATCGACAAAATCATTTACAGAATTTGCACGAATTTTATGATCAGTATGTGGATAGGTATCATTAAACCGTTCTACTTCACTATTATAGAAGCCAATCATATTACACATGTTTTGTGCTAAAACTTCACGGCTTGAGTTATAAACCCAAGTATCACGACTTGTCATAATACCACGAGAATAAGTTTCAAAAAGCTTTTTATCATGTCCTTTTTTAACACCTAGAGCTAGGAATGTTTTGAAACTATCATCACGTTGATTGATCCAATCACCATGTTTGTCTGGTGTAATTATTGTCCAACCTTGTTCACTTCGTGTAATACCATCAATGCTACCAAACCCCTTAATTGTCTTAAGCTTTTTTTCTCTTGTGCAGTAATCTTCCAGCGCATGGAAATATATCTTCCCACGCTGTTGAGATTCTGGATTTTTTACGAAAATAGAGATAGCAATAGGGGCTCGAGAGCCTTCACCAAAAATTCCACCACTTTCTTTCTTACGTTGTTCTCCAGAAGTCCGCGCATTCCCCCGCAAATGGAAAATATAAAGGCTGCTAAATTCTTCAACGAGGCATTTTCGTAAACCATCCATAGACTTTGCATCTATAAAACTTGCATTTGTGACAAAACCAATAACACCACAATCTTTTATGCGGTCACTAGCCCAACGAATAGCACGGATATAACTATCATAAAGTGATTGTATACAAACTGCTTTCGATTGAACGGCATAGGTCTCACGAATACGGTCATCTAATATTGGATAAGGTGTGTTTTTTGCATTATCGTTTTCGTTTTTTTGCTTTGTTGAATAAGGAGGATTGCCAAAGATCACTTCAATATTCAGATTTTTCTGATGTTCTAAATATTCACTGTTTTCTTTAAACAATTCTTGTAGCAGATTTTTCTCTTCAAGCATCTGAAACGTATCGGTTAAACCAATATGCTTAAAGGGGATATAATTTCCTTTCATAAGACTATGATAGGTTGATTCAATGTTAATCGCTGCTATGTAATAAGCGAGCAAGACAATCTCATTAGCATGGATATCGTAACGGTATTTATACTCCATATCCTCTGGTTTTATAAGATTTGATTGTAATAGCCGCGTAATAAAGGTTCCTG
>NZ_BAABIY010000040.1:0-60928 GCF_039543025.1 Bartonella acomydis | reverse complement strand
TTATCCTCATGCATTTTTGTCAGTTGGTCCGCTTCGCGATGGAGCTTTTTGGCAAGGCCTAGACTAAATATGGCGCATTCAGAAGAACTGCGCTGAATATCCATTTCAACCATGGAAAAATGACAATCAGATAAGTGACGTTGAAGGGTTAGTTGTAATCTTACAGCTAGCAATAATGGTATCTCATCACGTAGTGTTGCTGGTTCAAAAGCAATCAAAGATGTTTTGCCATCAATGGTTCTTTGATCAAGCACTATAGTATGGATGCCTCTATCGGTTGTAGTTACAATATATCTGGAAGCGTAAATTCCATTATCCATTGCTTCTTTTATGGAGTGGCAAAGATCTTCAGATGTCGTAACTAATTTAAGATTTAATCCTTGATATTTATTATTGGCCCGCTCTAGAAGAATCGGCATCATTCTAAGGTCCATATCTGCATAATGGTAATTGCCTTTGAGCCAGCTGCTATCAGCAATATCACGCTCTAGACCGGCAATAATGTCTTGCAATTCTTCATGACTGAAGGGAAGTGTTTTTTCTGTCGCACTCCTGAGTTGTTCCATGGTTGCAGAGGGGCTTTCTAATGATGCACGTGCACCTTCTTGCGTTGTTGAGGGACGAGGATTGGTGTTTTTTGCATCTTGCGGCTTCATAATATAAAGCTCCGTATTGATATCAGTGTTCGATATTATCTTCTTTAATTCTGACCAAACAATGTTGCAGATTCATTTTTGCTGATCTTGTAAGTGAGGGCAATGGAAACAGCTTTGTCGTTGCCTTCATAAGAAGATTTGCTCCATGAGGATTTTGTTTCTCAGAGAAGAAAAATTGCAGCATCTTTTGCATAAAATTGATAAAAAGTAAGATAAGTTGATGTGCAAAAAAGGTATTGGCGATATGAAAAAATATACTGAAATTACGAAAATATTACGAGGAAGTGTCTGAAGTATAGACGCAAAAAAACATCCGCCGCATCCACTATTAAAGAAGATTTTTCATATTTTGTCAATAAAAAACATGATCTGCTGTTTTTATTTCCGCCAATTTTTGCACAAACAGCAAAATTTTTTGCTTCAATTGGAGTGGTTTTTCTGTTGTGAGGAAAGGAGTGTTTTTGTTGGCAGGAAATTGTCGGATTTGCTGGGTTTTTGCGAGGGGTACTGCTTGCGGTTTTGTACAAGGTTGTTGGGGAAGTGCTCTTGGAGCTGGTGTATTTTGGTGGGGGGATGCTGGTGGGCAGTGACCCTTGTTGGGGGTGGGGCTTCTCGGTAGTGGGGTGGGGGCAAGTGCTGCGCTCTTCGTGGTGGGGGCAGTTTTGCATTCTCGCTCTTTGAGGGTGTCATCAATCTTCAAGCGGTCGTTCCATGAAGAACAAACATCATGTTTCCTCTTACTTAGGGCGCAGAAGGGAAAAATATTGCATATCACCGCCTTCTTCTGGGTGTTTAATCAGTAAAATGTTTATGAAGCGCATTGAGAATAAGACGTAATGCGCAGATCAAAGAGGAAAGCGGTTGATCCTCTACAACAAGATATTGTAATGCGGCTTGAAGGTTATATTGGCGATGCTGTTGTTGTGTTTCTTTGATCACTTCTTGCATCTTTTCATAGTGATCCGTTGTTCTTTGAACCCATTGCTGTTGTGCTTTTTCATTCGGTGTATGGGTAAAATCATCATAATAGCCGTGGGGAAGGCCTTTAGCACATAAATAATCGTTTCTGATTTGGAGATAGCGTTGGGCAGCTTCATATTGCTCTTTGCTGATGCCCAATGCATTCTGTTTATAGCCAAGCAAACAAAGTCGCCCAATATAAGAACTCGCAAGGGGATTTTTGGCTTCTTCTATTGTCAAACCAAAGTGTTTTGCTCGCATTTCAATGCTGTGTTGAAAAGCAGAAAGACAGGGTGTGACAGTATGAGAAAGACCGCCCTTTTGTTTTCTTCCTTTTCTTGTGCTTTTCAGCTTGCTCCGTTTTTTACCTAGTGTCATGAACCCCCCGTGTGAATTTTGAAAGACTCTCTGTGTGAAGAAGAAAAGTGCAGCAAAAGACTGTTGGAAATGCTCTTGAGGGATGCGTTGTTGACGAACATTGATCGCCATTGTGTGTTTGTGACAAACTTTTGAACCTGTGTTAAAAGTTAAAAAAATATTTGAAATGTAAAGGAAAAATCATACTCTTCTCTTTTGATTTTTGATCATTTGTCTCTTCGGGAATCCCCTATGCAAGGCAGATTTTAGACAAAAAGCATAAGTTGAAAATGCTTCTTTATGAAAAATGCTGTTGTGTGTTCTGATGCAGGGTTTTCTTTGTCTCCTTGCTTGAAAAGGCTTGATTTGAGAAGACTTGGCAAAAATTTTTAAACTCTGCGCTCTTCATAAAATTTTCTCTGAGGACACAAAATAAAGTTATGCTTCATGCTGGGCTACAGAGAATAAAGACAAGCCCCAGTGTGGTACAAAACAAAGATATGCCAGCACAGTAAACAGAATAAAGCTGTTTTAGCGGTTGAGCTATCAAACAAAAAGGCCTGATACACAGCATGTATGTTAAAAATATTTTATCCTTTTTGGAGGAAATTTGTTCTGTGTTGAACAGACATAGGCTCGCAAAAAATAAACCCTGCTCTTTATTATCATACCACAATATAACTGATATTTTCAAATAAATATTGATTCATTTGCCTGATCATAAACGATCAACAACAAAAGCCGTGAGAGGACATACGGGTGGTTATGCTTTCTTTTCCTCATCTTTGTTTTATATTTATCCTTTGTAGAGTATAAATTTTTCTACTTCATTTGTGCTGTTCTTTTTGGATGGGGGGGATTGTGTAAGCATTTATTGCAAAAATCATTCCACAAATGGAGCAAATTTTCTGACTCTCTCATAAAATATCAGTATGAGCAAAATATCATCCTTCTCAAAGGGCGCTGCGTAGTGTAGTGAATGGAGCACAAAAGCTTGTTGCATTTTTTCTTTCACTTTTGTTCTTTAAAAGACCTTGTTTTTTATTCAAAAATACTCTGTGTGTAAAAGCGTCGTGTTGGGCTTTGAAACAAGTGGGCTTTCCTTTTTAAGGAAATGTGCAGGGGGATTGAAAATTTGCTTTGGGGCTGTTATAGATGCTCTTACAAGCATTGCAAGTGACTAAAGGTTTAGAAGACCGTTAGCGTTTATCAAGGCACAAAGGGCTGTAGCGTTCTTTGAGAGTCTTTTGGGTTGTACAGTAGATGCTTGAGAGGGGGGTGAACTTTTCTTCATATCTTTTCATGCGTGAGACATGTTAAGGCACCATGCCTATGCATGAGGGTTGTTTATGCTTATATTTATTGATGCATGAGGGAGAAGAGTGGGTTACATCTTAAGCGGATGTTTTATGAAGCATATGTTAGAGGGTTTATAAAAAAATTAAAAAACGGGGAGTGTCAGAATGAAAAATCATCAACAACAAAACGAACCACAATCAGGATTTTTTCAAACGCAGGCCAATACAAAGTCAACCTCACAGTCAGTTTTTGCCAAAGGATCTAAGCTTTTTGCTTGCAAAGAAGCGATGATGCTCACCATAAAAGATTATAAAATCATCTTCTGTATTGCTTTGGTGATGTTGATCTTAAGCTTTTTTCGTATCCATTATCTGCCAGGGTTTTTCTTCGGATTATTTGCTGGCGGAATTTATGGTGAGGGAAATAGCTTTTTTGACTATATCCTTTTTCTGCCTATTTTCCTTTGGGGATTGTCAATCATCTTCTTACCTGTCGTTTTGATCCTCCATTTTATATTGAATCGTAGATTGAAAAAAATGCTTGTGAAACTGGAACAAAAAACATCTCAAAAGCAAAATAAATCAGCCACTGCATAAGAATAGGGAGGAAGAAATGTTTCTTATTACAAAATTATTAGGGATTCTCGCGTTTTTCGGTCTTATCATCATTGCTGTGTTAAACGGTATGCTTCTTGTTGGAATTTATTACTTTTTTGTCAAACGGATAAGATTATATCTAAGCATGGACAAAGAACTGAACGAGAGACGTTAAGAACAAGAAACGTTAAAAAAGAAATGGCATTCTGAGAAAAATGCTGAGAAAAAAAGCAGCAAAAGGTAAAACTTCGCAAAAATTGTTGCTGCTTTTTTATATAGAAACCCTTCTTGTCTTTATACAGAAATCCTTCTTGTTAAAAATGTGGTGTGTAGATCAAGAAAGTGGTGTGTAAAGGTTACATACTGACGTTGGGGCAAATGGACACAGGCAAATATAAAAATAGTGCTGGTGTAAAGGTGCAAACACACAAGCAAGATGAATTTTCTGTCTGGTAGGAGATGCAGTTTTTTGCAGAAAGCTTTGGGTTTTGGCAGAAAAATGATCACAAATGTTTTCTTACACTGATGGTTTTTTTGCCTTTCATTTTCTGACATTGTAATGGGGGATAAGAGCTTTGGTGCCTCATGAGCGTGCCCAAGGATCTTTATGAGAATGGTTGAGGCGAATTCTCTTCTGCGCTCTTTTGATGTTTCTCTTAATCTTTCTGGTGATTTTGTTGTTCTGCATGATTGCGGGTGGGCAAGCTGCAACAAGCATTGCGCAAGGCAAGAAAGAAGTAGTGCGCCAGACAGAGGAAGAAAAAGACGCGGTCATCAAAAATAATAGCACAGGGCTATGCGGGATAGAGAATGATCAGTGTAGAAGACAGTGTACAAAATGGAAAATAAAGCGATGAGGCATTTTTCTTGTTTTTGTTGGAGAGCTCTCTTTCTTTTGGGAGAGATCTCTGGAAGGCTTTGATTGGCTCTGCTCATTTTTGCTTTGTTTTGTGGGCAAAGGGACAAAAATATTCCTTCACACAGGATGAGATAATGAAAGAGTTTATGGTAAGAGGTTGAGAGTACTTGTGCAATTGTTAAAAAAGTTTTAAACAACTGCCTTACATTGGTTTACGTGCTGTGAAATATTTTGAAAATAGGGGGAAGTGGCATGACAATAGATAAATCACAACACGAGTCTCTCAACAGTAGAGTGCCTGTTGCCTCTTGCAGTGTGTTTGAGAAAGCAGCAAAGCTTTTTTCTTTAAAAAAAGCAATGACTCTCTCAACAAAAGATTATGTCGTTATCTGTTGTTTGGCTGTTCTCTTTTTGGCACTCTGTGCTGCTATTGCGTATATAACCCCTTTGGAATATTTTCATGTGCTCTCTCGGGAAACGCTCATGGCCATGGTTCAGGAAAATCTCCACAAAGGATTTCTGGAAAAATTTCAAGATCTAGTCTTGCCTCAACTTTCTCCCCATGGAATGGCTATACAAAAATTGTGGTTCGCTGCTGGGTGGAATGGCGTTTGGGCTTTTCTATGTCTTCTCCCACAAACGATTTTTGAAATTATTACCGTTCTCTTTCCTGTTCTTCTTGTCTGCCATTTTTTCTTGAATCACGAGTTGAAAGAAATGATCCAGCAATGGGAAAAATCCCCCAAATAGGGCATTCAATGGCTTTATAGAACAAGAGAGGGAGAGAAAAATGAATGTTTTGACGATGGTGTTGATAGTATTATCTACTGGGTCAATGATTGTCATGTATAGTCTGATAACTGTTTGTAGTACTATGGCAATTGTGGCAATTTATTATTCCTTTATTAAGCGTATTAAGCGTGCGCGAATGCTGTCTAGGACTTTAGAGATGCTAAATCCCCAGCATTTTAGGTGAGGTGATGAGAGGGAAATAAAGGAACAGAGATCAGCATTCAATATCAAAGCTTATCTCTCTTCATTTAAAGAATCTTTGCCGCTTTCAAGAAAGGATTATAAAAGAATATTGATTTTTTCTCTCATTATCTTTGTCTTTATATTCGTGCCCTTCACATTTTCCATCAGCATAGAAGGCGCAAAGCTGGCACAAGGAATGGACATAAAACAATTGATCAATAATGGTTCTGTATTCTTTATTGTTTATGCCATAACGGCTGTGTTAATGGTGTTAGCCATAGCATTGATTGCTTTCTCTTTAACAGTGATTTTAATATTCTACAGTATCCTTAATCAGAGAGTGAAAAAGAAGATAAAAAAGTTGGAAAAACTTGCTTAAACGGCAATGCAATCGATTAGTACACAAAATGTGAGAGGGGGGAAAGTGCTTCTTTTTATAGGATCTTGGGGTCTGCTAGGACTCATCATTATAGGCATTGTCGTGTTTATGGTTCTCATCGGGCTTCCTTATTTTTTCGTAAAGCGGGCAAAGCTATACTGTAAAGTGTCTGAAGAATTGCGAAAGAGCATAAAACAAGAAAAGAATGCATTACAGCACTTACAAAGTGAGAAGAAGGCAATGCGACAACAGAATGCAGCACTCGATGCGAGAGCGCGTCTGTTTTCTTTCAAACAATCCATGTTGCTTTGGCCAAAAGAGTTTAAAATAATCTGTGTCTTCTCTTTCATCATAGTGCTTTTAAGATCTGCATTCTTTACAGCTAATATAGCAGGTTGGAAGGTTGATGAAAGTGGTATTATAACTCTGCTATTAACTTGTCTCTCTGTATGTTTTCTTTTCTTTGCACCAATTGTTGGGCTGCTCTGTATAAAATTGACAAGCAAATTGAGAAAAACAATGCAACAATTGGAAGAAGCAATGACACAACGCGATAAAGCGCTCGGTATGCAGAATGCCAGGGGAGAAAAAAATGACCAGTAGTTTTGCAACATACTTGATCCTCTCTTTTTTGTCTTTGACAATAATCGGTTTTTTAATGGCTGTGCCAGTTTTGCTCCTTTATTACATGTTTATAAAGCGTGCGAGGCTCTATTGCAAAGCCAAAGGTGAGCTGAAAAGCGTGCTGCAAAAACGTGATAGAGCACTCATGCAGGGGGGAAAACAAGAAAAATAACATGAAACAGGACGTAGAGTTTGATCAAACAATTGCTTCTTTGTTGAAAAGAGCTCTGAAGTTGTCAAGGCAGGATTATAGAAGAATCTTTCATCTCTCTGCACTTATGGTGACAGTTTTGGTTGTCATGGGTTTTCTATACCAGATTATCTGTGGAAAAGGTTTTCTTTCCTTTTTTCTTTTAGCGCCGCTGGCATGCATTCTTGGCATTACTCTTTTCTTCTTACCAACCATTTTGCTGTTTCGTACCATCATAACGCGTCGGTTGAAAAAAATGATGCAAGAACTAGAAGAAGAAATTGCGCCCAAAAAACTATAGCCTTAAACAAATCTCTACAGAATCTCACATAAGGGAAGTGACGGGGAAATGGCAGGCGAGTAAGGGCGTTTCGCCGGTGTTTTTGCCATAGCTCTCATCCCGATTTTTTCTCAAAGGGGCAAATTGTGCTGCTTTATGCTTCTTTTCTTAAGTTTGTCGGTGTTTTTTGCAAAATGCTTTGTTACACCCCGCCAGCGAATGGGAAAGTAGCACATAGTTCTCGCTTGGGATTTTTGTCTTGCTTGCTGATGTGGAAATTTTGCAAACATCTTTCAAATATTTTTCATGTATGTCTCTTTCATGTGAAGGTGGTTGAAGAAAGTGATGAAAACAGTGCAATTCTGCTTGGCTTGAACAAATTGTTGGAAAATGATCTGTGTGAATGGTTCTTAGCATGTGAGTGCTTAAAAAGGCACGAGGAGTGCAAGAGACGAGTGTTTCTCCATAAAATTGCCCAATAAATTATTTGAGGAGAGAAGATAGACATGAGGATAAAGAGGCTCGCCTGTTTGGGATGGCGCTCTTTAAAGCCCGACAATGAAAAAAATGTAATGACAAAGAGATGTGATGGCTGTTGCTCTTGAGAGAAGAGACGCGGTGAAATTTTATGAAAATAAAAACTGTTTTGAGCAATCAAGGATTGAGAAAAATAGCACGCTGCTTTATAGGCAAAGAAAAGGAGAAAATGTTAAGCGAAATGAACAATAAAAGGGGGAATTTACCAGTGGAGCAAGAAACCTATAAAAGAGCACGTTCTTTTACGTTTGAAGATGCATTGCTTTCAACAAAAAATTATAAAGTGATCTTCATCCTTTCTGTTATCATAGCCTTGTGCCAAAACATTCCCTTTATAATAATCCTGTTAAAGGGAGAGTTCGCAGCAGGAATGCATTCTCTTGTTGGTGTGCTATTTTTTCTGTTGTACATGATAGCAGAGGTGATATTAATGGGGCTTCTTTTATTGCTCCCGGTTTTTTTTGTGTTTCGTATCATCATAACGCGTCGGCTGAAAAAAAAGATCCAGAATTTAGAAGAAGCAATCTTTGTAGGAGAGAATATTAGCCGTTTGCAAAATGCGCTTGCTCAAGAATGTGAGGGGGAAAATGGGTAGTAGTATTATAGCCTTCATTATCATGTTGAGTGTGTTTCGTAGCATTTTTTTTACTTTGATTATGTTGCTTATTTTGGCTTTTTATTCTTCTATTTTCAAGCGGGCCAAAATCGCTTTCCAAGTGCAAGGCGAGTTGGAAAGAGTGCTGGAAGAAAATGACCTCGCCCTTCAGTTGCTGCGCCAAAAACAAGAAATGCTGCAGCAGAAGTGTTCACAAAAGCAATAAGACCTTGATGGTGATGATGATAAAATTTTCTCTACGGAAAGTGCAACAGCATTCAAGAGTCTGGGGTGGTTGGTAAAAATTGATGAGAACAGGCGATCATTTGGCGGTCTATTGTTTCCCAGACCGCGAAGTGCACTTTCTTCTCTGATGAGATAAAAGGAAAAAATGATCGGCAATTTGCCCCTATTTGATGATGGATTTGCGCTCAAAAACGGCATTCTTGTTGTCGCTTATGAGACCTCTGCATTCTTACCAGGCAAAAACTGTTGCAAGTTTGTATTGGCTTTATCATGCATCAGGACTTTAATGTATAAGGATTTGAAATTTTTAAAGAAAGGGTATCTGTGGGATATTGAAAGCAGGTGCATGGTGTTTGAAAATGGGCAAGGAAAACTGTTGGCCTTGGTAAAAGATTTGCTTCTTTATAGGGGGATCCTTCCTTGGAAAAGGGATAGGACCTTTTTGGGTCAGTAGGCTTGGTTGGTTTTTTATATTCTGCGTCCTCTTTTGGCTCTCGCTTTGCTTGGCGGGCTGGAGACTTTTTAGCCTTATAAAGTTTTCCAGCAAAATTGCTTGAGAAGAGAAGATAGACATGAGGATAAAGAGGCTTGCCTGTTTGGGATGGCGCTCTTTAAAGCCCGACAATGAAAAAAATGTAATGACAAAGAGGTGTGATGGCTGTTGCTCTTGAGAGAAAAGGAGCCATGAAATTTTATGAAAATAAAAGCCGTTTTGAGCAATCAAGGATTGAGAAAAACAGCAAGTTGCTTTATAAAAGTCTAAAAAAGGAAATTTTTAAGCACAATAAAAATATAGGGGGCATGATGAAGGGGAAAATTGGGGCATTTGAGAAAAAAATGCTTGGGTTTCAAGGCAAAAAATCAAAATTGTTTTCATGGCGAAATGATAAAAGGCTGTGGCAAAACTTTCTCACCCTCTTGCACATATTTCTTCTTATGATGACTCTGGAATCCCCAGCTTTTGCAAAGCCTTTGAAAGAGTTGGGAGAGTGGGGGAAATGGGATGTTATAGGCTATGTGATTTTTTTGCTACCGGTTGTGATCTGGGTCTTCTTTCTTGCACCTCTACTTCTCCTTTGGGTATTCCGCAGCCTCCGAGAGCGTAAATTGAAAAAAACGCATTCTTTAGAACAAGTCTCTCTGCCACACGATAAATCAGTGAGGTTATAAACGCCATGGGACCAGGTGCAATGGCTCTTATCATCCCAGCTTTTTTTTCACAATATTTACAATTGTGGTCTTGGTACTTTTGCTCAATATGATTATTGTGGCACCTTACTATTCTTTTATTAAACGTTACAAGCTCTATGTAAAGCTTAAAGAATATAAATGCTTGATGAAAGAACAGCCAAAACGTTTTGATGATTCGCAAAATCGTGAGATTAAAAAGCAAATTTTGGCGCTTGATCCAGAGAAAGACGCCGCTTTAGACAAAAAATGGTTCGCTTTTACACGAAAAGATTATAGCGTCGTATTCTTTCTCTCTCTCATCATAATGGCTTTCAAAGTCCATGTTTATATCACTTTTGCCAGGGAGATGGATCATAGCTTTCATCATATTGGAAGCCCTGAAAAATTTGAAATCTATGGGGTGCTGTTTATGCTGATATTCTTGATTTCGTTCTGTATTTGTATAACAGTTCCTGTTGTTTTGATTTTGCGCGCGCTTTTAACGGCTCAGTTGAAAAAAAAGATCCGAAAATTGGAAAAATTAACAAAGTAACAGACAAGCAATTTATAAAAAGAAAGTGTGGGGAAAATGCTTAGCGAAAGTGTAGGGTTTATAATTATCATGGGCATGTTTTACGGGGTTAAGTTCGGGATCATCCTTGATGTTTTGTTAAGTGCTGCAATTGTGGCGTTGTATTATTCTTTTATCAAGCGCCTCATCGCCTATTCTAAGGTTTCCGGACAATTCAATAAAGCGATGAGAGAGCGTATCAATAAAGCGATGAAAGAGCATCTGTAATATTTGGCTGTGCTTGGCATGAAGGGGGGAGAGAAGAAGCAAAAGGGGGATTTTGAGAATGAGCCATGATGTTTTGTTAAGTGCTGCAGTTGTGGTGCTTATTTTTATGCGAGTGTCTTACCAAATGGTTCTCGCAACTGAGAGGGGGCGCAACTGAGAAAGCCCATGTAGGAGAGTATGGAAAAAAATGCCTGGGGAGCTTATCAATAAAGTAAGAGCTGTTATGAGAGAAAAACGGGAAAATAAAGGGGAAATGGCACATTTGATCAAAGAGTCGCGTGCTTTTTCGCTTGAACAAGCATTTCTTTCAAAAAAAGACCAGATTGTTATCTGTTTGCTTGCTCTTCTCATAACATTGGGCAGACAGGTTCTTTATATTCCAATTTGGGCAGAGTGGAAGCTCACTGTGGAACAAGATACAACTCTTTTTTCTGTTTTTGTGCTGCTTGAAGTCATCGCCGTATGTGTGATTGCTTTTATACCGGTTTTGTTGGTGCTCTCCTTCTTCTTTATGTGGCAGTTGAAAAAAAATATCGCGAAATTGCAAGAAGCAATGCAAAAACGAGGTATCTCTCCTTATCATCAAAAGGTCTCTGATAAAAAGGAAGAGAGGGAAAGTGCGAACAATCATCTTATAGAATTCTTGAGAATCGCCTTTATCCTTGTGGTGCTTTGGGCTGCTTTTTTTACCGTACTCATTGTGGCACTTTATTATTCTGTCTTTAAGCAGGCAAAAATGTTCTTTCAGTTGCAAAAAGAGTTGAAAAGCCTGTGAGAGAGAACTTACCAGAGCGTTGGCCTTGTTATGAGAGGGGAAAAGACAATAAGCAGGGGAATTAAGGTAGGGATGAAGCAGGTGGCATGAAGAATTAAGAGAACAGCTTTATAAAGTTTTCAGAAAAAGATTAAAAATAACTTGTCTTAAAGCTTTTAAGAAGGAGGAATACCAAATCCATGATTCTCTTACCTTTGCAGAGTTTTCTTTACAAACGAATCATTTTATCGAGTGCTGTAAAATTGTTCTTAAAATGTTCATTGAACATGGAAAATATCTTCATGTGCAAATATAAATGATAGTTGAGAGCACAGAGCATTTTTCTGCATCAGTTTAAGGGGAAAAGAGAAACGCTGGAAAATATTCAGCAGAAAAACTCCCTCAGTCACGTTTCTTGGCTCTTTGTCGTGTTTTTGGTGAAGTCTTGTCAAGCTTTTTGGTGCCTTTGTTGCACTGATGAAGTGAAGCCATTTTTAAAGTGGTTGATAGGTAAAACCATGAAACAAATGCGTGAAAGTTCGCAGGGAAGCTTTTGCCCTTTGGCGAGGAGAAGGCAAGCAAAAATAAAAGTAAAAGTTAAGTGTATCGTTGAACAAAAGAACAATAAAATAAAGGCCCCAGAAAAATTGGGGCCTTTATTAATATTTAAATAATAAATTACAATGTTCGAGCTTTTCTTTAGGGTTTGGGCTGTTTTTTTAAAACGCGTCACTTTTCCATCAAAGACTTCTGGTAAAAAGCTTTTCTAAGCAATACATGACCAGAGAACAGACAAAACCAATCAGCGCTTGTAATAAATTTTCACCTTTCTGGTATAAATCGTCCCTTGCTCTTTGCTGTTCTCCACTATTCGTTTGCGTTTCTAGTATATTCAATACATCCAATGTGCCATTTACTGGTTCAAAAGTCTGTAAAACAGTTTTTTCAACAGTATGAGGCGTTACAGTAGGAGAGGGTTGTTTATTGACTATACTATCAGATTGCTGAATTGCGAGGGCTAAACCACTGGTGATTGCCCCTGCTATGAAAAAATATCTGATATTCATAGTTCTTCTCCTATATTTATTTATAAAAATAAATATCGGAACGTATTATACATAGATTCACTTTAAATAACTATAGTGAAAATGAAAAAAACATAAAAAAGAATAAAATTTGCCTAAAAATTGACAAAATTATGCTTTTATTTGCCTCAATTAGTTCTTTCAGAATTGATTTTATAAAAGAGGGTTTTTAAGATTTCAAAACATATATATCATAGGATAGGCGAGAAAAACAGCTGTTTGGCGAATTTTTGTTTTGTCCATGGTGAACCAACTCAATTCGTAAAATCTCCATGAAGGCAAAGCACATCCTATGAAGAGCAGAGTGCATTTTGTGAAGATTAAAATGCACAGCTCATAAGATTAGGGTGCATCTTATGAGGATGGGATGCACCTTGAGGGGTGGGGTGCATCTCTTTGAGGGTTAAGATGCACCCCGGTTTGAGATTTCGGTGTATCTTATGAGGGTTTGGATACACCTTGAGGGGCGGGGTGCATCTCTTTGAGGGTTAAGATGCACCCCGGTTTGAGATTTCGGTGTATCTTATGAGGGTTTGGATACACCTTGAGGGGCGGGGTGCATCTCTTTGAGGGTTAAGATGCGCCCCGGTTTGAGATTAGGGTGCATCTTGAGGGTTTGGATGCACCCTGATGGAGGGGTGCATCCTATGAGGGTTGGGATGCACCCTGTTTGAAATTTCGGTGTATCTTATGAGGGTTTGGATACACCTTGAGGGGTGGGGTGCATCCTATGAGGGTTGGGATGCACCCTGTTTGAAATTTCGGTGTATCTTATGAGGGTTGGATACACCTTGAGGGGTGGGGTGCATCTATTTGAGGGTTAAGATGCACCCCGATTTGAGATTTGCGCATATTTGGTGCGAAAATAAGAGAGAGTCAAGAAAATTTATTGTTTTTGTATTTTAAAACTTAGAAAGAATTGTATTATAAAATTGTAAAATCAGCAGGGCCGTATAAGAGCAAAAGTTACTGAAAAATCTACGGAAATTCGCATATCAGAATGTTGCGATTTGGTTTTTTGGAATTTCCTTTTTTGTACACAAGTTTTGTGTACAAGACGTTTTTGTGCACAAGTTTTGTGCATAAGGCATTTATAAATTACTCTGCCTAAAATATATTTGCATTGCAGATAAAAACATAATGAATACTTAATATGGTTAAATAACTGTTGTTTGATTCTCAACTTAAGAGAGTAAAATATCCTTATATTTCATTTCATTCAAAACAAAGTTTATGAAGAGTGCTTTAGAAGAATATGAGGACTTTATGAAGAAAAGTCTTTTTGTTCTTTCATGGAATTTTGAGAAAAAGAATCAGCCTAACAATCTACTTCTCTATTGCGGTTAAATTACTCAGAGCAATCCCCATGTGTTTTTATGATAAAGATCTCAGCTAAGAAACGGGGGAAGGTCTTGAGACAAGCTGCCAATTATAACAATAAAAATTCTTTCATAAGGGGTCTTTTTGCTGACATGATTCTTGGTTGGCATGATTGTTGAGGACGGTTTGGGGTGGGTGTGGCGCAGTTAATAGGTGAGGATTTAGCGGTTTTCGATGGTAAGCGCACCAGAAAGAAGCGGTGAAAGATGTGCTTTACGTGTATTTGTTTTTTAAGAAAAGATAATGTGCTGAAAGACGATTCTGCGATGAAAAAATAGCAAGTCTTGTTGATGTTCTTTTAGGCTTTTAATCTCTTGGCGAAACCAATTGCGCCATGTGGTTTGCCTATCTACTTTAAGGGCTTCTCTGCCGCTTTTGGCTTGCCAATAGTCGCGAAATTTCTTTTCTTGCCAACGGGCTTGTTCTTCACTCAATCCTTCTAAAATCGTTGCTTCAATATCTGCTTGCCAATCTTTGGGAAGACGTTGTCCTTTGGCGATCACTGTGCGGCTTTTGGTTTGGTTTTTTCCCTGATGCTAGCTTGTATGCGTTTTTTTTGCCTGGGGCAGAGGTGGCTTGGTGTGGCAGGATGACTTGGTGTGGTTGAGAGCATGAAGTGAGGTGGTGCGAGGCGCTGAGCCTTGGTGTTGTGAGCGGTGCTTGTTCTCCTGATGCTGCTGGTATGCGGTTTTTTTGCTTATGGCTAGTACTAGGTGGTGGTTGTTTTCTATGGTAAGCTTGGCATAAAAAATACTGGATGGGGGCTTGTTTGCAAGAAAAAACATCCGGTAATAAGGAGATCTAGAGGGGCAACTGGTTGTTCTGCTGAAGTGATTCTTGCTAAAATCGTTGCTCTAGAATGGTTGCTGGCAGCTGTTTAAGATGCAGGTTTAAAATGATGAGGATGGAAAAAATGTTTTTGCTATTCTTGAAAGTCATTTTATGCCTGTTGCATGATTTTGTTGGGGTTGCATTTCCCTCTATGGTTTGTTGTGTCAGATTTCTTTGAGCCTATGATCGATGATTGGAGGCATGATTGATGGGAGGTGTTTATTGGTACTCTTCCTGTTTGAGACATGCTTCTAGAGCTGCAGTGTATGGAAAGCAGCCGTGATTTATCTCTCTCATTTGTGTATTTTCTTCTCATTTGTATATCCCCAATGAAATGCTAACAGGTCTAAACAATCGCGTAAATGGTCAGCAAGGGAGTTTTGTTTGCGCTTTGTGGGGCTTAATTCTTTGATTGCTTGACCGTAACCAATAACCTGCTCAATGAGCGCATAGCCAAGAATGCCAAGCTGCACTTTGATGGTTTTTAAATGATTGGTGGCTTCCATTTGGCGTTCAATGGGATGGATGTAGCTTTGGCTATAGGCTACCTTTTCACGCGTGTAGTCAGGACTCATGTGAAGGTCTGCCTGACTTTGACGCCAATAAACATAAAAGCGTTCTGCTGCTTTATATTGTGCTTTGCTGAGATGCCCTTTGGCGTATAAAAGTGCAATGGGACGACTCGCCGCATTGGCAATGGCTTTGATGGTGCGCGGATTGCTCGCGCTTTCTGGATGATTGGGTTGAAAATAAGGATTGCGCGTTTCAACAGCAATTTCTTGCGTCTTTAAATGGCCAATGTGCGGTTGTTCTTGAGCATTATGAGGGGAAGAAAAAGTTTTGCTTTTGTCTGCTGCTGGTTGTTGCCCTTTGTTGTGGTGATTCATGGTATATCCTTAAAAATTGTCAATTTGCTTCTTTTCCGTAAAGAAATGAGCATGTAAAAAAATGCGATTGTGCTGCTTCTATGTTTTGTGGGGGATAAGTCTCTGCTCCTTTGCGTGAGGGGAATGTTTAGGGGTGAGCGGGTATGACTTTCCTTGGCGTTTTCATCTGTTTGTGCGGGGGATAATGTCTGGTGGTATATGGGAGCGGGTATGCGGGGATTTATGCAGGGGGCTTGTGCGAAAGGTAGGCGGGTGGGACATCTGTTATCTCTTTGTTGATTTGCTTCTTGAAAGAAGGGGCGTTTTGCTGCATGTTCGCCAGGATCTTTGAGGTTACTGTTATGGGGGATTTTACTGCTATGTGGGGATTATGGATGTCGCAGGGGTTGTGGTTTTTGCTGTTTTCGTGTTTTTTCTTTATAGGGCTGCCAAGCGCGACGGGGTGACAGAGCGGATATTTTGGGGCTTTGTGTGTGGTTTTTTTTCTCTGTGGGCGTGGACAGTGGCGTTGTGGGCACGGGGAGTTGGCCTGTTGCTTGGGGGGGGTGTTGAAGGGAGCGGTGTTTTTCTGCATTTTTGGCGCGGTCCTTGGTTTGTTGCATCATGGGCGTTCTGCTGTGGCTTTTTTATGCGGGTGTCAGGAATCTTGATCAAATAAGGGCGATATTCTTGATAGTGCTGGTCTTTGCTGTTTTGTTGAAATTGCTCGTAGGGTTGTTGATAGGCAAGCGCGATAATACTCTGGGGCAGAGGCTTTTGCGTATTTTGAATGTTATGCTGTTTGGCTGCATTTAGGGATTGCTCCTGTGTTGGTGTCTTTATCGTGCTGTCTCTTTATCAGGGTGTGATGGGTGGGGGAGGCATTTTTAAAAGGCGTGGGGTTGATGGGGCGCTCCAAGTAACGGCGTGGGTTGATGGGGCGTTCAGGCGAGCAGCGATAGCGATAGGTTTGCCCATCAAACCAAAGTCCAATTTTGCCTTCAAAATCACCGGAACGTTGTTTAGCGATATTCATAATAACGCTGGGGCGTTTGGCTAAATCTGTTTTTTCTTGTGTCAGCGAGGCAGCGAAGATTTTGTCTTCTAAGGATCTGTTACGCCAAATGGTGATGATGTTAAAGGCATTGGCACCAATCTCTGAGGCGCCTTTGATATCTTCTGTGCCTGGGATATCTAGCCCCCCTTTGCGGGCATGGGCAACAAGATGAAGATGCACATTGTTTAAAACAGCCCAATCAACCATTTTATAAACTGCTTGTTCTTGACCGGCATAATCATCAGAGGCAATGCCAAGCCGCATGAGACTGTCGATGATAAACTGATCACAGCCATAGCGCGCACGACAATAGTCAAAGACATCTAGTAAGTTATCAACACTCGATTTGCCGACATGCTCATAAAGAATAAGTCCATCATCCAAAAAATGCAGAATCCGTTCAATCATCTCTCTTGTGGGTTGTTCTAAGCCACCGGTTTGTTTGGTTAAACGGCGCAGTGATTGTTCTCCTTTCATCTCTAGCGAGGCTAAGCAAAGGCGACTGTTTTGGGCAATCCAATGGGGAATACAGTCGGATAACAATTGACTTTTTCCTGCACCACTGGCACCGCTCCACAGCGTTAATTCTGCTGGGCGGAAATGCAATTTGCCCTGCAGTTTAGCATAGGGAAGCGTATAGCCAACATGTTGTTCAGGCTCTGGCCAAAACAGTCCGATGACTTTGTCTTTATAGTCTGAGGCACGCCGTAAGCCTTTTGGGGCAAAGCTTTGGGCTGTCGAAAAGGCGGCTTTAATAGTGGCGGCATCAATTCCAGCGGTTAAACAGTCATTGGCATCTTTTTTGGGTAAGTGGACACGGTAGCAGCGATGACGACCAAGCCTGCTGGCAATCTCATGGGCGGCTTCTTCACCAGGCTTGTCCATATCGGTGGCTAAAAAAATTGTCTCAAAAGGTTCTAAATGGTCAAATTCATTTTCAATCCAGTTGTGTTTGCCCCCAACTCCTCCGCCAAAGGGGACGGAGAGCGCTGGATATCCATAGGCGGCGAGCGAGAGTGCATCAATTTCTCCCTCAGTGATGACAATCATTCGGTTGGTACTCTCATTGAGGGCGTGATTGGGGCTGCCATGAAAGCTTCCATTGGTTGAAGAAAAAGCGTGCGATGTGGCGGAGAGGGTATCGGCTTCTTGTATGCCGGTGAAGATATTGCGATGTGGGTGTGATGTATTTTGCTCCACTGCCGATGGGCTATACTTGTGGGTTTCTAGGGTGCTGGGATAGAGCGCTTGCCAGCCAAATAAAATTGGTTCACATTGAGAGGATGTGGGTTTGGTTTTTGCTCCTGCTTGTGCGAGCCGTTCTTTTACCAAGGCAAGGGTGCCATCCGGCTTATAAAAGGGAAAAATGATTTTTTTTCCCTCTTCTCCTATGCGGTAGCGCTGTAAAATCTCGAGGGGGATACAACGTTCTTTATTGAGATAAGTTTTGACTAAATTTTGTGGTGTACCGCCTGTGGGAACTGGTGGAAGACGATAGGAACGACGGGGCGCCATAAAGGGTTTGGGACGATTCAAATGAAGAAGGGTGCGTGCTTCTTCTAAGGCTTGAGAAAGGCTTATCCCTTTGACTTCACACCAAAGGTCTAAAAGGTCTCCACCTTTGCCTTCTGCAAAATCATACCAAAGACCCGCTTTATTGCCGCTCAGGCACAGCGATAAACTTTGACCCGCCTCACCGCGCGTATTGCCAACAATCCAATCATTGCCTCGTTTGTAGCCTTTGGGAAGAAGCATTTCTGCTATCGCCCCTGCTTGTGCGTTAAGCTGTTGTTTGATATCAAAAATTGTGCTCATATTCATCTCTGTGGTTTTACGGTTTTGCTCTTGCGCATCATCTGTGCTGCCTGTTGCCATGAGGGTATGGGTGAGGAAAAACGTGACAGCTTGCTTGAAGCTCTTTTCATACGTTCACTCTCTTTGTTGAATTTCTTGGGCACTGCTATCGCATAACCCATTACACTCTGGGGCTTGCTGCTTCCTTGCCGCTTTTGGCATGCCAATCATCATGAATTTTTTTTGGTCTACGGATTTGTTTTTTACGCAAACCTTCTCAAACTGCCGCATCGGTTTTTGTTTGCCCATGAGGTGCGGTTTTCATTGCCCATGTTGGGGTAAGAGGGGTAGGAGGCGTGAGGGTTGCGGGTTTATCATTTTGCCTTTCTGCTGTTGGGTTTTTCTATTGTTTGGGTGGGCTGTTGGCTGTGCTGTGCGGGTCGTGTTGGACCACTTGCATGCAGTTTGCAAAAGGCTCTGTGTTGATTGAAAACAAATTCTGTACAATGCTGTTCATGTTAGTTCGTGTGGTAGTTGATAAGGCTGCGGTAAAGGGCTTCATTTTCGCCGTTAGGTGCTGAAAGACGATTCTGCGATGAAAAAATGGCAAGTCTTTCTTGATGTTCTTTTAGGCGTTCAATCTCTCGGCGAAACCAATTGCGCCATGTGGCTTGCCAATCCACTTTAAGAGCCTCTCTGCCGCTTTTGGCTTGCCAATAGTCGCGAAATTTCTTTTCTTGCCAACGGGCTTGTTCTTCATTCAATCCTTCTAAAATCGCTGCCCCAATATCTGCTTGCCAATCTTTGGGAAGACGTTGTCCTTTGGCGATCACTGTGCGGCTTTTGGCTTGCTTTTGCCTGTTGGCGGTGCTGGATGTGGCAGAGGCACTGGGTGCGTGAGGCGTGCTGGTGGCGTTGAGCCTTGGTGTTGTGAGCGGTGCATGTTGTCCTTCTGCCGGTGAGCTAAGGATTTGCTTGCCTGGGGCAGGAGTGTTGGGTGCGATGGGTGCGTGAGGTGTGCTGGTGGCGCTGGAATCCTCCTGTAGGTCGTCTCCGGCAAAAGGCTCTGTTGTCAGCAAAAAAAAGGACTTTTCTGAAACACCGTAAGGTGTTTCCTTTTCTTCTTCCTTCTGAGCTTGTGAACTTTGTGCATCATCTCTGTCAGGGTTGTTGAGCAGTCGTTGAATCTCAGCATTGATTTTTTTGCGTTTTTTTGCCGAACAATGACCCGCAAAGCTTTTCTGTTCAAGAAATTTTGCCCGCTCTTGAAAAACAGTTTCACAACGCTTGTTCCATAAACCATGCGCTAAATTTAAAATTTTCCCCTCTTCTATCAGCATTTCTAAAACATTTGTAAATGTTCGCTTGTCACAACCGCAAAGACGCGCTAAACGTTCTACCGATAATTCTAGAGGACGACCACGCGCATACATTTCGTTGAGGAGAATTGTATAAATGCCAATTTCGTGTGCGCGCATGCCACGTACTCCTCCTAGAAAATCATTTTGATACCAACAAACATAAGGAAGCCTAGACGATTCATAGTAAGGAGTTGCTTGTTGATTGGTTTGTTTCATGCTTTAATCCTCTTTCTTACATTTCTCTTCATAATAAAATCGGGAAGAGCGTTTTATGTCTTATGGGATGTTATGCGTTTGGTGCTATGCGGTGAAAGTTTTTGCGTTTTAAGTACAAAGTGATACGGTTTTGTTGCGCTATGTTTTGTTAAATAACAGTTCTTGAGATGCTGTTTGATAGCTGTCTAACTAGTGATGATGCGTGCTGTTTGTTGCATGATAGCTCTTTTTAAAATATATTGGGTCTTCTTTTAAAATGCATGGAACTTTTTTTAAAATATATGGGATTTTTTTTAAAATACAGAGGATTTCGGCGCGGCTTGCAGGGGCGCTGCCTTACGCATTCTTTGCGATGATAAAGTGTTCTTGCAATCTGAAAATGAATTTTTATCCCCCCTTATCAATAAAAATTTTTTTCTTAATTTTATCCTTTTTGGAGGATAATGCAAGCGCATTTTACAAATAAGGACGTGTTTTTTTTAAAGGACGCACTATATGGTGGAACTATGAATATCAATGGTTGGCGACAGAGATTAAGTGCGGCACTCAAAAAAAGTGGCCGGTCTAAAAGATCTATTTCCCTCGCATCTGGTAAAGGGGCTGGATATCTTCATTCTATCCTTACAGAAGGAAAAGAACCAACAATCGAATCTCTCGCCCGGGTTTGTCATGAAATTAATATCAGTATGAATTATATCCTCTATGGTCAGGGCGTGAGCCACGAGGATAAAGAATTTATCGATCTTATTTTAAAGCTTTCTCCTGAAGAGCGACAGGCGATTTTGACTCTTTTGCGCCGACCAACCGCCGGAGTAGCAAAATAAGCTCTTTTTGTGTTTTTAAATCAAGACTGCGCCAGTATTGTATCAATTCTAGATCACTCATGTTGGCTCTCCTGTCTGCTGGTGGTTGAATTAAGTAAGAACAAATAGAGAACAATATAAGGACACCGGAGGCAAAAAGAGAATAAATTTTTATCCGCATATGTCCTTTAACCGTCGTAAAGACTAAAAATATATCTTTTATTAAGGATAAAATGATTTGACATATCTCCCATAGAGGAGATAAGACTAACGCTATATTCAGCCTTGTCAAGACAAAGCTGTGTTTTATCAACTGTCAAAAGGGGGGAAATGATGAAAAATATTCCATTCGTTAAAGAGGATGAAATACTCATTGTTCTTTGTGAAGATGAAAGAGGCGATGTCTATGAAGGACCTTTCGAGCAAAGCGAAGAAGTGCTCGAAATTCTTGAAGAATACGAAACTGTTTACAGACTTTTGCGTCTCGATCTTATGACACTTCATGCAGAGGATGTCAGCGAACAACTCGCAGATTCTTATGTGGCAAATCATGAAATTGACGACGAAAATAGTCAACTTCAGCCTTTTATTCTCAGTAGTGATGCCTACCATGTGCATCTCAATGAAAAAGTCGCTCGTGATTATGAAGACAATCTCTACGGATCTTACGAAAAACAACATCGCTTGCGTCCATGTGATGTCTTGAATGATTACTGGTGGTAAGAATTTATGGCAAGCTATCTTCAGACTTTTTATCGCGGCTTTCCACTTTACTACGCTGGAAAGACCCAAAATATCATCAGGCTCGAACCTCAAAAACATAATGCAATCCTTTTCATATCACGAAAGGTGGCAGAATGTGTGGCAAAAAATTTGGCAGAAGAATATTGCCAAAATGATTTTTGCATCGTGCAACAGCACGATTGAGGCAAGACTCTCGTTATTTTATCGCAACAAAAAATGTGAACCTTCAGATTTTTGAAGGGAGACATTGGTACGCAACACAAGCTTTAAGCTTGTGTTGCTGCTTTTCAATAAAGAGGGCTAAGTGTTTGGAGAGTGTGGAAACAGCGCTCGGCAAAGTGTGGAGGAAATGTGTGGGGGATTAAAGGGGACAGTTCGGGAAGGGGGAGGAGGCTTCTTATGAGGGTTATCTGTCTTGAGGAATAAAACAGCAACAACGGTAGGCGTCTAGGGGGCCCAATTTTACTTCAAAAAATATACAGTTTTTTTGCAATAAAAGGGCTCCAGGGTAAACGCCCGAGAAAACATCAGAGGGAAATGTAAAAAGGCGTATAAGAGGCAAGCATGGGAGGGATGTGTTGGCTCACAGTCAAGGTTGGTTATTTAAGTGTTTGCTTGGGAATTGGAAAAGCGATGGAGCGTGTTGTTTTTTTAGCGGGCGGTTTGGAGCACTTGTCTCTTTGGAAGGTTTTAATTGTGAGCAAGCTGCATCAAAAAACTGCTCAAATAGAGTGCAAAGACAAAAATTAAAGAAAAGGGGAGGAAATTATGCCAATTATTGTGGATTGTCTTCAGGGAACAGAAGAATGGCAGAACATACGCAATGGCTTGATTACTGCTTCTTTGTTTGAAATGGTGATGGCACAAAAAAAACACGGGCAAAAAACTGCGCGATATTATTCTGTGATGATGAAACTGGCCGGAGAAAGAATTACTGGCAAAACGGTTGAAGAGGGAACAACCCTTGCTATGCGACGGGGTAGCGAATTAGAACCAAGTGCACGTGCGCTTTATGCTAAACTCACCCATAGGGAGCCTGAAATTATTGGGTTTGTGCTTGCCGATGATGGTAAAAAAGGCTTTTCTCCCGATGCCTTTGTGGGAAAAGAGGGATTGTTGGAAATTAAAACAAAAAAACCCGAAATCCTTATTCCCCATTTCATGCAGAAGGGCTTTCCAGAAGAACATAAAGCACAGTGTCAGGGTGGATTGTGGATTGCGCAACGCGAATGGGTTGATTTGATGCTCTATTGGCCTGATATGCCGCCTTTGATTAAGCGCGCTTACCGTGATGAAACTTATATTCGCAGGCTTGAAAGTGAAATTAGCCGTTTTAATGAGGCCTTGGAGATGATGGTGCGGCAAATTAAATCTGTAGGGCTTATGGACGAGGGCTTGGCATAGCAAGTTGGGAATGGCGTGCGGAACATGGGGGAGGCGCGGCGTGTGGTGTGTGACAGCCTTAAAAAAGAATCACGAAACTGTTATGGGCGAAGAAGATTGTGCGGATATGATGCAAAAAATGAAAAAAATGAAAGAGGGAGTGCTGTTCTTGTTGTATGGTATTGGGGGGAGGAAAGATAGGTTGTATATGGTGCTGCGAGAGAGGATTGAACTCTCGACCTCTCCCTTACCAAGGGAGTGCTCTACCACTGAGCTACCGCAGCTCTTTGCAAGATGTGCGCTGTCTTGTGCCATATTGTCATAAAATAGGCAAGAGAACATTTGTACATTCTTGAAAGAAAACCACTCTTGTGTCATGACATAAATTTCTTATACAAAAGTCATGAGTTGCTTGAATAAAAGCTCGATAATGCTCCAAAGGTTGCGCAATGACACAAATGCATCAAAAACAACAACAACTTAACCACAAAGATGAAAAAAATGAAAAAGCAAAGCGACGCCAAGAACGATTGGCACAACAATTGCGACAAAACCTAAAACGTCGAAAAGAGCAAAGCCGAAAAAAAGCACAAACAGAACTCTAAAATGATCCTTAACGCTCATTTTGCAACCAAACTTCCCAAATGAGCGTTCTTATCTTTGAGAAGTCTTCTCATATCATCGATTTCGATCTGAAATCATCATAAAATAACTTCTCAAAGGGGGGACCCTTTGGAGGGGGAAAGGGAAAAGAGAGAAAAATATGGATTCTATTCAAATTATTGGTGGCAAAAAACTTAAAGGAACTATTCCTATCTCAGGAGCAAAAAATGCCGCTTTACCTTTGATGATTGCTGCACTGCTTACCGAACAAACGCTTACCTTAGACAATGTGCCCCATCTGGCAGATGTCGAATTGCTTATTCGTATTCTTAATAATCATGGGGTCGGGTATGCGGTGGATGGACAAAAAGACAATGGTGATTGTCTGAATGCAAGAACAATCCATTTTACAGCGCAAAAAATCACCACAACACGCGCTCCATACGAATTGGTGAAAAAAATGCGCGCAAGCTTTTGGGTCATTGGACCTCTGCTCGCGCGATGCAGAGAAGCATACGTATCCCTACCTGGTGGTTGCGCTATCGGTACAAGACCTGTCGATTTTATTCTCGAGGGACTCAAAACTCTAGGCGCCCGTATCTCTATCGAAAATGGTTATGTCCATGCAAAAGCCCTAAGCGGACTCAAAGCTGCTCACTATCGTTTTCCTAAAGTCACTGTCGGGGGAACCCATGTCATGCTGATGGCTGCTACAATGGCAAAGGGAAAAACTATCCTTGAAAATGCTGCTTGTGAACCTGAAGTCGCAAATCTTATTCGAACACTTAATGCTATGGGTGCAAAAATACTCGGCGAGGGAACATCAACTCTCACCATTGAGGGCGTCAAAAAACTCAATGGCGCAAGAATACGCGTTATCGCTGATCGAATCGAAGCCGGAACCTACGCCATGGCCGTCGCTATGACAGGTGGGGATGTGTTTCTCAAAAATGCAAACCCTAATCATCTCACACAAGTGCTCGGCGTGCTGCAAAAAACCGGACTTGATATTCAAATAGAACCAAAAGGAATTCGCGTCAAACGAAATTTGCGACAAACAAAAATCATGCCCGTCGATATCAAAACAGGACCTTATCCCGCTTTCCCAACTGATCTGCAAGCCCAATTCATGGCACTGATGACACGCGCGCAGGGAATTTCCCATATCACAGAGACAATCTTCGAAAATCGCTTCATGCATGTGCAAGAACTGATCCGTTTGGGCGCTCAGATAAAGCTCGATGGGCAAACGGCAACCGTGCATGGAACAGACTGTCTCCAAGGTGCACCTGTCATGGCCACCGATTTACGCGCTTCTGTCTCTCTTGTCATTGCGGCTCTGGCGGCAAAGGGAGAAACAATTGTCAACCGCGTCTATCATCTGGATCGCGGCTTTGAGAGATTGGAAGAAAAATTAGCAGGATGTGGCGCTGTCATTCAACGGATAACAGCTTAAATCCTTGTTTAAGAATTCTTCTCAAACTCTCATTGGTACAATTCTTGTTGGTAGAATTTCTGCCTTGTGGAGATCAATGTGGAGATAAAAACTTGCTCTCTGCACCTTTGGAGCATTGGCAGATGAACGCCAGTGCTTCTGAGAAGCAAAATGCCTTGCAATGAGAACTTCTTAGGAAAAATGCCGCTTGTGCGAAAAGCTTGCCGGTGCTGGCCTTTGGGTATTCTTCTGATGATCTTCTTATTATAAAGATTTTGGCAGGGAAAAATTTTGCACTGTCCTTTGTGTATAAGAGTTTTTTTGGCTGTCACTGTGTTGTACACCAAAAACAGAGCGCCATTGGTTTGCACATTCACGCGCTTGTTTTAAAAAAACATCTCTTAAAGCACCAAAGCCTATTGCTAAAACACCAAAGCCTATTGCGCGGCGCGTTGTCCAAATGGTCTAACGATAAAGCCTTTCAGCCCCCCCCATCTTTACGCTTATGGCGTAACAAGTCTGCACCATATTATATTTGACAGCCTCCAATGTTGCCGACAGCCCTCGCATTAAGTTGATTCATAAAAGCCATTTTAATCCTTTTTTGTACAGTTTTTATCCACACAGCAGCTCCGCTTTTGAACCTACAAGCAAGTGATTTTGATCAATTCAAGATCAATAGGTTTGAAGTGAGAGAATCTTACGATATTCGGCTCTCTGATTCCCTATCAATAACGCTAAATTATATTTATAAATCAATGGCTCTCTCTCCCTGGTTATGGACTTGCGCTGTTGCTGGCTAAAGGGGGATGTCGGAGGACGCAAAGCTGTTTTGTGGCAAAACTTTAAAAAATGGCAGAATCTTGTTACGCAAAAAAGTCGCATATAAAAATTGACGAAAAGTACGTTACCAAAAATCTGGAAGCTCAGACTTTAAATGCGGACCAATCCGTATCGCTGAGACCTTTTCTGCTAAGCCCGTGCGGTCTGAAAGCTCTACCGCCAAACCACAAAGCGTGGCAGGTCCCTGTGCTGGTTCATAACGACCTTGCTTGTGCTTATAAAGAAAACGATGTAAAGGCTCTTCCTTATCCATCCCTATCGACGAATTATAATCTCCACACATTCCCGCATCCGACATGTAAGCACTGCCACCCTCTAAAATCTGCGCATCAGCTGTTGGAACATGGGTATGTGTTCCAACAAGAACACTCACACGGCCATCAAGAAAATGCGCTAAACATTGCTTTTCACTGGTCGTTTCTGCGTGAAAGTCAAAAATAATTGCATCTGCTTGCTCCATTAAAGAGCAAGAAAACAAAATCTTTTCTGCTATTTCAAAGGGATCATCCACTTTGCATGGCATAAAAATACTGCCCAAAAGATTGGCAACAAGCACACGGGCTCCATTTTGTGCCGTAAAAATACCAGAACCTCGGCCAGGAGTGTCATTCATAAAATTAGCAGGACGCAAAAAACGATCACTCTCATGGGCATAGTGCAACGTTTCTTGGCAAGAAAATGCATGATTGCCCGTTGTCACAACGTCAACACCGGTCATGAGAAGATCTTGATAGGTCTCCTGATTGATGCCAAAACCATCAGAAGCATTTTCACCATTCACGACAACAAAATCAAGCTGCCACTTTTTGATTAGTTGTGGAAGCTGGTCAAAAACAGCTCTACAACCTGTTGTTCCAACAATGTCACCCAAAAATAAAAAACGCATAGGCGTTTTAATCACATTTTAGCCTTTTAATAAACCTTTTTCTGTAAAAATTCCCTCCACAATAAGATCATGCTCTTCTGGGGGAATGGATTCAACTTCTTGACAGGAAAAGCCTAAGCCTAACAACTTAAGGGAATGCCCTTCCTTTTCAAGTGCTGCAACAGCACGATCATAATATCCTCCCCCATAGCCAAGGCGGTGACATTGACTGTCAAACGCAGAAAGAGGAACAATTATAAGGCTGGGGACAACAACGCTATTTTCTCTCCCTGGACCCAAAGTGCCAAAACGCATCGGTTCTAACACGCTATTTTGTGCATGAGCACGAAAAACCATAGTGGTAGAATCAAGCACAACTGGTAATGCTAAACGCCCTCCACGTAACGCTATAGCATGAAATAAGGGACGTGGGTCAATTTCCGATTTGATGGGCCAATAACCCGCCAAAATAAGACGTGAAAAATCTTCCCCTTGCGTTTCAAGATTTGCAATCAAATGCGCGCAGGCGCGCCGTGAAAAAGTAACACGTTCTTGGGTTGAAAGAGCAGCGCGGCGCGATAAACCAATTTTGCGCTGCTGTGCACGAATGAACGCTGTAGTGTCGGAGGGCTTTGTATTTTGTGTCATAACCGCGTTAATTTATTGTCTCTTTTGCTGTTGGTCAAACAAAATAAAATCTTCTACCCCATTAAAAATTCTCATAAATCTCTTAAAGAATGTTACAACAATTTGTTGCTTATTTCCTATGAGAAAAATCTAAAAAATTGGTTTTATCGATGCAAAAAGGTGATCCACGACGGCCGATGGAAAAAGTTGATCCCGGGAACCTAAACAAATAGGTGGGCGCCATATGAAAAAGCCCACGGGCTTTATCAGGGACAGCTCCCTTGGAGATCACTAAGGTCTCAGGAATGCGTTATCTCCTGTCGAGAAGCGCAGAACACCCTTTCTAATATAAAACAGTTTGCAAGCTTCTGCTAGATATAAAATGATTTCAATCTCCTCTCTCTTTTAGGGGTGGGAGATGCGGTTGGTGATGTTGGTGATGTTGGTGATGTTGGTGATGTTGGCGATACTGGATGTGCTGGGTGATGGGATGTGGGATTGTTGCGGGCTGTGCATTTTGTGCGTGTGCTGGTGCTGAGTCGCTTCTGCTTGCTCGACTTGGCGTGTGCGCACTGGATGGGGTTGCAATGAGCGCAGGTGTGTTGGGGCTTGCGGTGTTGGGGTGTAGGGTGGGGAGAGGCGCGAGGTATTGAGGGCAAGTTCTGGACGCTTTGTCGCTTCCATGGTGATGCCAAGGGCAAAAAATGCCTTATAACTACGTAATTCAAGCTCTAAAGCTTGGTCAAAATGCGTGGGTGAAATTATGCGGTTGAAGGGGAAGCCATGCGCATTTTTCTTTGCGCTTGCAGTGAAAGTGCGAAAAGGGCAAATGAGTTCCTACGAACTCAAAGAGATTGTGGTGTTTTTTTGTCTAAAAGAGTTTCAATGCGCTTTTGAAGTTTTTGCATTTGCGGATAATATTCAAGTGCTTTTGTATAGGCTTTAAGTGCAAGTTCTGGACGCTCTGTCGCTTCCATGGTGACGCCAAGGGCAAAAAATGCATTATAATTACGTGGTTCAAGCTCTAAAGCTTGGTTAAGATCAAGCATGGCAAGTTTAAAATCGCTCAATTGAATGTGAATCCAGGCGCGTCTTAGCCATGCTTCGGCATGCGTTGGTAAAAGCACAAGGGCATTGTCAATATAATCAAGAGCAAGACCATAATCGTCGGCATTAATAGCATTTTCAGCCCATGACATTAAAAGATCAATCGTCTCGCTCCCCGATTGCGACCATAAATGTTGAAGTTGTCCGCTGATCTTTTTGGCTTCACGGACATTCGCACAAAATTTTAATTCTTTCAGAAGACGTGAGATTTCCGCTTCTTGCCGCTGTTTTGCTCTGTCTACACCAGAATGGGAATTTGAGACAAAATCTTCAAGAAGAATCGCAGAGGAATCAGAATCGCTTATTGCTGGTGCTGCGAAAGGGGCATTGGGAATGAGATCTTCCAGAGGCAAAAGCGATTGTGGGGTGGGACGATCTTCAGGAAAAGAAGGAGGATTTTGCCCATAGCTTGCATGGGTAAAACAAAAAACACCTGCAAAAGCCAAAAAAGAAAGAAAAAAACGCAAAAAATTCCGCCAAAAAGCAGAAAAAATCGGCAAATACAGAGTTTTAAAAAAACGCATAAGACAAGTCCTCAAATGATCAATGATCAAACAATGAACCTGTTATATCAAAATTTCAAGAGAGAAAAAGTTCTCATGTCCGCAAAAAGCAGGCATAAAAACCATCAACCTTGGCGTGCCTTAAAACGCGGGTTTGTTTTATTGAGGATATAAACACGACCTTTGCGACGCACCAAACGGTTGTTACGGTGGCGCTCCATCAATGCTTTAAGGGAATTTTTAATTTTCATCATACTCACCGTTTATTTACTTAATGCAATGCTTGCTTCTCACTTACCATTCCACCCCTATCATACACGGCTCACTCTTGATCAAATATTTTGCTATGATAAATTTCCTATCATAACAGGGCCGTAATCATAGGCAATTGCATTATAACACTTCTTACCTTTTTTACCGTGATCATAAATAAGAAAAACGCACCCTTAAAAATAAAGGTACGCATTAACACATTATCGCCAAAAACACATTATCATTACTACAGCAAATAAGCACATTACCATAGCGAATAAGTGAAAATTGCGAAAATCTGATACGCTTCTAACAAGAAATCTGCTTCTTGTCAAGAGAGTATCGTGTTGAGGGGAGCGTGGTTTTTAGGAAAACATCATGTTTTAGGGGGCAATCATGCGATAGCGTGAGAAATAAAATCTGCAAAAATATTTTCGCTGAAAGACTTGCTGTATAAAGAAAGCTTAGCTGTGAAAGTGAACACAAAAAATGATGTCTGATGAGAACAAAACAGAACAGTTATTGGCTTGATAATGTTTTCGTCAGTTTTGCTTTATATGAAAAGCCAAAGTGCTCTTGATCTAGAGTGCTCTCTGGGCTAGGCGCAAAAACATATTTTTCTTTAAAATTCTAAGAGAGATTATATAGATCTTTAAAGTCTCAAATATTATGATTTTCGAGATATAAAAAATCTTTTTATTTTTCTTGCTAATCTTCTGAAATTACTTTATAGTTGCAGTCATTCTGATCGTCTATGCGGCGATCAACAGGGGGGCTATCAATTTAAGTTCTCACATAAAATGAATCCACTTTGTTGGTATTTCGCGGATTCCGGGAGTTTTTGCTCTGTCCAAGTGTTCCCTAAACACTAAAAGCAAAAAACTGGTCAAATTCAGTATTTTTGACTCCCGGAAGCTCAATGCGAGCGCGCTTGCAACCGGTAGAGGATATCAAGTGTAGGCAAAAAAATCCACATTTTAATGACATTGCTATAGGCAAAAATCCGTTACAGAAGAAAAATGAGGGGGCTTTCTCAAAAAGAATTAGGGCGCTATTTGGGTGTCAGTTTCCAACAAATCCAAAAATATGAAAAAGGGGCAATCGTCTGGGCGCTGGACGTTTGCAGAAAATTGCCAACATACTGGATGTCTCCATCAGCTTTTTTTATGCGGATATTGCACAAAAAAACATATTCCGTAGCACAGTCATGCAGAAATATTGAGCGAAAAAGAAACTTTGCTGTTAAAAAATTTTAGAACGCTCAAACCGAAAAAACAAAAAGCCATTTTGTACCTGATGTTTGATTATGAATGAAAACACTTTCCTTTTGTATTGTCGTTATTTCGTTGTCGATGCAAGATTGTAAAATATCACTAAAGCACAAAGATTTTTATCAGTCAGCGTCAATCTCTCAGCAAGTGTTTGAAGTTTTTGAGATATTCGTTTGAATGAGAAAGCGTTATATGTTGTGTTTTTGTTCTCTGATGTTGCTGCTTTCTTCAATAGACCTGATTTCGTGGGTTTGTTATTTTGAAAAATGCATGACATGTTACCCCTGTGTGGTGCAATTGTAACAATTTTTTGCTTATCAAGCTCAGGTGCTCTTGTTTGCTCATAAAAGAGTAGCGTTGTTATGAGCGCAGAAGATGCATTTGGAGGGAGGTTCGTGGGGAGTTGTGTTTTTACAGATTTACGATTTTATGGATTTGTTGGAAGGGAGTGAGGAAGAGGGCTTCTCAAATGATGTGAGGAGATGAGCAGGGAATATATATGGGGGGAGTGGATGTGCTGGTGTGGAGAGAGTGGTGCGGGGTGAAGTTTGCCTTTTTTCGTGAAGTGTTGGAAAAGCCAGCCTGCCAAGCAGCACATTATTATGCCGGCAGCGGATACGCTTTGGGCAAGAATAATTTGCTGATTAGTGGGAGGGGAGCGTTTTGGTTTTACGACAATGATGAAGGATTTTGTTGGAGTGAGGGTTTTGTTGTTTCTTATATGGGCGGCGCTCTCCTGTCAAAGTTTGCTGGCCGGTCCCGTTAATTGGATGATGTGCCCCATTTTGCGTAAAGGTTGAGCTGAGCTTTTGCCATATAAATGCACCGAGGTGCGTGCTTGCGTGAGAAAATACTTGACCTCGTTCAAATTGTTGCCAAGAAGGTTGATCATTTGACAATTGCTGTGGCGGTATGTGCTGCCTAAGGGAAGTCCACAAATGGCACGGATATGCTGCTCAAATTGTGAAGTTACGCATGCCTTTTGCGTCCAATGGCCAGAGTTATGAACACGCGGCGCCAGTTCATTCACTAATAAACGTCCATCTATGAGAACAAAAAATTCAATGCAAAGAATACCAACATAATGAAGAGCATCCATCACTGTTGCACTGATTTCTTGCGCTGCCTTTTGTACCTCAAGCGGAACATGCGAGGGTAAAAATGATTTATGAAGAATACCGTTTTTGTGCTGATTTTCAGGGCAATCATAAAAAATATGTTCCCCTTGTTTCGTACGGGCCGAGAGAACCGAAATTTCCGATAAAAAAGGAATAATCTCTTCTAAAATTAAAGGCTGTTCTTGAAATGTCGTGAAGGCATTGGCAAGCGCTTCTTCATTGGGAAAATCCAGCTTGATCTGGTTCTTCCCATCATAACCAAAACGGCGAGTCTTTAAAAGACCGCGATTGCCTAAGCTCAAGAGTCCTGAACGAAGAGAAGCATAATCATCAACAGCATACCATCTGGCCGTGCGGATGCCTTGATCACGCAAAAATTGTTTCTCAAAAAGTCGGTCTTGTGTGATCTCTAACGCTTTAGAAGAGGGATAAACATTTTTGACCTTCTCTACATATTGAACCGTTTCAAGGGAAAGATTTTCAAACTCATAGGTCACAGTATCACACAGAGAAATAAAACGGTCTAAGGCGGAATTATCATCATAGGGCGCGACAATATGTTCATTTGCTGTTTGTGCTGCTGGGCAATCAGCTTCAGGGCAAAAAACAACCGTGCGAAACCCCAGTTCTGCTGCCGCTATGGCAAGCATGCGTGCCAATTGTCCACCGCCTATTAAACCAATGGTGTTTCCAAAAGGCAACATCGTGGAGGTGTTGGATGTGCGTGTGTTGAGGGGCGAGGCACTGGGCGCATTAGCTGTGAGGGTGCTGGGTATGGGGGCACTGGATGTGAGGGCACTGGGTGTGGCAGAAGCATTGTGGGCTGTCTGCATGCCGAAGGTGTTGTGATGTGGGGGTATTGCAGACCATGCGTTTTGCTCGCCTGCTGGTGAGACTGGGTTTTGGTTATCCGTGTTGAGGGTGGGTGCATTGGATGTGGAGGCGTTGGAAAATTTTGTCATCTTAAACCTCAGTTACCGGAGTTTGCGCAACATTTTCTGTTTGTTTGTGGCGCCAATCTTGTAACCGTTGTGCGAGGTTATCATCGTAAACTGCCATCACCCCTGCTGCTAAAAGCGCTGCGTTAATGGCACCTGCTTTGCCTATTGCTAAGGTGCCAACCGGTATTCCTGCTGGCATTTGCACAATGGAAAGGAGAGAATCTTGACCTGATAAAGAGTGTGAGTGCACTGGAACGCCGAAAACTGGAAGAGGGGTGAGCGCTGCAAGCATGCCAGGAAGATGCGCTGCACCTCCTGCTCCGGCAATCAAAATTTTAAAACCTGCTGCTTTTGCTCCTTTGGCAAATTGGTAAAGACGTTCAGGCGTGCGGTGTGCCGAGATAATATGCGAAATATGAGAAATACCAAGACTCGTTAAAATATCCGCACTATGGCGCATCGTTTGCCAATCCGATTGGCTGCCCATTAAAATCGCTATATCACATGATTGCTTCGTCATTTTACATCCTTTTCAACTGCAAGTGTTTAAGGCGATTCATGCTTTCTGTAAGAGCTTATCTTCCCTTTGCAAAGTCTCTTCACCATATAACAGTTTTTCAAAGAAGATTGAAGGTGAGCAACAGATTTATAGGCAGAACAGTTACAGAAATTTGAAACCTTGTGCTTTTCAACATGCTGGTCCTCTTGATATGAAGGCATGTGTTATTTCCAATATGTGGAAAATATAACCGACTTTATGATGGCAAAAAATAAAAAATCTTGTAAAAAACAGAAAAATTTTCAGATTTATGGTAAATGGCAAAGTAAAATATTGTCGCTATTCTTTCATCCATCCTCTTTCTATCAAAAAATTGTGTAAAAAACAAAACTTGTATTAAAAAGGCAATTCATTTTGTTGTCTCTGTTGCACACGCGGCAGACGCCTTCGCAAGGAAGGTTTGCAGGGATTTGTGTATTTGCTGTTTTACAGATTTACGATTTTGTGTATTTGTTGGAAGGGGGTGAGGAAGAGGGCTTCTCAAATGATGTGAGGAGATGAGCAGGGAATATATATGGGGGGAGTGGATGTGCTGGTGTGGAGAGAGTGGTGCGGGGTGAAGTTTGCCTTTTTTCGTGAAGTGTTGGGAAAGTCAGCCTGCCAAGCAGCGCATTGTTATGCCGGCAGCGGATACGCTTTGGGGAAGAATAATTTGCTGATTTGTGATTGTGCAGTTTTACTTATTTGCAGATTTACGATTTTGCGAATTTTGGGGAGAGTCTTTTGAAAAAGGTGTGGGATGGAGAGGAAATGAGAGAGGCGGCTTGTGGGATGTGGCTGTTTTGCTATGTTGTGCTAATATTAAAAATCGTAAAAATGTGGCTTCTGCCTTGCTTTTGTTACCGCACAGAATGCATGAACTGTATGCTTTGGCGAAGAGTGCGGCATGGGCGCGTTTTTTTGTCTGTGCTGGTGGAATCTGGTTTTGGTTATCCGTGTTGAGGGTGGGGCATTGGGTGTACTGGGGACAGAAGTATTGTGGGCTGTTTGCACGCTTTAAGGTGTTGTAATATGGCGCGGTGTTGGGTAGGCGTGCGTGCGGCTTGTGGGATGTGGCTTGTGGGATGTGGGGATGCCACTCTGCTATGGTTCACTTTACCCGTTTTTACGCTTGTGCTTTTGCTTTGAGAAGCCAACTTGTTTGCACATAAGGGTAAAAAGATTCAAAGCATAGGCAAAATGTAAGAATTTGAACCATTTTTGAGAGCAAACAAGAAATTATGGCGGCAAAAATAAGACAAAAACAAGGACGTTTCGTTTTGAGAAAAGAGAATAGAAAAAGCGTCAAAGCGTCATTGTTAAATAAGTAAAACTTCTTCTTTTGACGTTCTAAGTGAAATCTTTTATCTTTCTTAAGAAAAAAGATGCTCTGCAGCATGAAAGTGCACAAGCAAATTTTGTTGATTTTCGCTTTGACTACCCTATATCCCACCTTGTTTCGTCTTCGTTTAAAAATAAAAATGAAGGGTGGAGTGTGAATAATAAATTTATGGTCTCTTTTTTGCCCAATTTTCTCATATGTTACAAAAAAATAAGAAAGGAGACTTTATGCCATGTTTTTCCCGTTTTTAATTGCTTTAGGTACCGCAATCACAACCATTTATGGTAAGAAAAATATTAGTTATGCCCTGTGGGCAATTTTGTTAGTGGTCATTCTTCTTACTTTTAATCACCACGCAACTTCTACTTTAAATTTGTCTTTTTGAGAGAAATCGCCATGGAAACCCTTGAACACAAAACCCCCTCTTTCATTATATTGATGAATACCTTAGGACTGATGGGATTATCCATTGTCTTGATCGTCGCTTTTTATTATCAGTTGGTGAAGTTTGAGTTGCCTTGCCCCCTTTGTCTTCTTCAACGCGTCGGTTTGATGTTGGCTGGATGTGGGTTTTTACTCAATATTCACTATAAAGTGAAAAATGCCCATTATGGTATGGTTATTCTTGGTTGTATGGTAACCAGTGTTGTTGCTGCAAGGCAAGTGTTTTTGCATATCACTCCAGATGATCTTGGATATGGTTCAACATTCTTTGGTTTACATTTTTATACTTGGACTTTGATCATCTCTGTCCTTTGTATTATCGCCGTTTCCCTTATGATGATTTTGAGCGAATTGGCTTCCAAGTTTACAATGTTTTCTCCTTTTCCAGTTTTTAGTAAAGTGGCAAGCTTCTTATTTGTCTTTTTGATCGGAGCAAATTTGGTTTCTACCATCCTCGAATGCGGAGGTGGGCAGTGTGCTGATGATCCATTAGAATACGAATTGTTGTCAAGTTGGTTTCCTTCCTCACCTTAAAAGTGTTTTTTTATAAAATTGCTGGATAATATCTTAATGGTGAGATGAAAGAAGCGGTAGCATTCATGTTGTCGCTTCTTTTTTGTAAAAATTTGTAAAGTGATAGAAAAATTCTCAAGCAATTCCTATGAAATTTCTCTTTTATCAGCATATTCATAGCTCTTTCTGGCATAGGGTTTTGGGACGCTAAAAATATTATTAAAGTATTACATTTGGTACGCTGAAAACTTATTTTAAGTCTCTGCTTGTGTCGCTTTTGTGTTTCTTTGCTCATAAGGTTCGTAGTTTCATGTTCATTGATGCATTAGGGCTGGTTTAAACGCTTTCTAAGGCTTTGGTTGAAATTTGAAAGATTACTTACGCAATAATTTTCTCTAAAAGTCTGTTTCTAATAAATGGATCTGTTTTTATCTCTTGCTCCCTGTTTTCTTGCCTGCTGGCTTATCTGCAAACTGCTGCTAGAAAAGGCCTTCTTAAAATATATCTGTTACTTGAAATATCTCTTGGGTTAAGGAGGACTATGACTTGGGCAAAAAAGAATATGTGTTTTTATGTATGGCTTTTGTGCATACGGCACAAGCGCGAAAACCCCAAAATCAAAAGTTGCTATACGAAGTTGCTTTAAAAAGACAGCTGTGGGAGTAAAGAGAATTATTTAAAATACTCTCCTATAATGCGTTTTTACAGATTTATTGTTTTGTGTAAATATTGAAAATCGTAAAATGTGTCTTCTGTCTTGCTTTTGTTGCCGCGCAGGATGCATGAGCTGTGTGCTTTGGGGAAGAGTGCGGCATGGGCGCGTTTTTTTGTCTGTAAGCGCGTGTTTTGGGCAGCTTGCGAGAGCCATGGGGGATGAGAAGACTGTTGTGCTTTTTGGTGAGGAGATCAGATAGTAGGGGAGGAGAAGAAGCTTGGCACGGGGAGAAGGGCTTGTGGTGGGAAAAAAATAAAGCAAGAGGAGCGTTTGCAGAAAGAGATGTTCATAAAACTGCTGTCATTGAAGAACTAAAGCCTTGCAGCTTAAAGATTTTTTAACAGTGCGAGGGAAAAAATGTAAAAAGAAAAAGCTTTGCCTTTTTGTGGAATTTCTGTTCACAAAACTAACAAAATAGGCTATAAGTGCTGAAAAATAGCGCATAGCTGAAAAAAATTATACGCACTGTAAAGGAAATTGTTTTTTTATGTCAAAAGAAGAAGTTTTGGAATTTTCTGGTATCGTAACCGAACTTTTACCAAATGCGATGTTTCGTGTGAAATTGGAAAATGATCATGAAATTATTGCCCATACCGCTGGAAGAATGCGCAAAAACCGTATCCGCGTGTTGGCTGGTGATAAAATCATGGTGGAAATGACCCCTTATGATTTGACAAAAGGGCGTATTACTTATCGCTATAAGTAAGTGAGAGCTGCTTTTTCTTTATCGAATGCATGGATATTGTTGCTCAAACGGGTTGGATGCTTCTTTTTAAACCTTTAAAAGAAGAAAAAAATGTTCTGCAAAAGACATCAAAATATGTACAAAAGGTAAAGGATATCCGTGGCGCTAAAATGAAGCTGTTGAAATAAACCATCGGAGGACTATTGTTCTAAGGGGGAAAAATGATGAATTTCAAAAAAACCTTCTTAGGAAAAAAATCTGTGAAGGGCCAAAATGCCCAAGATCTGCAATTGGTACTCGCTTCCGCTTCACCACGCCGTTTGATGCTCTTAGCGCAGATTGGTCTTGAACCTCATGAAGTCTGTGTCACCGATATCGATGAAACAGCAAAATTAAGAGAACATCCCAGCAATCTCGCTAAACGTTTGGCAAAAGAAAAAGCCCTTAAAGCGCAAGAGATTTTGCTATGGCGCAGTCAAAATGAACAACAGAGCATAGCGCAAAAAATGCTCATTTTGGCGGCTGATACCGTGGTGGCGGTGGGGCGTACCATTCTCCCTAAACCAGAGGGTGAAGACGAGGCTTATGAATGTTTGCGCTTCCTTTCTGGTCGTTCGCACAAGGTCTATGGCGCTGTTTGTGCGCTCAATGAAACGGGGAAAATAACAGTAAAATTGGTCGAAAGTCGTGTTCGTTTTCGGCGCCTCACTGCTTCCTTGATGGATGCCTATCTTGCTTCTGGAGAATGGCAGGGAAAAGCCGGTGGTTACGCTATTCAGGGAAAAGCTGGTGCTTTTGTGGTTCATATCAAGGGGTCTTATTCCAATGTGGTGGGATTACCACTGGCTGAAACTATGGATCTTCTCACAGCTTATCAATATCCTGTGCTCTCTCATTGGATTGAAGAAATGCGTTAGAAAAATTTTATCTGTTGTGTCGGAAAATCCTCTCACCTATAGCAATAATATAAGCAGTGGTAAACTTTACACATGAAATATTTTTAGATAATTTGTGCCTCTCTTTAGAGAAACCCTTGCTTGTAAAACCTTATGTGAGGTGAACTATGCCCATATTTAAGAGTAAGAGGCGGGAAAGTGGTCGTGGAGGTGGAGTCGTTGTAGAGGTTAAGCAGGAGGAAGTTGACCCAAGAAAAGTCGGATTGGGCACAGACAGATACGCAGGGAAAGTTTTGTTCTGTGAGCTGTGGAGAAAAAGTCAAATGACAGAGCAAAGTAAGGTAACAAAATAAAAACAACAAAAAGCGAAAGACACCATGAAAAGGTGTAAATAGCAAGAAATTTAAAGCTGCCAACAACAGAAATCCAACAACACAGTTGTCGCAAATATTTAAGAGAAACAGAGTTGAAAAAAACAGAAAAATCTCCCATTCGTCCTCCGCATCCTTGTCCAATCTGTGGGCAGATGGCACAACAAGATGCCTATCCTTTTTGTTCAACACGTTGTCGCGCACTCGATTTAAATCGGTGGTTGTCTGGTGCTTATATTTTGCCGCCACCACCGCAAGTGAGCGATGAGGAAGAATAAAGCAGTAAGCTGTTTAAAAGCCATGAAAACTGCCGTTTGAGGCAAAAGGGAAACTATCTGCGGGAAAATATGGCGGCAGAGGATATGGTTTTAAGAGAGATGGGATGTTTTTGAGGCCATGAAAAAGTATGCATAAGGGGCAGCTGCTTTTGAAGGTGTCATGCATGCTGATCAACAGAGCCTTTAGGATGAACAGAGCTTGGGGGGCGGTTATACTGTTAAAAGCTTTCATCTGGTTCACGGATTAATTGTAAAATTGCTTTGCGTTTTATAGAGGTGAGGATGCGAAATCTTTTGAGCAGCAGATATTCCTCTCTGCTAGAGGCAATTTCACCATGAGGGTGGGAAAGCTGTTGTTTTGTGGAGAACTCCGTATAGAAAAAGCTTATGGGGACATTTAAAAGATTAGCAATTTTCTGCAGGCGTCCGGCGCTTACACGGTTTAGACCTTTTTCATATTTTTGAATTTGTTGGAAACTGACCCCTAGCGATTGCCCCAATTGTTTTTGAGACATTTTTAGCATGTTGCGCCTCAAGCGAATTTTTTTGCCAATGAATGTGTCAATCAAAATGTCATTATGGAAAATGTCTTGATGAGGATTTGTCCTTTGCATTTTTCTCCCCGCCGGTTGCGAGCGCCCTCGCATTGGTATTCCGGGAGTAACAAGTACTGAATCCGAGTCAGCATTTTGCTTTTAGTGCGTGAAAGCACCTGGACATAGCAAAATCTCCCGGAATGCCGGGACACCCACATCAGTGGGTTCATCTTTACGCTCGGATTTAGGGCTTGTTGTCCCTCTTGGTCGTTGCGTAACCGACCAAAAACATCCTTTTATTCATAAAGTAATTTCAGAGGATTGGCAATAAAAATGCACACAGATTTGTTTTAGGGGAGGTGGGTTTTTTTGAGGCCATAAAAAAGTATGCATAAGGGGGCAGCTGCTTTTGAAGGTGTCATGCATGCTGATCAACAGAACCTGTGCGATGAACAGAGCCTAGGGGGCGGTTATGCTGTTAAAAGCTTTCATCTGGTTCACGGATTAATTGTAAAATTGCTTTGCGTTTTATAGAAGTGAGCTCTCTAAATCTTTTGAGCAGTAGATATTCCTCTCTGCTTGAGGCGATTTCGCCATGAGGGTGGGAGAGCTGTTGTTTTGTGGAGACCTCCGCATAGAAAAAGCTTATGGGGACATTTAAAAGATTAGCAATTTTCTGCAGGCGTCCGGCGCTTACACGGTTTAGACCTTTTTCATATTTTTGAATTTGTTGGAAACTGACCCCTAGCGATTGCCCCAATTGTTTTTGAGACATTTTTAGCATATTGCGTCTCAAGCGAATTTTTTTGCCAATGAATGTGTCAATCAAAATGTCATTATGGAAAATGTCTTGATGAGGATTTGTCCTTTGCATTTTTCTCCCCGCCGGTTGCGAGCGCCCTCGCATTGGTATTCCGGGAGTTTGAAAGCACTGAACTCGAATCAGCATTTTGCTTTTAGTGCGTGAGAGCACCTGGACATAGCAAAATCTCCCGGAACGCCGGGATACCACCCGCAAAGCGGGATGAATTTATGTATCGAGTCTTCGGGCTTTCAAATCCCTATTTGGACGTTGCGTAGACGACCAACACCCTTTTATTCATAAAGTAATTTCAGAGGATTGGCAATAAAAATGCACACAGCTTTGTTTTAGGGGAGGTGGGATGTTTTTGAGGCCATGAAAAAGTATGCATAAGAGGGCAGCTGCTTTTGAAGGTGTTTGCATGCTGATCAACAGAGCCTTTAGGATGATGGGTTTTCGTGTGGTGATGTTGGCAAAGCGCTATAGGAGGGTGATGTGTTGGCTGCCAAGACACTGTTGGTGGATGTTGGCTGCTGGTGTGATGTGGAGTGTGGATTCTGGGGGTTGCTGGTTTTGTGGAAAAATAACAGCGCGCCTTTTTTTCCCTCTTGCTATGGGGCTTTTGAGAACCCATATTCTCTTTAGCACAACGGTTATTTTTCACGCTGCTGGGGTTATTCTTCACACTGCGGGCAGTGTTGTGGGTGGCACACTTCTTTGCCTTAGTGCCTGGGGGAGCTTAAAGAGCGGTGGTGCAAGAAAGGAAAAAAAATGAACCTGGAAAAATATAGCGAACGATTGCAAGGTTTTTTACAAGCAGCACAAAATTATGCTCTCTCTTCTGACCATCAGCAATTTATGCCCGAGCATCTGCTCAAAGTGTTGTTAGACGATTCTCAAGGATTGGCAGCCTCTCTCATCCAAAAAGCCGGCGGTGATCTCGCTGTTATTCAAAAGGAGCTGTCAAAAGCTCTCGAGGCTTTGCCAAAAGTGCAAGGCGGTAATGGCCAACTCTATCTCGCCCAACCCTTGGCAAAAGTCTTCACGCTGGCTGAAGAGCTCGCTAAAGGCGCTGGCGATCAATTTGTTACCGTGGAGCGTTTATTACAAGCGCTCATCATGGAGAAATCGGCAAAAACAGCCGATATTCTCACAAAATCAGGCTTGACCCCGCAAGCGCTTAATCAAGCCATTAATACCCTGCGTAAAGGAAAAACAGCGTCAAGCCCCCATGCGGAAAGCCAATATGATGCTTTGCAAAAATATGCCCGTGATCTCACCAAAGATGCACGCGAGGGAAAGCTTGACCCTGTCATTGGGCGTGAAGAGGAAATTCGCCGCACCATTCAGGTGCTCTCACGGCGGACCAAAAATAATCCTGTGCTCATCGGTGAACCCGGTGTGGGAAAAACCGCTATCGTGGAAGGGTTGGCGTTGCGTATTGTTAATGGTGATGTGCCAGAAACTTTGCGTGATAAGCAGCTCTATGCCCTCGATATGGGGGCACTTATCGCAGGGGCAAAATACCGTGGCGAATTCGAAGAGCGACTCAAAGCAGTTTTGGCGGAAGTGCAAGCCGAAAATGGACAAATCATTCTGTTTATTGATGAATTGCACAACCTTGTAGGGGCTGGAAAATCCGATGGGCCTATGGATGCTTCAAACTTGCTCAAACCGGCTCTTGCCCGCGGAGAGCTCCATTGTGTGGGCGCAACTACTTTGGATGAATATCGCAAATATGTCGAAAAAGATGCCGCTCTTGCTCGTCGCTTCCAGCCTGTCTTTGTACCAGAACCAAGCCTTGAGGACACCATCTCTATCTTGCGCGGCATTAAAGAAAAATACGAACAACATCACAAGGTGCGCTTGGCTGACAGTGCCTTGACCGCAGCGGCAAGGTTGTCTTCCCGTTATATTACGGATCGTTTTTTGCCTGATAAGGCTATTGATCTCATCGATGAGGCGGCAGCACGTTTGCGTATGCAGGTCGATTCAAAACCTGAAGAACTTGACGCCATTGATCGGCGTATCTTGCAGCTGAAAATCGAACGCGAAGCTTTGAAAACCGATGTGGAGCCAACCGCAAAAGAACGTCTCAAAACTGTAGAGGACGAATTGAACACCTTGGAACAACAGTCAAAAGAGATGACAACCGCTTGGCAGGCAGAGAAACAAAAATTAGGCCATGCTGCCGATTTGAAAAAACAACTTGAAGAAGCACGCAATGCTTTGGCTATCGCACAGCGTGATGGACAATTTCAAAAAGCCGGTGAACTCGCTTATAGCCTTATTCCCCAACTCGAAAAACAATTAAGTATCGCTGAAAATGATGATCAGCAAAATCATCTCGTTGAAGAAACCGTGACCGCTGAACATGTGGCGCGAATTGTTTCTCGCTGGACCGGAATTCCGGTGGATCGTATGCTGGAGGCAGAACGAGAAGCGCTGTTGCGTATGGAAGACGAAATGAGCAAACGTGTGGTGGGACAAGGAGAAGCCGTACAGGCTGTCTCCCGTGCTGTACGCCGTGCCCGCGCCGGATTGCAGGACCCCAATCGCCCACTGGGTTCTTTCATGTTCTTGGGGCCTACTGGAGTGGGAAAAACCGAGCTCACCAAAGCGCTTGCCGCTTTCCTTTTCCAAGATCCCAATGCAATGTTGCGTATCGATATGTCTGAATATATGGAAAAACATGCCGGTGCACGCCTGATTGGTGCTCCCCCTGGATATGTTGGCTATGAAGAGGGCGGCGTGCTGACCGAAGCCGTGCGTAGAAGACCTTACCAAGTTATTCTCTTCGACGAAATCGAAAAAGCCCATCCCGATATTTTTAATCTCTTGTTGCAAGTGCTTGATGAGGGACGCTTGACCGATAGCCAAGGACGTACCGTCGATTTTCGCAACACTTTGCTGATTATGACCTCCAATCTTGGTGCTGAATTTTTAACCGCTTTGCCGGAAGGACAAATAACCAATCAGGCTAAAGACGAGGTCATGAATGTTGTTCGGGCTGCGTTTCGTCCAGAATTCCTCAACCGTGTTGATGAAATTATCCTTTTTCAACGCTTGCAACGCAAAGATATGGAAGCTATCGTTGATATTCAGATACAACATTTGCAAAATTTGCTCAATGAACGCAAAATAACTTTGCATATCAAACCAGATGTGCGCCAATTCCTTGCTGATAAAGGCTATGATCCCCTCTATGGGGCACGCCCTCTCAAACGGATTATCCAAAAGGAAATTCAAGACCCAATGGCGGAAAATATCCTGTTTGGAAAAATTCACGATGAAATGGCGGTGACAATCGCAAAAGAAGGCGATCAGTTGGTCTTCTTGCCTGAAACAACAAAAACAAGAGAAACAGAAAAAAATAAAGAATAACAGATGAAATATAAAGCGGAAAAACATCAAGAATGGCGTGCGCGTGGGTGCCATGGTGGAGTATAGGCGTGTGGTGAATATTCTCATCAGGCAGACAAAAAATGTTCATGAGAACATAAAAAAACTTGACAAGGTTAATCTCTATCAGTATCATAATGGTACAATCGGGATTGTGCGTTTTTACCAAGCAAACAGATTAATGATGGTGAGGGCGCATAAGCATTTGTAAATGCGGTTGCCTGTTGCGGTTGCCTGTTGCGGTTGCCTGTTGCGGTTGCCTGTTGCGGTTGCCTGTTGCGGTTGCCTGTTGCGGTTGCCTGTTGCGGTTGCCTGTTGCGGTTGCCTGTTGCGGTTGCCTGTTGCGGTTGCCTGTTGCGGTTGCCTGTTGCGGTTGCCTGTTGCGGTTGCCTGTTGCGGTTGCCTGTTGCGGTTGCCTGTTGCGGTTGCCTGTTGCGGTTAAATTTCTCCAGAGCTCAATCTGCTCATATCCAATATCTTGAAAAATAAGAGAAAATCTTAACTTTTAAGGGGCTAAGAGGGGCTGATTATGTTTCCCTTCTCTCTCGTCAATCTCGTTGCGTTTATCGGGGGAAATTGCTCAATATCCTCTTCAATAATTTTGGGCTTTTTTTTGCTTTTGGCAAAGAGCTTTGCCTTTGCCAGTTATCCAATGAAGTGAGGATCGGTGTTCAATCCATTGCACGTGTTCAAGATTGTGTCTGTGGTTGGGATATTGGTGGGGCAGGAGGTGCCATCAATGTTTGACGAGTGCCATGCGCGGGTTTTGAAGAGTGTGGCTGATACTTGTACCGTTTTTATGTCGTGGAGTGCTCTTCTCTTTCTTTAAAGGAATAGAATGATGGCAGATGAAATTTGTCTTCCTTTACGCCGAAGAGGGCGTCCTAAAGGGGCTTTGAATAAAACTACAAGGCGTTTTAATGAAGCCCTGCTTACTGCTGCTGAACAAGCGGGATATCACTATGGTAAAGATGGGTTGGTGTCTTACCTGCAATATCATGCTTTGAATAATCCAGTGCCTTTTTTTTCACTGTTGGCTAAAGTTTTGCCTCTACAGGTGACAGGGGATGGGGATATTCAAACCATTTCACGGGTTGAAATTGTGCCAGTGGTTGCCAAAAATGTGGGATCTGTGGGGCAGAAGGCTCAACCCGCCGATGTGTGAGGGTGTTGAGGCTTTTTTCACTGTTGGCTAAAGTTTTGCCTCTACAGGTGACAGGAGATGGGGATATTAAAACCATTTCACGGGTTGAAATTGTGCCAGTGGCTGCCAAAAATGTGGGATCTGTAGGGCAGAAGGCTCAACCCGTCGATGTGTGAGGGTGTTGAGGGCGGGGATTGAAGAACGCGGAATTTTTGGAGGGTGGAATTTGGGAAGTGTGGTTTTGGCGGAGTGTTTTTTTGAAAATTGTCCTGTTTGAGGTTTCATGACAACTGCGCAAATTGCTCTTATTCCAAAGCTTATTCCCGTGTTTACCGGAAAAGCCGATGTGCGTGCCGCTTGGGGGGGACGGGGTTCTGGAAAAACACGTTCTTTTGCGTTAATGTCTGCCGTGGTGGGATATCGGCATGGCAAGGCTGGAGAGCGGGGCATTATTCTGTGTGCACGACAATTCCAGAATTCGCTTCATGAAAGTTCGTTGGAGGAAATTAAGCGCGCAATCGATTCCTATCCTTTTTTGCAAGACTATTATGAAGTTGGCGATAAATATATCAAGTCAAAAGATGGGCGTATTTCTTATGTGTTCGCTGGGCTTGATCGCAATATCGCAAGTATTAAATCCATGGGGCGTGTTTTTCTTTGTTGGGTCGATGAAGCAGAACCGGTAACCGAAACCGCTTGGCAAACCCTTATTCCGACTTTGCGCGAAGAGGGGGACGATTGGAATGCCGAATTATGGGTGACTTGGAACCCTTGTCGTGAAAATGCAGCCGTGGAAAAACGTTTTAGAAATGTCAAAGATCCCAATATCAAAGGTGCTGAAATTAATTGGCGTGATAATCCGCAATTTCCCGAAAAACTCAATCGAGATCGTATGGCAGATCTAGAACAGCGGCCCGAACAATATAACCATATTTGGGAGGGCGAATATCTGCAAAATGTTGAGGGCGCTTATTACCAAAAAGCCCTGCTTGAAGCTGCACGCGAAGGGCGTATTACCACGGTGCCCCGCGACCCGCTCATGCAGGTGAGAATCTTTTGGGATATCGGGGGAACAGGGGCAAAGGCCGATGCAACCGCTTTGTGGGTGGTACAATTTGTCGGACGGGAAATTCGTGTGCTGGATTATTATGAAGCACAAGGGCAGCCACTCTCTGAGCATGTGGGCTGGGTGTTGCAACGCGGATATGACAAGGCATTGATGGTTTTGCCCCATGATGGGGCGAGTAAAGACCGCGTCTATAATGTCAGTTTTGAAAGTGCTCTCCAACAAGCTGGTTTCCAAACCAAGGTGATTCCTAATCAAGGAGCGGGGGCGGTGAAAATGCGTATCGAAGCTGTTAGACGTTTGTTTCCCGCCATATGGTTTAATCGCGAAACAACAGCTGCGGGGCGAAAAGCACTCGCCTGGTATCACGAAAAGCGTGATGAACAACGCAATATTGGACTGGGTGCGGAACATGACTGGGCAAGTCATGGAGCCGATGCCTTTGGACTGATGTGTGTGGCTTACGAACAGCCGCATATACGAGCGAAAAAAAAGGCTTATCGCTCTTCTTACCATTCTCAAACTTCATGGATGGCTTTTTAATGAATATTTCTACAGACTCTTTTGATCCAATCGAGACCCTTGAACATCAAGCGCTCTTTAAAAAACTTATTGGCTGGTATCAGGATGATATTGGCCATGTCGAGCAATGGCGAAAAAATGCCCAAGAAGATTATGATTTTTATAATGGACGCCAATGGAACGAGCAAGATCTCGCCGTGTTGCGCGAACAAAATAGACCGGTCATGACCTTTAATCGCATTGCCCCGCTGATCAATGCTGTGATTGGCACTGAGCGTAATAATAAACGCCAAGTGCAATTTATTCCACGTCAAGAAGGTGCGGCTTTTGCAAACCAAATCCTCACCGGTGCTGCTGAGTGGTTTCGTGATGAGGCTGATGGTGAGTACGAGGATTCTGATGCTTTTCAAGATGCTATTATTTGCGGAATGGGATGGACAGATACCAGGCTTGATTATGAAGAAGATCCACAAGGAAAACCCGTCATCGCCCGGTTAGATCCTATGAAAATGGTGTGGGATGCAAGTGCTGTGAAACCTAATCTGATTGATGCACAGCGCTTGTGGTATATTGATGAAAAACCACTCGATGTGGCAGCCGAAATGTTTCCCCATGTCCATTGGAGTGATCTGCATGCCGATTGGGTCAAACATCAGACATTGTGGCAGCAAACCAGTGTGAGCGAGCAGCAAAGCTATCTTGGTGAGAGGGAGTTAGACAGCTCTCAACGCCCTAAAATGGTGACATTGGCTGAATGCCGCTGGTTCGAACGCGAGGTGGTTTATAAAGTCCTCGATCCTCTAAGCGGAAAATTTGTCGATTATTCACAGCAGGATTTCCAGAAATTAAACAAAGAATTTCCTAATAGCCAAGCAACAAGATTAACTAGAAAAATTGTCAAACGGGCTTTCTTAGGGCGAAAATTGCTCGAGCCACCCGATAAGCCTTTGGTGCCAGCAGGGCAATTGGGATGGGAATGTATTACCGGGACTTTTGATAAGTTAAGCCGGCAATTTTACGGTATCGTCAAACCAACAAAAGATCCACAACGTTGGGCAAATAAATATTTTAGTCAAGTGATGCATTTGCTCAATAGCCAGTCAAAAGGCGGGATTATGGCAGAACGCGACGCTTTTGATGATGATCGACAGGCTGTCGAAAGTTGGGCGAGAGCCGATAGCATTACTTGGTTGAAAAGTGGTGCCGTGTCTGGGGGAAGAATACAGCCTAAACCCGTTGCACAATTTCCTCAAGGCTTCTTTCAACTGTTTAATGAAGCAAAAAGTGCACTGGAACAAGTCACAGGCTTATCTTCCGAGTTTATTGGAACACGGGCTGTCAATCAACCAGGAATCTTAGAGGAACAACGCCGCCAATCCTCCCTTAATTTGTTGGCATCCTTCTTTGATGGTTTGCGAAGATATCGGCAACGGCAGGGAAAAATTATCCTTTATCTGATTCAAAATTATCTGTCCGATGGGCGCTTGGTGCGTATCGCTGGGGATGAAAACGCCCAGTATGTGCCACTCACACGCGAAATAATCACCAGCTTGGAATATGATATCGTCGTTGATGATGCGCCAACAAGTCTCAATGAAAAAGAGCGTACATTTGCTATTATTATGCAATTGTTGCCTTTGATGCAGAATTTCGCAACACCAGAAATTATGCTTGATCTTTTACACTATTCGCCTTTGCCCGCATCCCTTATCCATAAAATTGCCCTTAAAGCACAAATTCAGGAAGTGGCAGACAATGTGCAAGAGCAAAATTTAGAAGGGCAAAATATGCCATTGAATGCGGGCGGTGGCAGGCAGCTTCATGGGGGTGGAGAATTTAGCGGCAGGTTTCATGGGAGCGTCTGACATTGTGGTGGAAAACAAGAGCGTTGTGCTGGTCATGCTAGGGCGGGAGAGGAAAGACAGAGTAACAGGCAAATGCGCGGCGTAAGGTCGCTTTATGTGAAGAAATATCATCTTATTTTTAAACAACAGAAGGCTTGAGAGTATGGATCAAGAACACTTAACACCAGCAGAACAAAACCAATTACAACAGGCTTCTCTTTCAGAATCTCTACAGGGAGAAAACTGTGCAATTGATGTGGGAGGACACGTAAAAGGAGAAGGAGCAAAGTTTGGGCAAGAAAATTTCCAAACACAGCACAATCTGCCACAACAACAGCGTTCAATCCAAGAGAGGGCACAGCAACAAAATATTCAAAATGTGCAAGGAGAAGCAGAAGGTGATGCACCCCCAGACCCGCAAAAAGATTTTATGGGTTATATAGAATGGTTAGGAAAAAATCTCTACAAACAAGGGGGGGGGCTCTCACAACAAGAACCTGCATTAAGCGCTGAAGCAGAACAGTTGAGTGCTTTCTATCAACAATCTGTTATAAGCGTTAAGCAAAGACACGATGATTTTGATCAAGCTGCCGATTTTATTTATGATACGCGAGCTAAGCAGTTGGCTGCTTTCTCTGCTCTCTATCCGGAAATGGCAGATCCAAATGTTATCGATGCGTTGATTGGCAGTGAATTAAAGCAAATCGTCCAAGATTGTGCCAAAAAAAATCAAAACCCTGCCGAAGTGCTCTACACGATTGCGCAAAAAATTGGCTACACCAACAGCGCAAAGAGTCTTGTTGAGGATTTTCAAAAAAGACAAAATTCTGCACGTACCCTTGCAGCCTATAATGGCGTAACTCCTAATGGACCCATTTCTTTGGATATGCTCGATAAAATGTCGGAAACCGAATTTAATCGTTGGGTTGCTGATCCCAAAAATAAAGCTGCTTTTCATCGTCTCATGGGCGGGGGAGAATCTTAAAAAGAAACCCGTGGAGGAATTTTGATGGCGCATGCCTTTGAGCTGTTGGCGCTGGTGCCTTTGGGATGTTGGTGTGGGAGAGCTGGAGAATTCTCGAAGTGAGAATGTGACGTTTCTCAAAAGGGGGGGGGAAGGACAAGCAAGAAAATCATACAAAAACACAACAATGGATCCACCATCTGAAAATGAGAAATGTGGAATGTTAACAACCGGCGCTTTGCCGGTTTTTTTATGTCAATCAATTTATAGAGGATAAAATGACCGTAACTTATATTGGAATTAATGACCCTATGGCAGTGCGCACGTGGTCTAAACTGTTAAACCAAGAAGTTTCAAAAGCAATTCCTATTGCTCCCTTGATAGGGACAGACTCAAACAGTATCGTACAATTAAAAGACGAAACGACAAAAGCAAGTGGTGATGCCATTAGCTTTAATTTGCGTGTACAGTTGCTTGGCGATGGGGTGAGTGAGGGGCAGGCCGTGGAAGGCAATGAAGAAGCCTTGCAATTTCTCAGTGATCGTTTGGCAATTAATGAACTTGTTCATGCTGTGCGGGTCAAAAATGAAGGCACTATTGATCAACAACGTATCTTATATGATTTGCGAACCGAAGCCAAAAATGGTTTGGTCGATTGGTATGCAGATCGCTTGAGTTTGATGTTTTTCATTCAAGTGTGTGGCTATACTGCAAAAGCTCTTAACTTTGAGGGACGTAGTATTACCCTTAAACCTGTCCATTATGGTTTTAATGCTCCAACCGCACCAACCGATAAACGCGTCGTGCGACCCAATGGAAAAACAAAAGATGAAGATTTGAAAGAAAATGATGTCTTTTCTCTCAAATTAATCGATAAAGCTGTGGAACGGGCTAAGCTTGCTAATCCCAAAATTAGACCTGTGCGCATTGATGGCGAAAATGTCTATGTGCTTTATCTCCACCCAACACAGGTCACACAATTGCGAACCAATACCGATGCCGGACAGTGGCTCGATATTACCAAGGCTATCTATAGCGGAAGCCGTCTTAAAAATCCGCTCTATGATGGATCGCTTGGTATGTATAATGGCGTCGTCTTGCGTGAGGCGGAACATGTTACCGAAGGCGTTGAATCCGCTACAACAAACAAAGCTGTGCCCAATGTGCGCCGTGCGGTGTTGCTTGGTGCACAAAGTGCTGTCATCGCTTTTGGAAAAGATCGCGGGGCTACACGCTATAAATTGGTGGAAGAGCTGTTCGACTATGAACGCGAATTCGGTGTCGCAGCAAAAACCATTATCGGTATGAAAAAAACTTGCTTCACTTTGCCTGGAAGTTCACAAGGTGCACAAGATTTTGCTACTATCGTGATCCCAACTTATGGAGCACCAGCTTAAGTACTGCAAATGCTTCTTCTCAACAGAGCTTTTTGTTGAGGAGAAGTGCCAAACATTGGCTTTACTTGTCATCATTATGCAGAATTATGCAGAATTTTGTAGGATTGTGATGCCAAGGGATGCTTGATCTGAGCTTTTGGAGTGCTTCTTTGCAACCCATTTGAAAGTTTTTTTATCTCTCAAAAGAATATGCCGTCTGCCTACAGATGCCCAAAATGCCTCATGCAAAAGGATTATTATTGCTTATGACCATTTTACCCATTAATCTAAATTTCCTCAATCCGACAGATTCAGAGTCTTGTAAAACTTTTGCTTCTATGGTCGCTCTTATTCAAGATGAAATTGACGATACAATAGGCGAATATGTTATACAAATTCAAGACTCCATTTGTACCGCTTTGCGTTTGTGTGAACGCGAGCCTTTGTTCTTTAATCAAAAAAGACAGAGTACTTTCAAAACACAAAAGGGAAAAACATGGTATGGCCAAGAAGAAGGGATTTTTATCGAGTCGGAAAAGGCTGTGGAATCTGTCTTTTTGGGAAAAAATGATGCGACTCAATTGTTTTTTAAATCCGCTGAAACATTGCAAAAACAATATGGAACACAACAAGGAGAACCTCTCTTTTATAGTTGTATGGCGCAAAAAATAGGGCTCTTTCCAACACCAAAACAGGTTGAAACCGTGTGCCTTGTCTTTGCTCCTGTCTGTTTTAGCAATAAAGCGCTGGTCGAGGAAGATAATCCTTGGTTGCTTTATGCATTCGATCTCATTAAAGCGCGTGCAAAATACGAACTCTACAAAAATATCCTCAAAGATTCTGAATATGCTGCTGTTTCTTTTAGAGATTTTCAAGAACAGCTGCAGGCTTTGCGATTTGAAACATCACGCCGAAAAAATTCGACAAATATTCGTCCCATGAAGTTTTAAAAAACTGTTCTTGGGTACTGGGCGTTGGTGCGGATGATTAGTGCTGGCGGCTGATACCGGTGGCTGGTGCCGAGGGTTGGTGCTGGGGACTGGTGCTTAAAAGTAAGCCTTGCTGTTTTGCAATACACACTTTTGCAATGTCGTGCTGGGCTTTTTCAATATTTTTTATGGGGTGCTCAATGGCTTTTTTCCCAATCGCTGATTATCGACCCGATGTCGCAGACATCAATGGGCTTTTTACCGATGAACTCATCAATGTGCTACCGGCTGATGGTTCTTATATCCCTATGCCAAGTTTTCAACCTTTGTCACAGCCTTGTCCAGATGCAATTTTAGGCGCTCTTGCTGTGAAAACAAAAAATGGCGTGTCTATTATTGTTGGAACAGGACAAAAAATTTATCTTCTCGACAATACAACAAAACAGTGGAAAGATATTAGCCAAAGGGGAATATCTTATCTTGCCAATGTTGATGCTCCATGGTCGTTTGCTTTGTTTGGCGATTATGTGATCGCTGTGAATGCCAATGATAGGCCACAAGTCATTGATATTCATCATGACAAACGATTTAGGGATTTGGGCGGAAATCCACCTCAAGCAGGAATTGTGCGTGTGTGGGGAGATTTCGTTTGTCTGATGAAATTGACTGAGCATCCACGACGTATTCATTGGTCGGGATTGAACGATGCCGAATGTTGGACCGTGGGAAAAAAAAGTTGTGATTATCAAGATTTTCCCGATGGCGGATTCGTACAAGGGGCAACCGAAACAACAAATCCAATCATCTTTATGCGTTCTGCCATCTATGCCGGTTCTTTTATCCCCGGTTCTAAGATTATTTTCAGTTTTCAAAAAATTCACGATAAACGTGGGGCAAAAAACGCCGAATCTATCGTTTGTCGAGGCGATCTTGCCTTCTTTGCTGATGAGGGCGGTTTTTATCAGATCACCAATGAGGGACAGATTATACCCATTGGATTTGAAAAAGTTGACCGAACCATGACAGCAAAAGAAAGACAGAATAATCTTTATACTCTGTCTGCTGCCATTGATGGCGTGTATAACCGCGTTTATTGGATGGTCGATAGCGATGAGATTCTCCATAAACGCATTTTGCTCATTTATGATTGGGGATTGCAAAAATGGACAAAAGCTCTTGTCGATACCAAAATGATTTTGCCCATTTTTTTGGCTGGAACCACTCTAGAAGGTCTCGATCAAGTGAATGGAAACCTTGATGATTTGCCCTTTTCTCTCGATAGTAAAGCTTGGAAAAATGAATCGCCCATTCTCGGTGCATTTGATGCGCAGGGCAGACTTGGTTCGTTTTCTGGCTCCCCTATGGCTTGTGTGGTGACTTCACAGGAAATGGGGCAGACAAATGGTGTGATAACACGGGTGAAAAATATTATGCCTCAAGTGAATAGTGGGGAATTTTATTTGTCTGTGGGGCTGCGCTTTCGCCAATCTCTTGCAGAGAAAACCTTTTGGTTGCCAGAAAGACTGCCCTCCCATCATACGGGGCAAATTCATGTGCGGGCAAGGGCACGGTTTTATCGCTTTAGATTGCGTATTCCTGAAGGGGCGAATTGGTCTCATGTGACGGGATTCGATGTGCAATTGCAGGGGGCTGGTATGCGCTAGCACGTGCCTTGGTAAGAGGGGTGGTTCATGCGGTGGGGTGTTTCATGAGGCGGAAAAGTTTAGAGTTGGTGAGGGGGCTTATTAAAGGGCTGAAGATGCGTGCGGCGAGGAAGAAAATTATCACGCAAAAGAAGCCAAATTCCTATGCTGCTCATCTTACACAGAAATGGTCGTGGGAAAAAATAGCGCCTTATCAAAAGCCTCTTAATGCTGCACTCGAAAAATATGCTAAGCGTTTTCCCGATGATGTTTGTTTGCAAACCATTGCTGAAGAACTCATCGCTGGACAAGCACAATTGTGGCTGGTGTTAAAAAATAACCACCAATTTAGCGCTTTTGCTCTTACCAAAGTTGAAAGTACCCATAAGGGAAAAAAATGCGTTATCCTCTCAGATCTGGCTGGTGAGGGAGGACTGGAATTGGTCCCGTTGATCGATAAAGTTGAAGCGTGGGCGCGAACAATTAATGCCGAGGAAATACAAATGTTTGCAAGAGCTGGGTGGGCGAAAATGCTCAGCCAACACGGATATTCTCGTAATCTTATTCATTATAGAAAGGTTTTAAAGCCATGAGTAGAAAAAAAACGCCTCAAGTGCAAACAACAACACAAACAAATGCACCGCCCGAATGGGCTGCAGATATCTTTAAAAAAGCAAGTAGCCAAGCTCTTGATCTGTATAATAAAGGAGTGGGCGGAAATGTGTATCAGGGAGAGCGTGTGGCTGGTCTTGGAAACCTGACAAAAAATGCACTCACCGGTCTACAACAGGCTGCCGATCAATATCATAATCCAGCCTTAACACAGTGGCTTAATGCTCCAACACAAACCGCGCACAATCTTCTTGGTATGGCTCAAGGGAATTGGATTGGCGGCAATAGTAAATTTAATGCTGCTTTGCAAAATGCTTTGAATAAAACTTCCGATGCTATCAATCAATCTATGTCTGGGGCTGGGCGCTATGGTTCTGGTGCCCATACCGGTGTGCTCGCCGATGAGCTTGGCGCACTGGCAACAAATGCTACCGCTCAGCAATATAATCAAGATGTGCAGAATATGATGAATGCTAATCAGATGATTGATCGCTCCTTATATGATCAGGTCAATGCGGCCAACAACTATTATCAAGGGCAAAGTAATGCGCAAAGCAATGCTTTAAAGGGCGGCCTTATTCAAGATATGAACCGTCAGAATATGTTAGATGCACAGCGCCAAAAGTGGGATGAACAAGATAATCAGGGCTGGAACCGCTTAGAACAGCTGCTGCGTGTGGGAACACAAGCAGCTGGAAATTACGGAACAACATCAGGAAAATCGACAATCATACCTTCTGTGACAAAAGATCCCTTGCGGGATGCACAGAAAGTGCTGGGATTGGTGGGAGGAATTCTAGGGCTTTGTGATGTAAGAGCCAAAGAAAATATCATCCCTGCGGGCAAAAAAAATGGCTATCCGCTCTATAGCTTTAATTATAAGGGCAATCCGCAACGCTACCTTGGTGTTCTCGCTCAAGAGGTGCTGCGCTTAAAACCTGAGGCCGTCTTTGTCAATGCAAAAACCAAATTGTTGCATGTCGATTATGATAAAATCGGCCTCAAAATGGAAAAGCTGCAAATGGAAAAGGCAAAAATGGAAAAAATTACAGCGCTTCAAAAGAAAATTGCTCACTTTTTCTCTTCTCTCTTTGCACGTTTGTCTTTCTTACAAAAAGGATATCTTTTATGAGCTCAATTTATGATTGGTCACTTACCGCATCTGAAAATGCCTATGCCGATGAGGGCATCAATTGGGCAGAGGGACAACCGCCAAGTTCCGTCAATGATAGTGCGCGGGCTATGATGCAACGCATTAAAGAATATTTGTTGGATAATGGCGGGGTGATTGAGGCACAGTTTAGTTTTGATAAGGAGAACAACAAAACAGCTGTGCACTTGAGGACAAAATCTTCTTTTGAAGTGTATAAGGGCGGAATTATGTTGCGCTTTAGGGCACAGGAGCAAAATAGTGGAACCACAAATGTCGCTTTAAACCAATTACTCCCACGTCCCGTTTATATGGCAACGCCTGTTGGTATCACGCCTTTAAGTGGCGGAGAAATACAAAAGGGCGGACTTTATGAGCTCGTCTATACCCCGGATATTGCTGGAAAAAACGCAGACGGTTGGTTTTTAACCAATCCAACGCAAAGTTTTGCAGCGGGCTTTATTGGTACTTTTGCTATGGAAAAAGTGCCACCTGGTTGGTTGCTTTGCGATGGTAAAGCTTATTCTCGCAGAATTTATGCAAATCTCTTTGCTGCCCTTGGGGAAATATGGGGACGTGGAGATGGGCGAACAACTTTTAATGTGCCCGATTTGCGTGCTATGTTTTTGCGTGGGCTCGATTATGAAAAAAATATCGACAAAGGACGTCGCCTGGGAAGTAGACAGGAAGAGTCTTTTAAAGCCCATACTCATCAAGGAAAAACAGATTTTACAGGGGCTCATACACATAAAATTAAAGAATGCGAAGCCGCTGGTATAGACGTTTTCTACGGGAATTATAAATACTTCTTTAACGGTTCAGAAGATCTCGATACGACTCTTGCAGGGGATCATGAACACAAAGTCATTTTGGAAAAAACCGGTGGTGATGAAACGCGCCCCGTCAATGTGGCTGTTGTTTATGCTGTCAAAGCGTGATCAATGAAAGTTCTTAACCGAGATAAAAATGATTCTAGAAGATTTCTTGTGAAAAAAAGCCTGCTCTAAAAGGACTTTATAGAACGTTATAGAATCTGCATGCATAAAGTTTCGATGCTTTGCGCGTTTTATGCAAAAAAATGCATCTTTGCTTTCTTCTCTTTCTTGAAGAGCTCCTTTAATAAGATCCTTTTTTCATGGCTGTTGAGAAATTCTTTTGCACGCGTTTTGAGAATAGAGGTTGAAGCTTTATGTCGGTGCAAGAGTTTGTCGACAAAAGGCTTTCAAATTTGCCAAAAAGGGCAATTTACCAAGAAAGCTGTTTTAGAGTGAAGGAGGGATAATGGCGCTTTTTCCATTTTCTATCGCTGATATTGATGATCCTGAACATATTCGCGTGGTTCTTTATGCCAGCGGAAGAATGGGGCACGCTCCTTTGAATGCATTGTTGAAGGGAATATGTAACGATATTACACAAATTTCACAGCGGCTTGAGGCTTTAGAAAAACAATTGAAAATAACAAATCTTGCTCCCCCTCACGCATGAACAAGTTCTTAAGGAAGAGGAGAAAGGCAGCTGTGCGAGTGGGAAGAGTAGCGTGAGCGGTGAAACAATAACTGTATAAAATAGTACAGTTTATGAATCTGGAAACAGAATTTATCTACGCAATTCTGCAATTATTACATCGGGAATGGCTTCTTTTAAGGTTGGTCGTGGCATTGGTCTACACAATCCCATGAGTGAACCAATGAACTATAATATAGATTATAGCATAAATGAAATATTTAACCAAATTATGTCCGTATGTCCATCAATTAAGTGATCGCACTCTTGAAGCTGATAAGGAAAGTTATCTTATCAGTTTAGAAAGTGATATAACTGCTGGTAAATATTTTTCTGCTGGCCAACGTCATACAGATGAGATGAAGAATTTTAGTCAAGGGTGTGGCGTATAGTACTGCTGATATCGAGAAAAAAGCCTCAGAGAAAGAGTATATTGAGCATAATATAGCAGAGGGTAGAAAAAATGCTGTGCTTTGGAATTAAGAAGATTGATCATTTGCTATTGTAACATGTATGTTATGCTTTGAGGCTTTTTTTATTGTTTGCTTTTTAAAAACGTTCTTTAGATATTACAGGATGGGGTTTTTATGGAAAAAAGAATCCGCGCAAGACAAAAGGCTTATTTCAAAAGACTCTCTCGTAAGATCGCTTTTGTGTGCTTGCTGCTGTTTTGTGTAGCAGCTTTTGCTTTTTTCATGGTAAAAATCATTAGCCATTTTTCTTCTCACCAACAAATAGCACAAAAAGCACCTGTAGAATTGATTATTCCAGTCTTTGACCATCGCGTATATTGTAAGGAAATAGCTGCTTCCGTAACCTCCGATAGGAGGCAAGAAGTTTATCAGCATTGTCTGAATTTAGAAAGTGAAGCCTATTTTGCTATTCGTGAAATGTGGGATACGCTCTCTGATAGGGCAAAGAAAAAATGTGTGGCAATGGTGCGACCAGGAGACGGAAATTATTTTCTCCTACGGGATTGTTTTTTTAATGAAAAAGAAGGTGGGAAAGGGAAGATGCGTAATCACTTTTAAGTTTTTTATATAGAACTTAAAGGCTCTGGAAATTGCATGAAAAAACCAAGTTCTTATGGTCATCACATCACTGCTTTTATCCAACAGCGTTTTGATTGGTAAAAATCTTGCCACGCTTTCTTGTATATCTCCTTCTCCTTTGAAACTTTTGCACAATGCACAGCATCTTATCCTGTATATTTGCTTTCACACAGCAATCATACTTGTGGAAGATGTAGGCGGAGTGATTTTAACTGATATAATAGAAAATTTTAAAACTATGAAAAGAGGATTTGTCATGCCAAAATCTTTTCATCTGCACAGTTGTTATGAGAACAACAACCATGAATTATCATCATAGATCAAAAAGTCCATTTTATCTGAAAACGGTTTCAAGATAAATTATCAGCGGGATTCCTTTTATTTCTTGAGAAAAGAGAAATTTTTATGATTTTGCCCATACGGGTTCTTTTCTGTCTTCGGCTAAAAAGGGATTAAAACTCTTATGCTGAAAACTACAAGAGATTTTTTGTAAAAAATCCGTTGTGGGGGTGCTGATGTCATCGGCAAAAACATCCAGTATAGGATTTTGCTGGTGATTGAATTGCTTGCAATAAAAGCCACATTTCTCACAGGTTTCAAATAAAATGCCGTTGGAAAGATGTTTATTGCTGTGGGTAGAAAGACCTTGTTTTGCTTGACAAAAACTGCATTGATTGTGCGCAATCTGCCAAAGAGTGCCACAATAAAGGCAAGAACAAACTTTTATGGTTTCTTGTGGTTTGACCTCGATTATGAGGTTAGCAGAATGTGTGCCGCTGCAAGCAGGACAGAGGTTTTTTGGTTGTGCGCTCAAGTTTTGAGCATCAAGTTGTGAGGCAGCAAGACAATAAATGATTTGTAGGGCACCGGTGATAAAAATATATTCAGTTAGTTGCTGTGGGGGAAGTTTATGGTTTAACAGATTCTCGCCCCAAAGGCGCCAGTGGTCTTTTTGCTGGTGCGTGCGTTTTAAAGCTTGAGCGCTTATTGCCAAAGGTATAGCTTGAGAAAGTATTGGAGTTGATAGGCGTCGTAAAAAATCATCAACAATGCTTTCATAAAAACCTAAGGTTAATAATTTTGATCGATTAAGAGGCGTTGTTGTGGGGGCAGCAAAACGACAAAGAGGAACAGCAAAATCTTTAAATTTTTCGCTCGATTGTTGTTGGGCATGACAAAAATGCGCAAAAAATAATAAAGCTTGTTTGTTTTCCAGGGTGTTGGCTAAATGAGCAAAACGCGTATAACGTTTTGCAAATAAAGTTTCCCTCTTGGGTAATATAACAAAAATTGAAGAATTCATGTTCCATTCTCACTTATAGATTTTGTTGTTTTCTAAGACATGCTCGAATTTTTGACAGGAAGCAGCATATTGGGAGGGCTTTCTCATAAGTCTCTTTTTATCGTTGTTCATACAAGGGGTATACGGAGTTTATACTTGCTTTTATATGGGGCTTTTATGCCGAGCCTGTCATAAATGAAAACACTGATTTTTCTATAAATTCCCTTAAACTTTAAAAAAGCTTCATAGCGCAGGAAGTAAACTTTGACAAGAAAACGTATTTGTTGATGGGTATAGGACTTGAATAATGCTTCATACGCATCTACTTATAAAAGTTAAGAGGTTTTGTGAAGTAATAGTGGATTATTACGCATAAAGGGGTTGCTTTAGCGCGGAAGAAAGCCTATGTTACATAAAGTAAATATGTTCGTACAGTAACTGAAGCATGCGTGCTTGTCTGGTTTAAGTGTGCGAGGGGGCATGATATCGGCGTTTTTAGGATCAGTGGTTTTAAAACAAAAAAAGGCAGTTTTAGTTGTTCTCTGGCAGGGAGTATTTTTGCTAGATGTGTTTTTTATACGTTATCATTTTTTGTTTTTCCACAAGATAAGTTATTTTTTTAATAAAATATGGTCTATTTAGAAAAAAACACTTGGCATTTTATGTGAACATCATTAGATTTCTGCCGGTTAACGCCGGTTAACAGAGAATGAGGGAATTTAAAATTTATGGTTTCCCTGCTGTTTTTGTGATTTTCAAAAAATATATGCTTTATCAAATATCAGTAGGTATCATTTGATGAAATAAAACGCGGATAGTCTGATAACCGTATTTAAACATGATGAGCGTTATCGCAAAATAATACAATGAAGAAGAGTCAATTAAGACACACACACTCCAAAAAGGGATAAAAATGAGGCCACAACAAAATAGACGGGTACGCGGTCGCAATAACAACAATAGTAATAACAATAATAATCGTCGCGGACCTAATCCATTGTCGCGGAATTATGAAAGTAGCGGTCCGGATGTTAAAATTCGCGGAAATGCGCAACAAATTGCTGATAAATATATCAGTCTTGCTCGTGATGCACAGGGCGCTGGTGATCGTGTGATGTCGGAAAATTATCTACAACATGCTGAGCATTATTTGCGGATTATTTTGGCTGCCGTCGGACAAACGCAATATGTCCGACGTGATGAGAATAATGAGCAGGAATGCAGTGAGATAAACGTTGAAGGCGAGAAAAAAGATACTGTCAATTGTGAAACAGATGTTGCACAAACACCGTTGCAAAAAAATGGTCATGGTCAATACACTCAGGCGCAAAATGGATATGTGCATGAAGAAGAGTTAGAAGTAAATACTCCTCTGGATGAAAAAAAATTCCAAGAACAATGTCGTGCTGAAGAGACTGTTGAACCTGTTAAAAAATCACGCAGAATTTCACGGCGACGCACTGCCATTGTGCGCGCGCAACAAGAAGAAATATCCCTGGAATTTCCACATTTTGAACTTCCACAGGCACCTTCAGAAACTGCTCAGGAAGATGTGTTGGTACAAAAGGACTCCTCCTTGCCTGTGTTGGAGAAGGAAACACAAAGAAAACCACGGCGTCGTCGCACGGTTACATCTCTCACAGAAGAAAATGTCTAAAATGTCGTGCATGCTGTAAGTGCGCTTGTTGAGGGGCAGTGTTACTTGTAAGCAGTATGTGATGTGTTTTGCACTTTGCTTTTCCTTTTTTAGGGCAACCTCAAAAGCTGCTCAGGATAATGATGTGTTGGCACAAAAGGTCTCCTCCTTGCCTGTGTTGGAGAAGGAAACACAAAGAAAACCACGGCCTGTAAGTGTGCTTTGAGGCATCTTCTTAATGGGGAGGGGGGTTTGTTGTTTCTTCCGTTGTTTCAACAGAAAGAACAGCAATGCGTGTACCAGTGTAATAATTGTACACCATAAATTTTGTCTGCCCATCTGAGGTTAAGATTTTTAAAACAAGATTTGGCTCTGAAACGCTGTGCGAGAGAATTTGCGTGTCTTTCGGTAAAAAAAGTGTGTGGTAAGCAATTTCTTTATTTTTGCTGTGAGAGGAAAAAGGCTCTGTTTGTTTTTGAGCTGATCCCGTCGCTATAATTTTATAGACAACACCAAACAGTACAGCAAGCATAAGAATGAGCGTTATTGCAATGGAAATGATCATTAATCGCATAAGCTTTTTTCTTACTCGTTCTACTGCCGGGTCTAAGGGGAGATCTTGAGGCCGTGTGCAGTGGTCTTTTGCTGTATCCATTTGCTTATTATCCATCGTGCTGACCTCTTCCATGGATTGTTTTTTGAGAGCTTGATGAATTTATGTTTTTAAGTCTTTTTGTGCATTGTGCAAGAGGTTTATAGAAGAAAAACCTAGAAATGGGGATGAGATGCGAAGATATCTGCGTCGTGGGGTTTGGAGATCTTATCATGCATATTTTGGCTGGTAAGCAGGAAGTTTCCTCGGTTTGTTACAGACCAGACGAGTTGTACTTGTTGTTGATGTAAGTTTGCTTGTATACTGATACATTGGGCAAAGATTTGTTGCCCATAAGAGGAAAATTGTTTTGTGGAAGGTATCATGGCCTGTTCGCACGCTTGCGCTGTGGGATAGATTTTGACCATTTTATTGTTGGAATAACAGCTGTTAAAATCATCTGTGCATGAAACCAATAAAAGGATAAAAATGAGGGTATTCATAAAATATTTCCAAATAAAAGGTTGACAGCATAGGGCTTTGTTTGTCAGCCTTGAGGCGTTCTTCGTGATCAATAAACGTTTTTAAAGGTTGCTTTGTTCCGCTGGGGCAGGTTTGTGCTGGGGCAGGTTTGTGCTGGGGCAGGTTTGTGCTGGGGCAGGTTTGTGCTGGGGCAGGTTTGTGCTGGGGCAGGTTTGTGCTGGGGCAGGTTTGTGCTGGGGCAGGTTTG
>NZ_BAABIY010000039.1:0-131207 GCF_039543025.1 Bartonella acomydis | reverse complement strand
TGATTTTATCTTGATAGGGTAACAAAGGCGCCCCTGGAGCACGTCGATAGACCCAATCGTGTTTGCGTAAGTAATCAGTTAAATCCTTTGGTTTCACTTCAAGCATCTTTGCTGCTTCAATAAGACCAAACAAACCATCAGAGCGTTTTAAGCCTTCTAAAGCCTCTGCTTTTGGCTTGAGTGTACTCACCTCATTTCTTAAATCTTCTAATTGATTGATACTCTCTAAAAGGAGTTGTTTAATCGTAAGAGGATTTTCCAAAGCATTGGCAAGATTTATTTGTGGTGTTGCTACTTGCTTTGCACGTTTTTCACATTCGATAAAATATAAACGTGCTTCTCTACCTTTTTTATTATTCTCTACCATAGAAAGTTCTTTAGCTACGCTTAATGTGAGGTAATATTCTTTTAATACCACATTTTGACGTTCGCCAATTTTGGCGAGCGTTAAAATATAATCTCTTTCCTCTTTAAAATCATATTTATTGATACGATCTTTAATCCAATTAGAAAAATCCCGTTTTACCTCTAAGAATGCGTGCAATTCGCGTGCATTAACAGTTTGAACAGTCTCTTGTCCAATTGCTTGTTCTTTAATTTCTATAAGAGTGTTCATATGAACTCCTTATCGTTAGATGTTTTTCATTGACACTCTAAAAGGAGTGCCGGGTGCTGAAAAACACGGCGATAAGTCCGTCGTTACACTTTCCCCATAAGAGTATTGTATAGTGTAACCACACCCGACAAAATCACTATATGCTACAAAGCATGTGATGAGTCAAAGTTTTTAAATTTCGGCGGGAAGAGATTATTTCGGTAATCTATCCGCTTATCGTTCGGTGTTTTTCAGGCACCTGGTTCGACAATAGACACATTGTTGCCATATTGTCAAGTGGTGACTTCACATTTTTTAAAATAATCATAGATTGTATAGTGTGTATATGAGTACACATTAAATCTGTTATTTATCAATATGTTATGTGTCCAATGTACAGTCTATTTGAAAATTCTGTCGCTAGGGATAGTTCGCGCTCGCCTGCCCCGCAACGAAGCCAACCCGCTGGGAAGTACCTTTTGCATTGATTTTATTGATTTTTTTATGGAAATAACAAAGTGCAAGTGATAATTTTTTTTAAATTGTCATAAGAACATGTAATGTATGAACCAATAAGGATATGTAATATAGAGATAGAATTTAAGAATATGATCTAGCCTCTTTTATTAGCAGCGTATTCTTGACGTTTAAGTTGGATCTGTATGTTTTTGGTTAGTCTTTCACTGGCATATTGTGCGATAGCGTTTGCAATTTCTGGCTTGGACATAACTTTAGCAATTGATGGTCCTTCTTGTTTTGCAATGGGGAATTGGTCTCCGTCGGCTCTTTGAAACACATTCCCCCCCATTTTTAAATCGACACGCTTTGGAAAACGCCCCCCTTTAATAAAACCATGAGGTAAGATTTCTTGCTTTCCAAACATTGTGTAAATCACACCATGTTTTGTTTCTTTTGCTTGAAAAAATTTAAGAGGCAAGGGTGTTCCAGAACCAATGATATCTGTCTCAAGAAACTTAGCTGTAGCCTTTCCTTTAATATAAACGCCTTTTTTAACGCGCTTTGATTGGGCTGATGAGAGGTCGGCAACTTGCTTCTCAGTAAAGCGCTCTACTTGTTTTGCTGCGGTGTTGATAGCATTCCGCAAAGCCCAATTAAGGCGTGGTGCTTGAAGATTGGTAAAGGTATCTTTTACCTGTTGAAGATACCATTCTTGATGGATGATTAATTTCAACTTTTAAGCTTTTTAGCAGAAGGTGTTGATGGCTTGGAAACTTTAGGTGTTTTGGTCTGTTGAAGTAAAGTTTCTTCTGCTTCTAGTTTAGAAGATGTTTGTATAACTTTTTTTTCGATTGGCTTAGTCTGTTCAATTACCTTTTCAGATTTTGTTGTGGTTTTGATTTCAACAAAGGGTTTTACGGCATTGGCGCGCTTGAGGCGTGCATAGACTTGATTGGAAATCTCCACAAATGGATTACTTGAAGTTGATGGTTCAAAATGAACAGTGCTTTTGTTATCGCCAAGAACACACATTGGCTTAGTGATGATTACTTTCATCTTTGCTCCTTTTGAGGTAATTAATTAATGACATCATTGGTCAATTAATGGCTTTTGATGTGTGCAAAATAGATAAGCCAATTTTATCAATAAAAACAGTAAGTTAAACTACTTTTAAAGCTTAATATTTTAACAAATTTTAGGGGATATTTTTGAATTTTAGATACAATACAACTAGTACAGTTAGATCATTAAATAAAATTTTTCACGCATTGTCAACAAAAAAATCACGATATTGTGTATTTTTTTATTTTTTACCTAAATCTGGTGCTCAGAGAAATCAAATAACGCAAAATTTCTCTATTCAAATGAATCTTTTACATGACTTTTCTTCCGTTTCAAAGAACGCTGTTTACGGCACAACAAGATAAAGATTTGAACTAACTATGTAAGAAATGTTGCTAGCTTAGCAAGGACTTCGTTCATAACCATGGGGGAAACTGTTTCCATTTTCTTTCCTTGACGCGCTCCAATATCAAGAGCACGTGGCTGATCACAACGTATCACGCCTGTTGTATGCAATCCTGCTCCCATTAATGAGACAGCAAAACCTGCTGTTCTAGCAAAATTTCCTCCGCTTGTGATAGGTAAGACAATGGGTGTTTTCGTTACACGATTAAACGCTTCTGGTGATACAATCAGTACAGGACGCGTTCCTTTTTGTTCATAGCCCGAAGTTGGATCAAGAGACACAAGCCAAATTTCTCCCCGTTTCATTACAAGAGCTCTCTACCAACAGGTTTCGCATCAAACCACTCCATATCTTCATCTACAAAATCATCTGACGGATTACATTGGGCTAGCAATTCATCAAGAGTGTAACTAGGAAATGTCTGTGGTTTTACAATCAATTGTCCATTATCAACAGCCAAGCCAACTTGTGTATTTTCAGCAAGATGGAGAACATCAAGCAATGCTGGCGGTATAGAAAGCATCACTGACCCTCCAACTTTACGTAATTTTGTTGTATGCATAAAACATCCTCTCTAAAATATTATATAAAAATATAACACTTTATAAGCTATTTCAAGAGTTTCTGATGCTTTTATAAAAATACCCGTAAAATCTTACCATTTATTTTTGGGGTCAAAATATTTTTGAAGAGCGTTAAGAACGATACGTAATGAAGGTACAAGATATGGTAATTTTTGATCTTCCATAACAAGACATTGCAATGCAGCATAAAAATTGTGCTGTCTGTAAAGGTGTTGTGTTTCTTTTATTACCTCTTGCATATTCAAAAATTGTTTTGTTGCAAATTCAATCCATTTCTCTCTTGCTGCTTCATCAGAAGATGAGGGCATTTCATCATAAATTGCATTAGGCAAACCTTTTGCACAGAGGTAATTATTTCTCACTTCAAGATATTTTTGTGCTGTATCGTATTGATCTTGATTGAGATTTCCTTGTAAGTAAAGCCGTCCGATATAAGTACCGGAAAGCGGGTTTTTTGCCTCTTCTATGGTCAAACAGAAGCGTTTGGCACGCATTTCTATTGCCAATTTATCGATAGGATCACGAGGCATTTTTGTCCGTGAGATACGCCCATTGGGTTCTCTGATACATCCTTCAATGCGTGGGCGACCACGTTTTGCTCGTTTTTTTCTTTTTGTCATATTTTTTCAATCAGAATGGCATGCTGTCATTAAAAGATGCGCTATAATCGGCGGCACCAGAGGCGATAGCATAATTTTGAGAAGTCACGGGTGAGGGGGGAGATTGCTCTTTCTTTGCATCAAGTAGGTGCAATTCGCCTTTATATTGTGATAAGACAATCTCTGTTGTGAAGCGGTCAATACCGTTTTTATCTTGCCATTTATGGGTTTGTAATTTGCCTTCTACGTAAACTTTTGAGCCTTTGTGTAAATATTGAAGAGCAATTTTTGCCAAATGTGGATTAAAAACCACCACGGAATGCCATTCAGTTTTCCCTACTTTTTGGTGCGTGTTTTTATCTGTATAGCTCTCAGAAGTAGCCAACCTAAAATTGACTATTTCGGCACCAGAATTCATAGTTTTGCTTTCGGGATCAGCCCCTAAATAGCCAATTAAGATCACTTTATTCAACATGTTTGTGAGTTCCATTTGATTTGCATTTTATACACATAAAATCTTATCATAAGTTCATTATTTTTTCAATTATTTCAGTTAATTAATAACAGTTTTTTAAAGTATTAGATTATAATGTTGCTTGATAAATTATTTAAGCAAAAAGCCATGTCTTACAAATGGTATAGCTTTTTCGTTTTGCCTTCGGTTTTTCAATAAGCATCATCTAAATTAGCAAAGTCTGTATCAAACTTTTTTGTACGATTTATTGTTGACTATCGAACCTTTTTGTGCGACATTAGTTTTATTGCAAAGTGGGAGAAGGTGAATGAAAAGAGAAGCACTGCTTAGAGAGTTACGTAAAGAAGCCAGAAAAAGAGGTATTCATTACAGTGAGGCTCCAGATGCAGGCAAGGGATCGCATTATTTGGTAACTTTTGGAGATAAGACAACCGTTATAAAATCTGGTGAATTAACCCCACTCTATGTGAAAATAATCAAAAAACAGTTGGGAGTATGAATTTTCTAAATGTTTTTATACCTTTCACAGAAGCACTTTCATAATAGCAAGGAGATTTAGAGATATGGAATACACTTATCAAGCAAAGTTAGAATCTGATCCAGATGGTGGTTTTGTTGTAACTTTTCCAGATGTACCAGAAGCAATAACAGCTGGGAAAAATAGAGCAGAGGCATTAGAGAATGCTGTTGAAGCGTTAGGGTTAGCATTACGTAGCTATCCAATGCGTGGTTTGCCTCTCCCTATACCACAGCAGTATAAAGATCTTGTAGAGGTTACTGTGGATGCGTGGAATGCTCTAAAACTTGCAGTGGTAGAAGCTTTTCATGAAGCGAATATTACAAAAACAGAATTAGCCAATCGTTTGGGGAAGAAAGAAACAGAAGCAAGACGTATTCTTGATCTAAATTATCCAACGAAACTTCAAACACTAGAGCAGGCATTGACTGTTCTTGGTAAGCAAGTTGTGATTACAATCAAAAACGCAGCTTGAAATATCTTCCCCACCTTAAAGTGGGGAAGATGAATCATACTTTTAAAACTAAGCAGCTTTCACAACAGATCTTGCTAAGACCTGCTTTGCTTCTTTAATGAGAGCTTTATATTTTCTGTTCTCTTCATCTACTCTAAAAGCATCAACAAGACGCACATGGATAGGACCTAAAAGGTACAAAGCTTTTTCACCAGCATTCATACCCTCCCAATGGCTTGGTAAATCAAAGCGTTTATCACTATCATAATCAACGGATTGGCTTTTTAACTTTTTCTCACATTCAATAAAGTAACGGCGTGCTTGTCGTCCTTTCTTATTGCGTTCAACCATTGAAAGTTCTTTCGCCATATCTAATGTGAGGTGATATTCTACTGCTACGGCATTGTTCGCTTCCATTTTTTTTGTGGAAGCGAATAAAATCCTGTCCTTCAAGAAAAGAGTAAGCAGCAATACGCTTTTTTATCCAAGTAGAAAAATCTTGTTTGCTTTCTAAAAACACATGTAATTCACGTGCATTAACTGTTTGAACAGTTTCCCGATCAATGATTTGTTCTGTAATTTTAATTAGAGTGTTCATAATGAACTCCTATGTGCTTAAAGGTTTCTTAATTGACATCCCAAAAGATGCCGGGTGCTAAGAAACACGGCACATAGCCCGTCGTCATGCTTTCCCCGAAAGGGTATTGTATGGCATAACCACACCCGACAATATCATTATATGTTTGCTACACACAATGAGTCAAAGATTTTAATTGGCGGAGAAGAGATTGTTTCGGCAATCTACCCGCTATGTGTTTAAGGTGTTTCTTAGGCACCTGATTCGACAATATACATCGCAGAAATAATGTCAAGCGGCTCCTGATAGCTTTTTAATCTTTCTGTTGATCTCATCAATGAGAGGTTCGTAATTGAGAACACTTTTAAGTACCGCACCACCATAAATCCATGTCTTCACTTGCGCTTTGGTACTGTAATCAACATTCGCAGGCATCTCATGGTATTGACCACCATCGAATTCCTCGTATTCTCTTGTGCCATCATCATATTCGTAGAGGTTGTAAAAATACTCTGCTGCTCCATCTCCCCATGGAACATAACCAACAGCCGTTGCCACAAACTTTTTTTGTATAGGCTGTTTACAGTTTATTAAGGATAAATGTTTTAAAATGGGCATGCTTTAATCCTAACTTTACCTATGGGTTTATTTATCTCAAATTTGACTGTACAAAGCTTCTTTTATTTCCCATGTATATTCTAAAAAATCTTATGATTGCTTTGTACGGTACCTTTCTATCGATTTAAACGCATATCTAATCATAAAACGATCAGTACTTTTCACTATTTTGCTGTTCTCTTAGGTGATGTTAAATACGATTTTACAACTGAAACTCCAAAAAGATTGTCTTCTTTTACCTGTCTGCAATACTCTGCAAGCTCTGCTCCTGTTGGCATAAATGTCTTTGATAACCCCTTTGCTTCTCCACGTATAACGTCCTTAACAGCTCGTTTAAGAGCGTGCTCTGAAGCATCTGCTAACGCTATGCTATAGTTCAAAGCGATAACATCAGAGTCTGTATTTGCCGGTATTTTGAGACCAGAAAGCAAATAAGCTGCCGCCCCGATATGTTCAACTGTAACTTGCCGTGAAAGCAGTGTTTGTAAGCGGTTACAATCTTGCAAAGTTTGCACTTCTTCCTCCTGCGTCAACGGCTTTCCTCTCATAGAGATCCGAGGATACCAACTCCGGTCCACCCTCTTTGCAAGTTCTTTCAAATGAACTGATAGTTTCTGTATTTCTGCTGCATTCTGATCCGTAAGTATCGCCAGCATAGATTGCTGCTTTGAGTTCACTGAAGCTTTCTGCGAGGTTGGTGGAGAAGTTGTTTGATGGTTGCTTATAGCGTTCATTCGCATAGCGTTTTTCCCTTTCTAATTTTTCTCGTTTCTTGGCTAGAAGTCCATATTCTTGGTGTGTAATCCACTTGTACCATGCCTTTTGCCAATCACTTTTTTTAGCATTTCGATTTGGATTATCTTGCCAATGAAGTTTAAATCTTTCGAATTCTAATAACGCTTCATCATGCGTTAACCCTTGATCGATTGCGTATTGCAAATTAGGTTCGAAATCAGCAGGCAATCGACACTCTCGATTAGCTTTTGACCGTTTTGTTTTTTTCGGAATGTTTTCTTGCTCGTGAATGGGTGATTGTTTGGTTTCTACCTTTTCGATTTGTTCTGGATCGTTTGTTTCTAAATTCTCAGAATCAATTTCTTTTTTTGCTAAAACGATAGTTTTAGTTTTTTTATTATATATGTTTGTATTGTTTGTTATAGCATCACAAGCATCATGCTTAGCATCCTTAAGCATACTGTTAGCATCATGCTTAATATCACAAGCATCTTTTGTATTTTTATCCCATCTTGCCTTCGCTGCCTTCTGCGCTCTCTCGGAAAACTTATTCAAATTCTCATTAGAGTTGTTGAGTTCCTCTTCAACTTGTAAACTCCATAAACGACCGTCTTCTAAACGTATCAGTTTTTCATCACTCAATAAAAAATCTAGCGCTTTATTAAAAGCTTTTACTGAACAACCAGAAATGCGTGCTAATATAGAGGCATTATCAAGAATTGGCTGTCTCTTCTTATACATAAGCAATATCAACATCATATAAGTCGATATTTGATGCGACGTCATTCCACTAGCATCAGATACCCAATCAGAAGGAAAACAACGAACCCAAGCTAACTTAGTTGACATATTTCTCCTCCTGTTCTTTATTATTTAGATCTTCATTGAAGTTATTGAGTTCCTCTTCAACTTGTAAACTCCATAAACGACCGTCTTCTAAACGTATGATGACTCCAACTCTCAATAAATAATCTAACGCCTTTTCAAATCTTTTTACTGAACATTTAGTAAGATAAGAGAATCCTTGTGAATTATTTATAAGAGGTTCACCAGTGTAGAGCATTTGCAAACGCAACCTGAGATAAACATTGCATTCAATCGCTGGTAACAAAACAATATCAAGAAGACACTTCTCTACATTAATTGTTACAAACTTATTTCTATTGGACATCCCCAATCTCCTTTCCTTTAACTAAATATAAAATTGCCAAAGCATCTGCTTCGTTGTCATCTTTAGGCGCATGCCCTTTTGCACACACCGCTTTAATTATTTCTTCTTTTGAAGCATTTCCTTTGCCGGTTGTTTCTTTTTTAATTGTGCCAACAGGAATGCCTTCATACGGTATCTGATGATGTTCACACCACGCCGTTAAGGTTGCTAACAAACCGCCATACACATGGGCTGCATCAGTACCGATATGCCGGCGTACTTCTTCAAAATACACGGCATCAATGCTGCCTACTGCCTGCTTTATTTCTGATAGACATCTCTTAAAGCGTAAGTAACGCATTCCACCGCCTTCAAAACGACGTGGCTGGAAATTTATGACACCACTGACGATGTGACCATCAGCACTGCATATAGCCCAGCCAGTCTTGATACCTAGATCAAGACAGAGAATGGTTTGTACGTTACTGATCATTATCCCCCCTTAAGGTTGTTGTGTATTTATGCGTGCGCCATAACAGAGCGTGTTGTGATTGCCTGTCTTGCAAAGATGTTTGTGAAAAAGTATCCTCCCAGCGATTCTAAAAAAGTGGGGGGAGTTATGATGCAAGAGTGGATAGTTGATAAGGTTGTATTCTTATTGCACCGGATAAATGATGGTGCTGTATTTTTGCTGCACTGGATAAGTAATAATCTTACGATTGCTCCTATCATTGCTACTGTAGTTACTGGAATGGTAACACTTTTTGTGCAACAACGAAGCTTAAAAAAACAGCTTAAAATCTTCCAACGACAAACTATGGCATCAGAAACCCAGACAACTATTCTATTAGAAGATAAAAAAGCACGGGATTTGGGATCATATTTGAAATTGAAGGCAGTATTCTTCCCACAAAAATATGAAGGCACTTCACGCGTTAGGGTGAAATTGTGCATTAAAAACCTTACTAGAGAAGATATAATGATAAGGAATATACGCATATCGAAAAAAAGTCCCTTTAAGTTTGTTAAAAATGCTTGCCCTTTCGTTGGATGGCCATCTAAAATTTCAGGTGAACACCTCGTCATTAAAAGAACAACTCCCAAACTCATTGCTTTATGTCCCCAAAATATAAAATCAAATGCTTCATCAGAGTTCGCTTTGAATTTTTTTATTATACGTGCTAAATGCTACACTTTTTTAGATTTCATAATTAGCTGCCGTAAGCCTAATTCCCGCAACATTGCAAACTTTACACTTGACCACACTTCGATTGTTAATCCAGAGGAAACATTCACTATTCATTTTTGGGCCTCATATCCACGCTCAAAAGATACATATGATGAATTTGGCCCTGAATATTCTTTTTTGGCTGATAATCCTCATTTGTGTTTTTTTTGATGCTAAAATTAAAAGCATTCTCCTGCAAAAATAAAATCGATCAATCTTGGTTCTTCTTTTTTGTTAATTAAGCAAATGATTTTATTATTTAATTTATCAATTAGCTCCATTTGTGAAGCCAACTTTAATCTTTGTTCATACAGTGTCTTATTTTTTTGCTTAATTAAAGTTGATAGGTTTTCAAGTGCTACTTGCTGTTGTTCAATTGACTTATCTCGCTCTGCAAGAATTTCTTTATGCCATCTCATCCAACTATCAAATTTTAACTTATGCCATTCTTCTTGTTTTTTAAGAATTGTTGTGTGAGTTTCGTGTCGTTTCACAAGATCTTCTACGCTACAGTCACGATATGGTACTTTTCTCCATTCTTCCACCAATCTATCTCCATTTTCAATTTTCGTGTTACAACCTATTAATCTACAAATCCGTGTGTAGAGTTTCTTCAATATCCCGTTTCTCATGATCTTTCTTCTTTAAGAGTGTGAGTGCTGCTGTTGGTACTCGTTATTATCTGTAGAAGCAGGTGTGCTAAACTTTTCCATTAAATGGAGCATATCTTTTTTTGACTTTGTTATAGGATGAATACCTCTATGGTATTTATTCGCATAATTATGGAGAAACCAATCTAATGTAACCCAAGATAGGCCTTTGGATTTAGACACTTGGATAATTATGTTCCAATATTTTGGAGAAATACTATTGCGATCACGCATTTTACGCGCAGCTTCATAGCTACATCCGATTTCTTCAGCAAATCGGCGTATAGATCCCCAAGATTCAATCAAATTTTTGATACAAAAATTATTAACCATGGCAACAATAGTACATTACGTACAATTTTAAATCAAGGTAAAATAGTACACAATGAATGAAAAAAATAGTGGATAATGTACGAATGACTTATTTGCCAAAAGATAGACTTAAAATAGCACGTAAAAACGCTGGATATGCAACACCAAGCGAAGCGGCACGCGCTATACCGGCTCTTAATCAAAATACTCTTATTAGTCACGAAAATGGAAATCGTCCTGTTTCGCGCCAAAAAGCCGAGCTCTATGGACAAGTATTTAACGTTGATCCGGGATGGATTTTATATGGTGAGTCTCCTCAAGAGAATCCTAGCCTCAATATAAGTATTCCTCTTATTTCATGGATTAGTGCAGGAGAGTTAAGTGAGCAAGATGGGATAATGGATTTTTCAGATTATCCTATGACAGAAGCTGTTAATCTTCCTGCCGGTAAATGGATTGCATTGCGTGTAGATGGTGCATCTATGAATAAAATTAGCCCTCCAGATTCTATAATATTTGTAAATATGCAAGATAAAAAGCTTGTACCTAATGCCTGCTATGTAATTGCAGATGAATCTGGCCGAGCAACATATAAACGATACAGACCCAATGATAATCCTCCTTTTCAGCCTGCTTCATACGATAAAACAATAAAAGCCCCAAAACTTGAAGGTGCTATCTCTATAATAGGTCGTGTACGACGTACTATTCTTGACATGTAAGCAGTATGGCTTTCTGTTTACGTTATCAACAAGACAAGTACTGATTCGTCATTTTTTTATTTTTTTGAAAAAATAGTACAATTTGTACTTGACTATATATCGTTCATAATGTACTAATATATCCATAAATTAACACAAACAATCGCTATTAGGCATTAGGGAGGGGAAATTATGGAAAAGCCAATTCTCATAAATTCTAATGAAATTCTCTTAGTTCATTCAGTTTACTTCGATAGAGATGAACACATTGCAGAATCTGGACCGCTTGATGCAAGTCAAATTCTAAGCATTGTTAATGGGGTAGATGATGTTATCCAAATCTTTCGTATAAATCCTTCTGAAAATAGTTGTGAAGACATTTCTGAAGAAATTGCAGACGTATATGTAGAAGAAAATATCGATCATCTCTATGAGGAGAGCAAGGTTCATTATTTTATAGGCGAAAGTGATACTTACAATGACCTTTTAGATGATTTAGCAAAAGAAAGATATAATGATGAGTTTTACGGTACTTATGAACAACAGCACCGTTTGCGTCCTTGTGATGTGCTTTAAAATTCTGAAGGGCGTTTAAAAGCGCCCCCTTTTTCCTATCAATAATTGATTAGAGTAAACTTATGAACACACATGATAATGATAGTGAAGGATATCTCATACCTGAAAACGAGGCAGACAATAGTATTGGTTATGTCCAAATGGTCAATGCCCATTTAATGCATAAACACCTACATTTGAAACAAGATTTTTCCACTTGGTTTAATGATCGTGTTGCAAAGCTTGATCTAAAAGAAGGCGTGGATTTTGTTTTTACAAAACAAGAATGGAACAGACAGAAGATTTGTCCAAAATCTGAAATAGAAACAGATAAAACCGATAATCATTACTTCAAAATTCACGCAGCAAAGAAAGTTGCTCAAGCAGAACGCCATAGAAACTATGGCAGAATATTATATCAAACCTTGTGTTTTTGTTAATGAAGGAAGTTATGATGCAAAACTTTATCAGAACATATGAAAAAAATACGAAGTTCTTGAAAGGAGTCCATCATGCATAATTTTGTCACAACGGTCAAAAGCAATTTTAATAACCAAACTGTTCAAACTATGTCCAGTCGTGAAATTGCTGAATTATGTAATAAGCAACATGCACACATTATGCGTGATATTAGGCAAATGTTAGGGGAATTATACCCTGAAGAGGGTCAATCCAAATTTGGATCCACCTATTTAGACAAACAAGGCAAGCCCCAAAACTGCTACCATCTCCCCAAACGTGAATGCCTCATCTTAGTTTCAGGTTACAACATGACATTACGTGCTAGGATTATAGATCGCTGGCAAGAATTGGAAAAGCAAGTGGTCGCACCACAAATCGACTATTCAAGTCCAAAAGCTATGATTGGCTTTTTGAATTACCTCCAAGGTCAAATAGATCAAAAAGACAGCATTATTGAAGATTTAACACCAAAAGCCATGGCTCTTGAAAGTTTACAGCGCCATGATGGGCTTTTTTGTCTTACTGAAGCCGCTAAAATACTCGAGATGCAACCAAAACAATTCATCCAATTTTTACAGCAAAAAGGTTGGGTTTATAGGCGTGCAGCAGGTGGAAATTTACTCCCTTATCAAGACAAAATCCAAAAGCAACTAATGGATTGTCCAACCATCACACTTCAAACCGTCAGTGGAATAGAAAAAGTCATTCCTTGCGCAAAAATTACCACAAAAGGCATGGGGCTTTTGTCTCAAGAGCTTAAAAGACAATCCATGCATTAAGAGGAGGTTATCATGATAAAAAAGAAATATGAACTGACTGATGAGACAATCGAAATTATGGGAAAAACTCTCCACCGTATCCGTGCATTGAGAGACTTTGGAAATGTCAAAGCAGGTGATCTAGGCGGCTATATACAAAAAGAAGACAACCTATCGCATGAAGGTGATTGTTGGGTTTGGCATAAAGCTATGGTTTATGGTGACGCTAAGATTTTCGGCAATGCACAAGTATTTGAACGCGCAAAAATTACAGGCAGGGCGCGTGTTTATGAAAATGCAAAAGTTTGCGGTGAAGCATCGGTTGCTAATGAAGCGCAAATTTACGGCAATGCACAAATTTATGGTGAGGCTCGAGTTTTGGGCCATGTTTATGGCAATGCCCGTGTCTATGGAGATGCTTATATAAGTGATAAAGTACACATTTCCGGAAATATGAAAATTCTAGATGGAGTATATATTTTCGATAATGTAAATATTTCTGGTAATCTTGAAATTCGTGGACGCAATTCAATCATCTGCGAAAGTGACTATTCAGCAAGCGATATAAGCTACATAAGCCGTTTCTAGCAACAAAAACAAAGTTTTTAACACATGCGTGATTCACGCCACGGGTGAATTGCGCTTTAAATGGAGGAAATCAAGATGAATGAAATAAGTACTACACAAACGGAATTAGTGGAAAAAACAAATGCTTGTGAAACCAACTCTACAGCTATGGAGCTTATTTTAGAAAGAGCTTTACAAAGTGATGTTGATCTGGATCGTCTCAAGAGCCTTCTTGAATTGCGAGATAAGGAGATAAAACGTCAAGAGCGGCAAAATTTTGTCCGTGATCTTTCCGCTATGCAAATGGAATATCAAAAAATACAAAAAAACGCTACAAACACCCATACAAATAGCCAATATGCGAAGCTTGATCAGTACATTGATGCTGTAAAGGATACCCTTTCAAAACATCATTTTGCTTTGTTCTCTCGTATCAAAGAACAGAGTTCAAATGGCATAACCGTGGAAATGACTTTAAAGCATATATCTGGCAATGAAATATCAACACAAGGAACATTTCCCTTTGATGCTACCGGGAGCAAAAACAACATACAAGCGGTTGGCTCTACTATTACCTACGCACGCAGATATCTGTTAGGCATGCTTCTTAATGTCGCAAGCAAAGAAGACGATACAGATGGAAACCCGCCTATTAAAAAGGCATTTCCGCAGCAAATCAATGAAATCAGAAGACTCATAGTGCAAACCCAATCAGAAGAAGCAAAGGTACTTGATTATGTTAAAGTCAAAAATCTTACCGATATGTCTGAGGGACAAGCTCAAATTGTTTTGCATCTTTTGAAAGATAAACAAAACAAACAAAAGGCTCTAAAAGAACAATCTCTTCCACAACAAGAGCAAACAAACGCCTCTATACAAGATGCCGAATATATTCATATCCAAGATATTGAATATGCACCAACTCAACAAGAAAAACAGACAGCGGTGTGAAATGGAACAAAGAACAGCAGAGTGGTTTCAAGCCCGTTTAGGTAAAGTCACCGCTTCAAACGTTTATAACGTACTCAGTAAAACAGCCAAGGGAACGCCTACAAGTAAATATGAGGATTACAAATTAAAACTTATGACAGAGCGCTTAACAGAGGAAATAAGCCAATCTTATATAATGCCCGCTATGCAATGGGGCATTGAACATGAAGAAGATGCCTTGAGAGAATATGCATTCATTTATGATACAGAGGTCACAGGGTGCGGTTTCATTCAACATCCCACAATCCAAATGGCTGGTGCAAGTCCTGATGGATTTGTTGGTGAAGACGGTTTAGTTGAGGTCAAATGCCCACAATCAGTTCATCATCTACGCTTCTTTATAGATGACACTATCAAACCTGAATATATCGCACAAATGCAATTCCAAATGGCTTGTACGGGACGTAAATGGTGTCATTTCATGAGTTATAATCCGCATTTTGTAGGTAGGTCATCTCACTTGCGCATGAAAATTAAACGCGTGGATCGTGATGAGGAACAAATTCAACAAATCAATCAAGCAGTCGAGATATTCTTGGAGGAAATAGAACAAGGCATGAAGAAGATTTCGATACAAGCGGCTTGAAGTTATGGGGGTGCTTTCCCCTTCCAGCACCCCCACCCACCCATTTACATAACATAAAAAATAGAAAGGTAATGAAATGATATTTGATGATGGCGATAGATATGTAACAACCCGTGAATGTGCAGAGCTTTTTAGCGTATCAACGACAACGATTCGCAATTGGGTGCTGCAAGGGATATTTCCAGAGCCATATAAGCTAGGTAGAGCAGTAAGGTGGAGAAAAAAAGAGATTCTAGCCTTCACTCCAAAGAAAAATACGGAGCAAATANTCACGTAAAACAAAACGCCACCCATTTGCCAATTCGCGAGCTTGTTTTAAAGAAACATCTCTTAAAGCACCCAAGCCCATTTCACGGCGCCGACCGTGAATGGTATAACGGTAAAGCCATTGAGCACCTCCATCTTTACGCTTATGAAGTAACAAGCCGGCACCATCATTATATTTGCCAGCCCCCAATGTTGCGACAGCCCTTGCATTAAGACGGTTCATAAGAGCCATTTTTATTCCTTTCTTATACAATTTTACCCACACATCAGCCCCGTTTTTGACATGCAAGCAAGTGATTTTGATTGATTCAAGATAAAGAGATTTGAAATGAGAGAATCTTACGTTATTCGGGATTCTCATTCAACATACAAAACAGTAAATTATCATTATAAATCAATATGTTTTCAGAAGATGATAGAAACCTATCAGGGCTTAAAGATGATGTCACGCATCATGAAATAGTTAGCCTTCATTATCTTTATATTTGTAATCGATTTTGCTCGCTTCATGGATACACTAGAGAAAGGCTTCTTACACTAAAAAAAATGGATAACTGAAAGTTAGAGTCTACAAAATCTCTTTTCTAAACAGCAGAAAAAACCTCGAAAAAAGTTTTGATTCGAAAGAATTAAGAGCACGTCACAAAATCCTCTTCCCTTACTTTTATTTGGATATCCCGCACTTTTACAGACATTAATAAAAACAATAAGTTATTCTTAATATAAAGAGAACGGTGCCCAGACGCGGCAGGCAGGGGCTTAGCAACAAGATTCAACTTATATAAATATGTGTAAGAGCGTATTGATATGTATAGTTTTTTATGTTCCAATAAAAAAATTAAGAATTAAAGAAAAAATCTCAAATCAAAAATTTAAGGTGGTCTAAAAGGTGGACCAAAAAAGGTGGACGGACAATGTGTGCAAAGGTGAATCCCAAAAGGTGGACGAGAAGGTAAATTAAGTGAGGGCGATTCATAAGTTATCAGCAGCGTTCGTAAAAGCATCTCCTCAAGGTAAATATTGTGATGGGGCAGGGCTGTGGTTGAATGTTCGAAAAGACAGTACACGTTCTTGGTTTTTTCGCTATACACATCACAATAAGCGCCGCGAAATGGGGCTTGGTCCTGTCACAAGGCTTTCTTTAAAAGAAGCACGAGAGCTTGCAAGATATTATAGTGATATTCTTAAAGAAGGCAATGATCCTATTGTCTTTCGAGAACAAACTATTTTAAAACAGCAAAGCAATGTGTTTAAAGAAATTGCGCAGGCAGCTTTTGAAAGTAAAAAAGCTGAGTTAAAAAATGAAGGCAAAAATGGGCGTTGGTTTTCTCCACTGGAGTTACATGTTATTCCACACATAGGGAATTTGCCTATAGAACAATTAACCGCCAATATCATTCGCAATGTTCTCTCACCTCTTTGGCATGAAAAAGCAGATACAGCACGAAAAGCATTAAACCGTATTAACATTTGTTTGAAATATGCAGCGGCTCTTGGTTTGGATGTTGATCTACAGGCTTGTATGAAAGCGCGCGCCCTTTTAGGGAAGCCCCGTGCTACATCAACAAATATTCCGGCTATGCCATGGCAAGAAGTTCCGGCTTTTTATCAGAATTTGGATGATAAGATCCTTTCAAATTTAGCACTGAAGCTCCTTATTTTGACTGGAGTACGGTCACATCCATTGCGATATTTGCGTCTTGAACAAATAGATAAAAATATATGGACAATACCAAAAGAAAATATGAAGGGTATTGTGGGAAAAGTTTCAGATTTTCGCGTGCCATTAAGTCGTGAAGCTTTGAAAGTGATTGAAAAATCTCTCCCTTTTGAGAAAAAAGGTTTTTTATTTGCTGGGAGTTCTGGAAAGCCTATATCTGATGTAACACTTTCTAAATTCATGAAAGACAAAGGTTTTGATTATAGACCCCATGGTTTCAGATCTAGTCTTCGTGACTGGATAGCAGAGACAACGTCAACACCATTTGAGATTGCCGAAACTGTTCTTGCGCATTCCGTTGGGAGTTCAGTGACCAAAGCTTATATGCGAACAGATTTTTTAGAACAACGACATGCTCTCTTGGAACAGTGGGCTGCATTTATAACAGAATAGATTTTTTTACAATTGCCTCTACAGAGCGCCTCTTTTTTTCACTAACTTTATCTAATATTTTTTGAATGTTACTAAGTTCTGTTGTGAAAAATAATCTAAAGTTTTAACAAATCTTTTTGCGTATTTTTTAGCTATTTTGAGGCGAAATTTGATGTGTCAATTTTTTAAAAAAAACACTGTAAAATGTGTAAAAACATTGTTCATCGCTTTAATGAGACGTGCAAAATTAAAAATCTATTGGCTAAAAAATTTTGCACATCTCGAAGTATATTTAGAGTCGGATATTTGGTTTTTGTGTAAAAATACTCTCTATGGCATCTAGGATCCGTGAAAAATCAAGCGCTAATAAGAGTATAATCAGTACAATCCATTTCGTATAACGTGACATTACTTTCACGCTTTTATAGGTCATGATAATTTCTTGAAGGATTTCTTTTTCCGCTTCTGTAAGCTCTATATCATCTCTTGTTTTTCTTCTAGCCATGTTTCCATCCACACAAACGTTCACCTAGAGTGTTATGTTTTAAGATATCTCTTGCTAAGCTTGAACTGATGACGTTAACATCTCTTTTGTTTAAATAAATGGGTAACCAACCAACACAAGAAACATACTTATTTGCCCCGCAGCCAACGAGAAAGAGCAGTGCGCACATCAGTGTCATTTTTTTGATTAACTTCATTTTCCACCTCCAGACGTGTTTTTGCTGCTTTTAAAGTTTTTTCTATTTGCTTTTGCCGTTCACTCTTTTTGCCAAGCATGAAAGCTTTGGCTAAAGCCATAAAAAAAGCGGCAAGAGCCGCACCTGTTAACAGCAAATTCTTTTTCATCCATAATAAGATCATAGGCGGTGTTCCTGAAAACGTTTGGCAACAAGAAAAATACCAGCAGCAGCTGCTAAAATCATGATGGTAGCAAGTGCCCATTGTACTGGACCATTGCCCGCTAATAAGCCGCCAAGACCTGAAAAAGAGCCAATGACTGGTGCCAATGCTTCTACTTTAAAGAGCGCTGTTGAATCTGTTGTTTCTACGGTTTGATAGTTGGAGGAAACATAAGCGCCTTTTGCCCACAACCCTGCTTCTGCTGCACGTCGGTGGACAAGACCTTGCAAGCGCTTACCACCCGCTTTGGTCCATTTCTGGAGTTCGGCAGGTATTGCTTCATATTCACTATTATTGAGTTTTTTTAACAGGGTGGAATTGCAAAAAGCTGTTGTCCCTATATTATAACAAAAGGAGACCAATGCTGCGAATTGTTCATCCGTTAAGGAAACTTGAACGGCTTGTTCAACGGCATTTTCAAATTTTCGTAAATCTTGGCGAAGAAGATCTTCAGCTTGTTGTTCAGTGAGTGTCATGCCTTTGTGTACAAAGGGTTTTCCAGCACTGTTTGTATGCCCATAACCGATTGTCCATACCCCAATGGCGTCTTTATAAGCATTGAGGCGTAAGCCTTCCCATTGTTTTATGAGAGCAAGACCTTCTTGTGATATTTTCCGCATAAAGTTCTCCATTAAAAAAGCCCCACACAAGGTGAGGCTGAGTGAAAATCTAAAAATAAATTTCTTTCTATCTTGACAAATGTTCGTTTATAAACGAATATAGATTATGTTTGAAATACGTCACTACCTTACCTCTGATGGCAAAGACTTGATAAATGATTGGCTGCGAAAGCTGCGTGATGTGCAGGCTAAAGCTGCAATTATTCGCCGTCTTAATCGTTTAGAGCAAGGAACCTTTGGCGATTTCAAACCGCTTCGTGATGGTGTCTATGAATTGCGTATGAATATTGGTCCTGGTTACCGCGTTTATTATGCCCAGTCTGGCAAGACCGTATTATTGCTCTTATGCGGTGGTACTAAAAAAACACAAGACACTGATATCACTCGCGCATGTGCTTGCTGGCGTGATTGGCAAAACCGTGAAGATTAAAGGAGTGTAAGAATGAAAGACCGTAACCATGATGATGCGATGGCAGAAATATTCTATGATGATCCTGAGTTGGCAGCAGTTACCCTTGATGCTATCTTAGCAGATGGTGACCAGGGGGAATTGCTTGTAACACTTCGTCAAATGGCAAAAGCTTATGGTGGTGTTCAAGCTGTCGCTAAAGCAGCCAACCTGAATCCAACACAGCTTTACCGGACACTTTCAGAAAAAGGTAATCCAGAGTTTCGTAGCTTGAATGCTGTACTGCGTACTATGGGATTTCGCTTGGCTGTACAACCTCTTGAACGATCTGTTCCACACGTTTAATCTAAGTTTGCTATTTCCNAACAACAAATTAGATAAAATTGTATAAACTGTAATAGGTGGACTAAAAGGTGGTCTTAAAACAGAGAATCAAAGAGAAAATCTATATATTTCAATGCACTAAAAACAAAAAGTGGTGCCCAGACGCGGATTCGAACCACGGACACGCGGATTTTCAGTCCGCTGCTCTACCAACTGAGCTATCTGGGCATGTTTCACAAAACGCGTGAAACGTGTGCGGTTATAACATTAAAATTTCCTCTGTCCAGTCATCAAGAGAAAAATAATTAATTTTTTTTAAGTTTATCTGCACATTTTAGATAATTATAACAATTCTTTCCGTAAAATAAACTTGATAGCTATACTATGATACGTTACTGTATGACTATCAAGATGCTGTCTTATCGTGGTGATAACGCGAGGAAATCTTTTAAAGAATCAATACTAAAACATAATTAAAAAGACTTTTTACAAGGTTTCTACGTATTTTAAGCTTGCGGAATAAAGAGAAAACATTTTTGATTTTTGTCTAAAGGGACTATCGGCTTTAGTCTTTACAATAATTTGTTTTTTAAAAAGCAAAGACAAGCCATCTAAAAGGGGAGAAATAATGATAATGTTTAAAAAACCAAGTTGTCGTCCGAATAATCCTAACTTTTCTTCAGGGCCTTGTAGCAAAAGACCTGGCTGGACTTTTGAAGTTCTTAAGAATGCGTTAGTTGGACGATCGCATCGATCGAAAGAAGCAGAATTAAAACTTGCTGAAGTTATTGATTTAACCCGTGAGATTTTGGAAGTTCCTTCTGATTATCGTATAGGAATGATTCCTGGTTCAGATACTGGTGCTGTTGAGGCGTCTTTATGGTCTTTGTTAGGTGAGCGCGGCGTAGATATGGCGGCATGGGAAAGCTTTGGTTTTGGATGGAATACAGATGTTGTTGAGCAATTAAAGCTTCCTGATGTGCGTCGTTTTGAGGCACCTTATGGCGAGTTACCAGATTTAACACAACTTGACTTTGATCGTGATGTTGTTTTTACATGGAATGGGACAACTTCAGGTGTACGTATTCCTAATGCAGACTTTATTCCAGAGAAGCGAGCTGGTTTAACAATTTGTGATGCTACATCTGCAGCTTTTGGACAATATCTTGATTTTTCAAAATTAGATGTGGTGACTTTTTCGTGGCAAAAAGTTTTGGGTGGTGAGGCAGCACATGGTATGGTGATTTTAAGTCCTCGTGCTGTTGAACGTCTTGAGAGTTATATTCCGACTTGGTCAATGCCTCAACTTTTCTATATGACGAAAAATGGAAAGTTGAATGAAGATATTTTTAAAGGGAAGATAATCAATACGCCTTCTATGCTCTGTGTAGAGGATTTTCTTGATGGATTGAAATGGGCAAAATCTTTGGGTGGTGCACCAGCATTAAGGGCACGTGTTGAGAAAAACTTTACTGTATTTGATGCTTTTGTCCGTAAAACACCGTGGTTAGAATATTTGGCCAAAGATCCTAAAGTACGTTCTAATACATCTGTTTGTTTAGATATTGTCGATCCAGTGATTACGGCTTTGGATATTGAAAAGCGAAAATCTTTTATAAAAGCTATCGTGAATCGTCTTGATGAGGAAGGTGTTGCTTATGATATTGGCTCGTATCGAAATGCTCCTCCAGGGCTGCGCATTTGGACAGGTATAACAATTGAGGCTTCTGATCTTGAAGTTTTAACACAATGGCTTGAATGGGCATTTCAGGTTGAAAAAGCTCAGCTTTAGAGGACTTTTTGCCGTTTTTGTAATGCATTTTAAAAAAGAATACGGAAGATTATAATGTTTTCGTATTCTTATGTTTTCAAGTGCTTTATGGATGCAAAAAAATCACGAGGGAGTATAAATAATTTATTAAGTGTTGGTTAGAATGACAACCAAAAGCTTTCAATATTTCTACTTTTATAGCCAAAAGGACTAATTGAGGGTAAGGATATGTTTTATATCCTAGTGCTTTTTAACTTGTATGTTCATGAGTTTTAAAATTTAATCATTTAAAGATTGGGAAAAAGCTGGAATGAAGAGTCGCACTTGTTGTAAGGTTTCGTTATAAAGGGGCGTTTGTTTTTGAATGCTGGTTTTATTTGACCAAACACGACGGAGAAAGTTATGGCCAATGTAGTAGTTGTTGGTACACAATGGGGCGATGAGGGTAAAGGTAAAATTGTAGATTGGTTGTCTGAGCGGGCAGATATCGTGGTAAGATATCAAGGGGGGCATAATGCAGGGCATACATTGGTTGTTGATGGGGTTAGTTATAAATTATCACTTTTACCGTCTGGTTTAGTTCGTGGAAAGTTATCCGTTATTGGTAATGGGGTTGTCGTTGATCCTCATCATTTTGTGGCAGAATTAAAAAAACTACGTGAACAGGGTGTGAAAATTACACCAGAAATTTTGCGTATTGCTGAAAATGCTCCATTGATTCTTTCTTTGCATCGTGATCTTGATGCAATTCGTGAAAGCGGTTTATCGGGTTTGAAAATTGGTACGACAAAGCGTGGTATTGGTCCGGCTTATGAAGATAAGGTGGGACGTCGTGCTATCCGTGTGATGGATTTGGCGGAAGTGGATACACTTATGGCTAAAATCGAACGATTATTGCGACATCATAATGCTTTGCGTCGTGGAATGAGCGTTGCAGAAATTGATTCTCAAGCACTTTATGATGAATTGATGCAAGTGGCTGATGCAATTCTGCCTTTTATGGATTGTACGTGGCGTCTTTTAGATGAAAGTAGTCGGATAGGAAAGCACGTTCTTTTTGAAGGTGCTCAAGGTGCTTTATTAGATAATGATTTTGGGACTTATCCTTATGTGACATCATCCAATACAGTTGCTGGGCAGGCATGTACTGGCTCAGGTATGGGGCTTGGATCAATTCATTATGTTTTGGGTATTGCGAAAGCTTATACAACACGTGTTGGGGAGGGACCATTTCCGACAGAGCAAATAAATGATGTTGGTGAATTTCTCGGGATACGTGGGAAAGAATTTGGTGTCGTAACTGGTCGAAAACGTCGATGTGGTTGGTTTGATGCCGTCTTAGTACGTCAGATGGTAACAATTTGTGGTGTTCAAGGTATAGCGCTGACAAAGCTTGATGTTTTAGATGGTTTGGATGAAATTAAAATCTGTATTGGTTATGAGCTTGATGGTAAAAAAATTGATTATTTACCCTATTCTATGGGAGCACAAGCCCGTGTGAAACCTATTTATGAGACATTAGAAGGTTGGAAGAAAGCGACAGCACATGCGTTGAGTTGGGAAGAATTACCAGTGCAGGCTGTCAAATATATACACTATATTGAAGAATTGATTGGTACGCAGGTAGCTTTATTATCTACGAGCCCTGAACGTGAGGACACTATCCTTATTACTGATCCTTTTGCAAATTAATGATTGTTTTGAGAGTTTTGTATAAGCTTTCACTATATCTTTTTTACTTTTCTATGAAGAGAGAATTTAACAGTGAATGAAAGAGAGGTGCAAAATAACATTGTTTATTTTTCATATTCATTTTAAACTACCACGGTAGTTGTATCAATAGAAATAACAATTAATTTAAAAAGCTAAAATAAAGGTATTTTTAGCTTTACGACTGAGATTTCTTTCCTCAGTTTGAGAAAGATTATAGAGGATATGGTAGATTTCGTTGGAATCTTAAAAAAGGCAATCAACGCGCAAAGTAATATTACATCACAAGTGCGTAAGCGGATTTATAAACGAGCTATCGAAACATTAGAGCATCAGTTTGTTACAGCAAAAGTACCACAAGCAATGGTAGATGAGCAAAGGAAGATTTTGCAAAATGCTATTGCAACTGTTGAAGCAGAATATTTAGCAGTTGAAAAGAAGCTATTTTCTTCAGTGATTGGATGGAAGCCTATAGAGACAGCTGAAGACGACAAGAGCATAAAAAATTCCATATTATCACAAGAAAATGCTTTTTCAGAAAAAAGACAGGGTTTTATAAGTTTAAAGGATAACAAGGCATTTAGTAAACCTTATGGATCAGGAATACCAGATGCAGAACCTGTTAATATGGAAGCTGATAGCGTTTCTCATTCTGTTGATGAAAGGATATTAAAAATTTCTCCTGTAGCAGCTTCTTCGCAAAAGGATAATCTGCACATCGTTTCGCATATTTTTTCTCAAGCTGTACGTCGTGCTAATCAGTCATCGAAGCAAAGACGTATTGTAATAAGCACTGCTGTTGTGGCTAGTTTTCTCATCTTAACCGTTGGTATTGGTTTTGTTGGTAGACGTATATTCGCATCAAATGATCAGCAATTGTCGGGAGAAAAATTTCAAGCTTCTCATGCATTTCCAAAAACAATTTCTGTCACGAGAAAGTTAACAAAACGCTTATTAGAGGATGGAAGCGAAATTGATGTTGGTTTAGATCAGACGGCAGATTCTTCGGATGAAGAAGGAACTTCAAGAGTTGTTACCAGTTATTTACAGCCAAATGAACAGTCAGGTGAAGCTATTTTTTATCAAGCGCGCACAAATGATGATGTAGAAAAAGTAGCAATGGGAAGTGCGCGTTGGACGCTTATAAAGGAGTCTCGTGTGAAGGGGGCTCCAGAAGAATCGGCTATACAAGGTGATATAACAATTCCCGATGAAGGCTTATCATTGCGACTTATTTTACGTCGTAATACCGATATATCTTTTCCTGCTGCATATATTTTGGATCTTGTTTTTATTCCTTCTGATAAATTTTCAGGTCGAGCTATAAGCAATGTTAAAGCATTAACTTTTAAAGCAAGTGAACATTCCATTGGACAGACTTTAGCAAGAACTGTTTCAGCAAAGATTGATGATGATTTCTTTCTTATTGCATTAAGTGGCAATCGTCCATTTCTTGACAGAAATTTACAATTGATGCGAGAACTGGATTGGATGCGTTTGATTTTAACAGATAAAAATGGACGTATAAATGAGTTAACTTTTGCAAAAGGGCCAACAGGTGAGTCTATTTTTAATGAAGTTATTGGACAATGGCTTGTGCAACCAGATAAGTTAACAGTTCTTGGTCAAAAAAAATAACACGCTGAATAGAAACCTACGAAGAGAACTTCTACTACCAAAATGCTTCGCAGATTGATAAAGAATATAGAGCCAAAATACTCGCTTTTGCTCCTTTATAGGAAAGCATAAACAATTGGCTCTATCCTGGATTTAAAGACTGTACGCTTGACTTTGAGATAAAGCGGATGCTTGAATAGAACTTTGTACTTTTTCAAAAGCACGCATTTCAATTTGTCTTACACGCTCCCGACTAATATTAAATTCGTTTGAGAGCTCTTCTAGTGTTAGTGGACTATCGCTTAAACGACGTGCTTTGAATATACGCTTTTCACGTTCATTCAGGTTATCAATAGCGTTTGCAAGCATGGAACGACGATTTTCTAATTCACTTTGTTCAATCAAAATCTGTTCTTGATTATGGGATTCATCTATCAACCAATCCTGCCATTCGCTATTTTCACCTGCTTTTGTGCGAAGAGATGCATTGAGCGAAGTGTCTCCTCCAAGTCTACGGTTCATGGAGACGACTTCATCTTCTGTAACATTTAACTTAGTTGCAATTTCTTTGACTTGCTCTGCATTAAGATCACCACTGTCAAGGGCTTGAAGCCTACTTTTTAACTTACGAAGATTGAAAAATAAGCGTTTTTGATTGGCCGTTGTTCCTATTTTCACCAAACTCCAAGACCGCAACACATATTCTTGTATCGAGGCTTTAATCCACCATATAGCATAAGTTGCAAGCCGAAACCCCCGTTCCGGTTCGAAACGCTTAACAGCTTGCATAAGTCCAATATTACCTTCTGAGATAACTTCTCCAATGGGCAGCCCATAGCCCCGATATCCCATTGCAATTTTAGCTACGAGGCGCAAGTGACTGGTTACCAATCTATGCGCGGCTTTTAAATCATTATGTTTACGATAACGCTGAGCCAACATATATTCTTCTTTTGGTTCAAGCATTGGAAAACGACGAACTTCCTCTAGATAACGATTCAATCCTCCGTCGCCTGTTGTCACTGATAGCAAATTCATATGGGCCATATAGCACCCTCCTTTTATGTGAATTCCCTAAAAAGGCAAATTCTATTTCAAGACATTATAAACATCTCTCTAGCTCCATTCTAGCATAATTTTCAATTTTGTTCAAAAAGAGATATTTTATTGTGAAATCTTGAAAAGACGAAAAGTTTCAATTTATTTTTTTTAAATACTGGATGAGTTCAGCCATGTCTTGAGGGAGAGGTGAAGAGAAAGACATAATTTTACTTGTAACTGGATGTTCGAAAGTTAGGCTAATAGCATGGAGTGCTTGCCGATTAAATTGGTCGATTGCATTCTTCATAATAGGATTAAGCATGTTTGATTTTGTTTTAAAAGCATTGCCATAAACAGTATCACCTATAAGCGGGTGTCCGATATGCGCCATATGAACACGAATTTGATGTGTACGTCCAGTTTCCAGACGACATTCTATAAGGCTAGCAACAGATATTGTATCTGCATAAGTTCCATATTTTTCTAGGAGAGAAAAATGTGTAACAGCATGGCGAGCGTAAGGATGTTTATTATGAATGACCGCCTGCTTTGTTCGGTTATGGGGAGAACGGCCAAGAGATGCATCAATTGTCCAAATATTGCGGTAAGGTGTCCCCCAAATCAAGGCGTGATAACGTCGATCTAATGCGCTGGTACGTCCATGATCAGAAAATTGTGCGCTAAGGCTTTTATGAGCAAAGTCATTTTTAGCAACGACCATGACTCCACTAGTATTTTTATCGAGACGATGAACGATACCAGGGCGTTTAACACCGCCAATACCAGACAAACTATTACCACAGTGATGGATAAGAGCATTTACTAATGTTCCAGTCCAATTGCCATTGCCAGGATGAACAACAAGACCAGCTGGTTTATTGATAACAATAACATCATCATCTTCAAAGAGAATATCTAATACAATGGCTTCACCGCTAGGTTTTGCATCACGCAAAGCAGGTATTGTCAATTCAATGATTTGGTTTGGTTTTAATTTTGTTTTGGGTTCCTTTATGAGTTGACCATCAACTTTAAGATAGCCCTCACGGATAAGGGTTTGCAAACGGGAACGTGACAATGCATTGTGATATTGCTTAGCAAGCCACTGATCGAGTCTTTGTCCAAGAGCCCCTTCATCCGTTATTTGCTGTTTTACCATACGATTCCTATTAAGTTTTTAATAAGACCCCTCTACCAGTATGAAATTGCTTTTGTATCAAGAAATTCTTTGATTCCCCAGTGTCCGCCTTCACGGGCACGTCCAGAAAATTTGACTCCTCCAAAATAACTCCCTTTGGGTAACCCATATCCGTTCACTTCTACCATACCAGAGCGTACTTGCGCAGCGATGCGGCGACATTTGTCACGATCTTGCGATTGTATATAATTTGTCAGACCATATTTTGTGTCGTTAGCTAAAATTATGGCTTCATCTTCTGTATGAAAGGGAAGAATCGAGAGAACTGGACCAAAGATTTCTTCTCGAAAAATACGCATATGAGGTTTCACATGAACAAAGACTGTTGGACGGACATAGTAACCGCGCTCCATTCCCATTGGTAAACCCGTTCCACCTGCAACAAGAGTTGCACCTTCATCAATTCCAGATTGGATAAGATCTTGAATTTTATCGTATTGTTGTTTTGAAACGACAGGGCCAATATGATTTCCTGCTTGATAATTTGGTCCTACTTTTGTTTTTTCAGCAATATCTTTGGCTGTTTTGATGGCTAGCTCATAGATGCTTTGTTCCACAAGCATACGTGTTGGAGCATTACAACTTTGTCCACTATTATAAAAGCAGTGTCGTACACCACGTTGAATAGCGTCTTTATCGGCATCTGCGAAGATAATATTAGCACCTTTACCACCAAGTTCTAGACAGACTCGTTTTAAAGTGTTGCTGGCATTTTTAGAAATATCTTTTCCTGCTCTGGTTGACCCAGTAAAACTGATCATTTCCAGATCTGGATGGGTTGAAAGATAAGCACCAACATGTACACCATCACCATTGATGAGATTAAAAACGCCAGGAGGCAAAGCAGCTTCATCTACAATTTCAGCAAAGAGCATAGCAGAAAGAGGAGCAATTTCAGAGGGTTTTAACACCATAGTACAGCCAGCCAACAGAGCAGGAATAACTTTAAGAGTCACTTGGTTCATGGGCCAATTCCATGGAGTAATCAATCCAACAACACCAATAGGGTCATAGTGAAGAATCGCTTGCTCATTTCCTTCTATTAAAACTTCTTGGAATGAAAACTCTTTATAAGCTTTGATAAAGTTGCGAATATGAGAACTACCAGTTGCAGTCTGCGCATTGAGTGCCATATCAATGGGTGCTCCCATTTCCATTGAAATGGTTTTTGCCATATCTTTAGAGCGTTTTTCATAGATTTCTAAAATTCTTTCAACAAATCCAAGACGCTCATGAGGTAGAGTTGTTTTCCAAGTTTGGAAAGCTACTTTAGCAGCGTGAATAGCTTTATCTGCATCTTTTGTGCTACCAAGGCTAATCACGGCACAAGCTTCTTCTGTTGATGGATCAATAACATCAAAATCATGAGGGGTTCTTGGATCATCCCATAGACCATTGATATAAAATTTCCGCTTATTTAACATGATTTCCTCCCTTATTTTTGTTCTTTTAAATTTTATTTTATTTAAGCCTTTTTGAACAAGGATAACAAGGATAATCTTATTATAAAGAAAAGAAATGAGATTGTTTTATGACAATGAGCACGAAGAGTGAGAAGAGCACTGTTTATGCTCATTATGCTAACTATTTGTATTATTTGCACAAGATTTTTCTATAGGAATTGAGAGGGAAAGAGAATAATGGACGTTTTATGGAATCTCTCCGCATGATGCTATGAACATTGCAATTTATTCCATAAATGTGAAGAGACGATCATAAGGAAGAATAACAGCATTATTTTTTGTTTAAAAAACGCAGTTAGCAAAAGGTTATTAACCTTCATATTGTAGTTTTTATGTATTCTTTTTGAAGAAGCAATTGTTCTCATTGCCATAAGTTTGTTTGGAGTCCCATGCATAATTCGAAAACAAAATCTATTTTTACGCGTTCTTTTTCTGATGAGAGTACACAAAGTGTCTCAGAAGAGAACTCATCTGCCAAGAGTACTGAAGTATTTTCTTATCCGGAAGTATGGAAAAAGGCATTCGCTCTTGGACAGAACGTGCGTTTTACACGCACGCCAGAAGTTGAGATTTTGCGTCGTCGCATAGAAACAGATCCAATTTTCGCAAGACAGTTTAAAGTTTTGACGAAAAAAGAGCGCATAAGGTCTACAGACATTATAGATCATAATAAAAACACAACAAATTCTCTTTCAACAAAAAAGGTCATTAATCCTCAATCGATAGAAGATAAGACATTAATTTGTTATGCAACGGTTTTGAAGCAATTATCACAGCAAGCTGCTTGTAAGCTTCTTGAGGAGAAAAGAAAGGAGCATAATAAATTACAAAGAGAAAATGTGCTTCAAAAAACAAAACCTGTTTTGCATCTTTCTGATGACGCATTTTTTGAGTGCGGATTCTTTATGTGGGAACAGGTTGATACTAAAACCTTAGGAAAGGATATCACATCGATTGATGGCACAGGTAATGAAATTACACGTGATGCTGCTTCTAACTTTGAGGAAACAATAACTGCTCTTTACCGTGTTCTTGAATACCGCTTTCCACAATTTTATGATTCTATTACATCAGAATCTCTTGCGGAAAAGTTGAGAGGAATTGAGCAAATTTCTAAGTTAATACATGCAAAGAATGCTACTGTTAAAGAAGCACAACCCAATCATTCTGATGGTAGATTTACTAAAGAAGCGATGAACGAGTCTCAAAACATCAGAAATATTACTGATAGTGCGACAGAAAGTGTTTCCAAGAATTCAGGAAACTTTTCTATAATGAAATCAAAAAGTAAAGTCTTTCGGTCTACTTGTACATCGTTAGGAAATTATAATTCTGCTTTTACATCAAACATTCAATCTTTTGATGATAGTACTTATGAATTTCCTCCCATTGATTTGTTGCGAAAACCCACTTTTCATGAAGGCGCGACCATTTCACAAGAAATCTTAGAGCGAGGTGCTGGGCTTTTGGAAAGTGTTTTGGAAGATTTTGGCATTAAGGGTGAAATTATCCATGTTCATCCAGGGCCAGTGGTAACAATGTATGAATTTGAACCTGCAGCAGGAGTAAAATCATCACGAGTTATCAATCTTTCTGATGATATTGCGCGTTCTATGTCTGCTATTTCTACACGTGTTGCTGTGATTCCTGGACGTAATGTTATTGGCATTGAGTTGCCAAACGCAGTTCGTGAAACTGTTTATTTAAAGGAATTAATTCAAACAAGTTGTTTTCGTGAAAGCCAATTTAAATTAGCACTTGCTTTGGGGAAAGGCATTAATGGTGAGCCTGTCATTGCGGAATTAACGAAAATGCCTCATTTACTGGTTGCAGGAACAACAGGGTCAGGCAAATCGGTTGCGATTAATACAATGATTTTATCAATTCTTTATCGAATGACACCACAGCAATGCCGTTTGATCATGGTTGACCCTAAGATGCTCGAACTTTCTGTTTATGATGGTATTCCACATCTTTTAACACCTGTTGTGACGGATCCTAAGAAAGCAGTGACAGCTTTAAAATGGGCGGTTCGTGAAATGGAAGAGCGTTACAGCAAAATGGCTAAGTTAGGTGTACGTAATATTGATGGTTTTAATGCACGTGTTGCACTTGCAGCACAAAAAGGTGAAACGATCATGTGTACTGTACAGTCGGGATTTGATAAGGAAAGTGGAGAAATACTTTATCATGAAGAGGCGATGGATCTCACCCAACTTCCTTATATTGTTGTGATTGTTGATGAGATGGCCGATCTCATGATGGTTGCAGGTAAAGAAATTGAAAATGCCATTCAGCGTTTAGCACAAATGGCACGTGCCGCGGGTATTCATCTTATTATGGCCACACAGCGCCCTTCTGTTGATGTTATTACGGGTACGATTAAAGCAAATTTTCCGACCCGTATTTCTTTTCAAGTAACATCGAAAATAGACAGTCGTACAATTTTGGGAGAACAAGGTGCTGAAACACTTTTGGGGCAGGGAGATATGCTTCACATGGTAGGTGGAGGGCGCATTATACGCGTTCATGGACCGTTTGTATCTGATGAAGAAGTTGAATCTATTGTGGCACATCTTAAAATGCAAGGAAAGCCTAATTATTTAGCAACAGTCACAGATAGTGAAGATGATAACAAAGAGAGAGAATCTGCGGATGCAAATATTGGAACTTCTACAGAAGGAAATCTTGATGAGGATGGTGATGAACTTTATACGCAAGCTGTGAAAATTGTTATGCGTGATAAAAAATGTTCTATATCTTATATTCAGCGTCGACTTGCGATCGGTTATAACAAGGCAGCTTCACTCGTTGAGCGCATGGAAGAGAAAGGCATTGTTGGAGCCGCTAATCATGTGGGGAAACGTGAGATTTTACTCAGTGAAGTATAATAACAAACAAGACAGTTTTAAAATGCATGATTTTTAAAATACTAAATGATTGTTATTTTAAAAGTGAATAGTTGTTTTATTTTATAAGAGCAAGTGCTGTCCTGCATGTGTTTTTTACTGTGAAATATTAAAAACATGAAATGAGGAATGACAAAATAGAAGTAATATTTTGTATTAAGACTTCTGGTATGTATTGTAGAGTAGTACAAAGAAGGGTTAAAGATGTCTTTAGCATTTTTAGATTATCTAGAATGTAAAGAAATTAAACAAGCCTTCATGCGAAGAAAGATGGCTTTTGTTCTTTCCTCTGATTGTAGAAAAGTTCTTTGGTCAAATGGTGGAGCAGCGTATTTTTGGGGCTTTTCTTCTGTCTCGGTGATGATAAAAGAATGGTCTTTTTTTGACCAAGTAAAACGTCGCAAGATATCAAAGGCTGAGCAATGCGCAAGTACTATTGTCTTAAAAGGTTTAAAGCGCGCCATTGAATTTTCCGTAGTTTCTATTGATATTATGGGTGTAGGAAAGGCATTTTTACTAGAATCTTTTCTGGAAGAAAAAAAATCTCTTATTGCTGGATTAGATGAGGCAACAATGTCTGTTGCCATAATTGATGAACATGGGACAGTGTTGGAGGCTTCCTCTCATTTTTCGTTTATTGATGAAACGGTCAGAATTCTACTACAGACGATAGAAAATGACATCCCCACCAAAACCATTTTATCCATAGCAGATATTCGTACACAAGTTGGCGTTATTCGCTTGCAGGTGAAACCGATGCGTTTTTTGGTTTTATATGCGCCATTACAATCGGATGTGTTAAACAGTAACCAAGAATCTTTTCATTTTACGCCTGAATTCTTGCCACAACGCTTTACTTGGAAAATGGATAAAAATGGACGGTTTTATGAGGTTTCAAAAGAGTTATCTGCAATTGTTGGACCGATTTCTTCCTCGATTTTAGGATTGAGCTTTCATGAATTGGCGCATCAATTTAATGATGAGCGGTATCAATCACTTGGCGGCTTTATTACAGCAGCTTTACCGTGGAGTAAACAAATGGTTCAATGGCCTGTTGATGATTGTCTAGAGTGGCTTGATGTTGAATTGTCTGCTGTACCAATTTTTGATGATAAACAACGGCTTAAGGAATTTCGTGGCTTTGGTATTTTGAAGATACCAAAAACAGTGCAAGAGAAAAAAGATGAAAATCTCTATACAAAACCATCGAATCTTTCAGAGAGTGAACATTCAGCTTTTTGTGAGATTGCAGAACGATTGCGTGGAGAATTGTATTCCTCTGTAAAATACGCGTATTCCGCTAATGAAACAGCAGCTCTTCTTCCAAGTGCACAGATATTGCCAACAAATGCTTCAGAACAAACTCTTATAAAAGAACCAGCAGTGGTTTTATCATTGTTGGATACAGCAACGAATGGTGTTGTTTGGTTGGATGGGCAGGGCGTTATTCAATCGGTCAGTAGTGCTGCTTTGGCATTAACTGGTTATGAAATAAATGAATTGTTGGCACAGCCATTTTTGTCACTCTTTACTTTACAAAGCCGATCTTTGGTGGAAAAATATTTTGAGTTGATCCGTATACAGGGAAGAAATCAGGTTATTCATCGCAGTGAGACAGTTGTTTTAATAACGAAAAGTCGTAAAAATATCATGGTTTCTATGGCGATTGTACCTTTAGCACGACAAGATGATTATGCTGTAATATTGCGTGATATGACAGTAACAATTCTACCAGTAGATAAACGCGCAGAAGAGAATAAAATTGTTAGTGTTGTTCATGAAATGCGAACACCTTTGAATGCTCTTATTGGTTTTGCAGAAATTATGAGAGATGGCCGTTTTGGTATGATAGACAATGAGCGTTATCGTGGATATTTACGCGATATTATCTCATCGGGAAAACATATATTATCACTGGTTAATCAATTACTAGAATGTTCGAAAGCAAATTATTCTAGCTTAAATAATGATATTAAGGTTGCTCCTATAGCTGAATCATTTGATGTGGTAGCTTGTTTGCGTGCGAGTATGGCATTTCTTGAAACACAAGCCAATCATAACGGCATTATCATGCGTATAGTTGCTCCAACGCATGTGCCACTTATTGGAGTATCACAACAAATATTTCGACAAATTATATGGAATCTTCTTTCCAATGCCATTCGTTTTACCCCAGCTGGTGGGCAGATTATTGTTCACGTTTCTTGTGAAAAAAAAGAATTTTTAAAGGTTTCAGTAAGCGATAACGGTGTAGGGATGAGTGATGAAGAACTCATACAGGCTCTACAACCCTATGGTCAGGTAAAACGCAAAGATGGACGCTCTGGCGACAGTGTTTTTGTTGGAACAGGTTTAGGACTACCGATGTGTAAAGCAATGGTAGAAGAAAGTGGTGGCCAATTTTTGTTATTTTCAAAGCCTAATCATGGAACAACGGTGGAAATATTTTTTCCTCATGTTCCATGAGGCAAATACATGTAAATTTATTTTTTCTTAGCCAAAAGATCTCTGATTTCTGATAAAAGTTGTTCTTCTAAAGACATTTTTTGAGAACTTTCCTCTTCTTCTTGTTTTCGACGGAGTTTATTCATAGCTTTAACAAAGAGAAAAAGAACCCAAGCAATAATGAGAAAATTGATAAGTAAAGTTATAAAATTACCATAGCTAATGGTTGCTCCAGCTGCTTTAGCAGCACTCAATGTTGCTTGTTTTTCACCAGCAAGCTGAATAAACATATTAGAAAAGTCGATTCCACCTGTAATAAGTCCAATGATTGGCATAAAAATATCATTGACAATTGAATTGACTAAGCCACCAAAAGCGCCTCCTATAATCACACCGATAGCCAGATCAATCATATTACCTTTTAGGGCAAATTCTTTGAATTCTTTAAGCATTGCATTTTCCCCTTTATATAAAAGATACACGATAATTTTAATTATCGCTTTTGATGAAAAAGGAAAGGGCGGTTTTTATTTTCTCGGTCAGCATTATATAGCAAACATTCAAGTTTTTTCCTAGAGCATTGTGGTATATTAAAAAATCTAACTATGGTTTCTGTTTGACTGAAATAAGCATAAAATTCAGAATAACAAAAAGCTTTTTGATGAAAACAGAAAACTGTTTCTACTTTATAAAACATTATAAAATTTTTTAGACAATATATGGTAAAAAAGCCATTTTACGAGATATTTATAGTTTTTATTTGCCAATAATTTCAATTTTTAATGTCTCAACAATTGCAAACAGGCAAAAACATTTTTTCAAAGATCACAAGATACTTTTTCTCTTCAGTATGCGTAAACAGACATGTGAATGGTAATGATATTATAAACTTATCTTGTAGGAAGAGGTTCTTATTTAGGGAATATACTCTCTTTATTGGTGATTTTTTTATGTTAAAAGATTTACATCAAGTTTGGGAGATCCGTTTTTTGTTTGGAGAAAGATTGATGAGTTTCTTTCGTTGTATTGGTCGTTCTGCTTTATTTATGCTAGACCCAGAACATGCGCATCGTTTAGCGATTGTGGGGCTAAAAAGTGGATTGAGTGGTTATAAAAGGGTTGTTGATAGACGTCTGTGTATGACTGTTGCGGGGCTTGAATTTGAAAATTTTATTGGACTTGCTGCCGGATTTGATAAGAACGCAGAGGTTGTTGATGCTATTTTTCATTTAGGATTTGGTTTTACGGAAATTGGAACTGTTACACCAAAACCTCAAACAGGAAATCCTAAACCGCGGCTGTTTCGCTTGGAAGAGGATGAAGCAATTATTAACAGAATGGGTTTTAATAATGACGGACATCAAATTGTTTACAAGAGGCTTAGCACATATAAAAAGACTGGTATTGTAGGAATCAATATCGGAGCCAATAAGGATACGATCAATAAAATTGGCGATTATACGGCTGGTATTGCTTACTTTTATGATGTTGCTGATTATTTTACAGTTAATATTTCTTCGCCTAATACCCCAGGTTTACGCGATTTACAGGCACGTGATAGTTTGCATCTTTTGATGAATGCGGTTTCGCAAGCACGCAATGAGCAAAAGAAAAAGCATGAATTTTCCATTCCTATTTTTTTAAAAATTGCTCCAGATTTGTCAGAAAAGGAGTTGGATGATATTGCTGAAGAAATGAAACTTTCTGATTTTGACGGACTCATTGTTTCCAATACCACTCTTTCACGCAGAGAACTTAGAAATAGCCTCTTGAGTACTGAGGAGGGGGGACTTTCTGGTCGTCCACTTTTTGAACTTTCTACGATTGTGTTGGCAAAAATGCGTCAAAAAATAGGTAAGAAAATTGCAATTATTGGCGTTGGTGGTGTAAGAGACGCAAAAACAGCTTTGGAAAAAGTGAAGGCTGGTGCAGATTTGATACAATTATATAGTGGAATGGTTTATGAGGGACCAGGCCTTGCTGCAACTATTTTAGAAGAGATTTTGCAGTTTATGCAGCAAGATGGGGTTGATGATATAAAAGCTTATCGTGATCAGAGTGTTGAATATTGGGCAAAACGTGCACTTCCTTTGTGATAAAATTGTTTTTTCGTGATAAAAATTGCGGGATTTTTTTAAAGGGGCTTGCAAACTCTTCTGATCTTCCTTATGTCAAAAAGACAGAGGGTAATTATTTACGAAAAAGTCAACAGTTATGGTACATTGAATTTTTATGCGGTTGTAGCTCAGTTGGTTAGAGCGCTGGTTTGTGGCACCAGAGGTCGTAGGTTCGAATCCCACCAACCGTACCAAGAAATCTTTAAAAATTTTATTGAAAATGGATATGCAAGTCGAATAAACGCGCTTTTTGAGGGTATTTTATAAACGACTTTAGCTGCTTGGGGGCATAATGTTGTACAAAAAACGCATAACATGAAGTTAAAAAATCAATAAAAGCGCTTTGCGCTTCTTCTTTAAGAACTGGGCATATCCTCTTAGTTTAATACATTCTCCTGATGCATTTTTTACACAAGATTTGCGATGGAAAGACTTTACGGAAAAAATCAATGCGTTTTGTGTAAAAGATCTGGGCTTAATATACCTTTCAATATGGAAGGATATTTCACAATGTTTGTTGTGATGAAACAATTGCTCTCTCTTGGTATGCCTCTGGCTGTAGGGTTCATTTCTCAGATGATGATTTTCTTCATAGATACAGCTCTTGTAGCGTATTTAGGCGTTCAAGCCTTGAGTGGTACAATGTTGGCTCTGAGTATGTTTAGTTATGTTGTGTTTTTGGGGCTAGAGATTATTACCGCGGTTGCACCAAAACTTGCGGAAAGCTTTCGCAGACAAGATAAATACGCATTGAAGGCATGGTTTGATCAAGGAATATGGCTTTCCTTTTTAATTGGAATGATTAGTGTAATCATTTTACTCAATACAAGGAAGATTTTGTGTCTTTTTGGCCAAGATGGAGCAATTGCCACTATAGCGCAATAATATAACAGGGGCGCTGCAGGGGGGTATCTTATGTGAATAGCTACGAATTACTGTCAGCAATTGGTAATCCAAAGCCCTTAACTTGTGTTATGCTTGTGCGAATATCCCCATGAATTTTCTTATCTCTTGGCCGCTTATTTTTGGTATAGGTCCTGTGAGCGGATTAGGTGTCTTTGGTGCTTGAATTGCAAGTAGTTTGGTCCGTATTTTGATTGTTATGGCAGTGGCAATAATTCTGGCTCGTAATTCTACTTTTCGTTCCTTTCACTTTAATTATTTGAGATCAAAATTAGAAATTTCACGAATTATACAGTTGCTGCTCGTAGGACTCTCCATTGGTATACGTATTCTTATTGTGAAGGGCTTTGCTTCTGTCATTGCCTTCATGATTACAGCTTATGGGGTCAAAACTTTTGCCACCATACGATTAAGATGTGTCTCGATATGCTTATTTCTGTGGTAGCTTTGGGGATTTCTAGTGCAGCCACGACAACAGCAGCATGGTATAGAGCAGATGGAAATTATATGGCTCTAAAACAATTGCCTATGAGTATCACAGTTTTTGCTGTTGTTTATGTTTTATTTTTATCAGGGGTTGTTTATTTCCTTATGAATTCATTTTTCAATCATCTTTGATATTTCTTCAGTCCGCGTTGTTATTTTCTCTTGGGAGTTGCTTCATTATCTTTTGCTTTTGGCACTTTAGGAGCTATGTCAATGGCATACTTGTGGGCTTGGGTGATACGTTTTGGACAATCATGGTTGTCACAATAAGCTATTGGAGGGTAGGCTTATTTAGTGGGGCACTCATGGCACATTTTTTTGAATATGATTTTATTGGCTACTGGCTTGGCATGATTGGTGCAAGCTTAATCGTTTCTATCTTTAACTATATGCTTGTGGGTTATTTAATAAACGTAATCCTCTGTTTGGAGAGGAATGAGTGTTATAAAAGCTCTATAAGCACTAGCTGTGAAAAGGCTAGCGGCCCACCGTCCATACGGGCTGTTTATTTTCTATGGAGAGGATAAGATAGGTTACAAAACTTGCTTCATATTGAAAGAAAAGTTCCTTTTGCTTTAATTAAGCATTGCTAAAGCCAAAAGGCAATTAAATATCTTACCTTTATTATTCTTGCCAATGTTTGCTTATATGTGATTATTTGAATCGAGATTCAGTTACGTTTACTATGGGTATTTTTCGCTGTTTTATATGAAGGAGAAGGTTAGCACCAATCTATCGTGTGCAGTACCACTTTTCCATTATGTTTGATATAATAAGTAGCTTATAATGGCCGTAAGATTTCTTTTATCTTGATAGGAATTATATATTTTAACAATTAAGTTGACTAAGATTTTTTTGTGACATTCATATATGGGATGATACCATAATAACGGGGCTTGATTATTTTTTAAAGTTGGTGTGTTATGGCTGTAAAAAATGGTAAACAAATAAAAAACGAGGGTTCTAAGCCTGTTTCTAGTTTTCTTAAAAATTTACGTGGTGTTAGCAACTGGCAGCAAGTTTTACAATGGCTGGCTTTTCGTAATGTAGAAGATATTGAGTGTATTACGCCTGATCAAGCAGGTGTGCCGCGTGGCAAGATGATGCTTTCTAAAAAATTTACATCGGAAACATCCTTAGCATTGCCTTCAGCGGTTTTTATGGCAACAATTTCAGGAGATTATCCCGAAGACGGTCATGGCTTTGAATATCCCAAAAGCGATGGTGATCTACGTCTTGAACCTGATTTGTCTACGTTAAGCATTGTGCCATGGGAAGATGCTCCTACGGCACAGGTTATTTGTGATCTTGTATATCAAAATGGACAGGTTGTGGATTATACTCCACGAAATGTTTTGCGAAAAGTAATTGATTTTTATAAGCAAATGGATCTAAAACCGGTTGTTTCACCAGAAATTGAGTTTTATTTAGTAGAAAAAAATCCTGATCCTGATTACCCTTTAGTCCCTCCAGTTGGTCGTTCTGGACGTTCGATTGGTGGAGGACAAGGTTATTCGATTGCTGGTGTGAATGAGTTTGATGAATTTATTGATGATATTTATCATTTTTCGGAAGCGCAAGGATTGGAGATTGATACGCTTATTCATGAGGAGGGGGCAGGCCAGTTTGAAATCAATTTACGTCATGGTGATCCGATTGAATTAGCGGATCAAGTTTTTATGTTCAAACGCACAATTCGTGAAGCAGCACTTAAACATAATATGTATGCAACTTTTATGGCCAAGCCCATTCAAGGGCAGCCAGGTTCTGCTATGCATATTCACCAATCAGTTATTGATAAGAAGACAGGTATGAATATTTTTACGCAAGATAATGGAGAGGAAAGTGTCTGTTTTCGCCATTTTATTGGAGGGTTACAAAGACATATGGCGGGAGGACTTGTCATGCTTGCTCCTTATGTAAATTCTTATCGACGTCTCATGCCGGATGTTTCAGCACCTGTTAATTTGCGATGGGGATATGACAATCGTACCACAGCATTTCGTGTCCCTCGCTCTGCTCCTCAAGCACGGCGTGTTGAAAATAGGCTTCCTTCATCAGATGCTAATCCTTATTTAGCTCTTGCAGCTTCTTTGGCTTGCGGCCTTATTGGTTTACAGAAGAAGCTTCAACCAGATGAGCCAACAACAAATAATGTGAATGCTGATAACATCGAATTACCGCGTGGTCTTATTGAAGCGGTTAGTTTATTTGAACAAGATACAGAAATACGTGTTATTTTAGGAGATGTATTTGTTAGTACTTATGCTGCAATCAAACGCCAAGAGTTTGAAACTTTTATGGAAGTGATTAGTCCATGGGAGCGAGAATATCTCTTGCTTAATGTTTGAGGTTTATCATGGTGATTGGCTCTAATCCAATTTCTCCAGGAGTCTCTTGGTATGAGGATACTTTAGAAGAACGCCCCTCCTATCCATTTTTTAGCAAACAGCTACAGTGTGATGTCGTAATTATTGGGGGTGGATTGACAGGGCTTTCTGCAGCTTATCATTTAGCGAAAGCTGGAGTGCATGTCATTTTGTGTGAAGCTTCACGTTTTGGTGATGGTGCATCAGGGCGCAATGGTGGGCAACTAGGAACCGGACAGAGACAATGGGTAGAAACATTAGAGAAAAAATATGGTTTTGAGCGCAGCAAAGCATTGTTTGATTTAGCTGAAGAAGCCAAAAGAGATATTTTATCTTGGTGCGCGATGCCTGATTTTCAATGCGACTTTATGGCAGGACAGCTTTCTGTGTTCCATAAAAAACGTGCGTTAGCATCTTATCAACGCCACGTTGAGACAATGCAGCGTTATGGCTATCACGGTCTTACTTTTATGGATAGGGCTGAAACAGCAAGGCGACTTGGCTCGTCTTTTTATCATGGTGGTATTTATGATGCGCATACTGGTCATATCAATCCCTTAAAGCTCGTTGTTGGATTGGCAAAAAAAGCAAAAAATGCTGGTTCTAAGCTTTATGAGAAGACGCAAGTCACAGCAGTAAAGCGCAATGGTAGCAATTGGAGTGTGACAACAAAAAAGGGCAATATAAGGGCGGAGCATGTTTTCCTTGCGACTAATGCATATAAGCTTGGACTTCAAGGATTTGTTGAGAAAAAGATTTTTTCTATTCGCTCTTATATTGGAGCAACGGAACCGTTATCAAAAGAGTGTTCGATTCTTCAAGATGGTGAATCGGTTGATGATTCTCGTTTTATGGTTCGCTATTTTCGTAAAAGCATTGATAATCGCTTATTATTTGGTGGAGTAGAAAGTTATGATAACCAGTATCCTACAAATTTAGAAGAACGGATACGACGGCAGATTATTGAAATTTATCCCCATTTACGCTCTGTTAATTTGACCCATCACTGGGGGGCAACTGTCGCTATTACGGTTGAACGTATGCCTTATGTTCGTCAACTTTTTACAGGTGTAACTTATTGTGGTGGCTATTCAGGCCATGGAGTTATGCTTGCTCCTTTTCTGGGAAAATTATATGCTGAATGGTTGACTGGAAAACGTGAGCGTTTTACTTTTTTTCAAGATTTAAAAATTTCATCTTTTCCAGGAGGAAAAGTTTTGCGTTATCCGCTTATATTTTTGGCAATGCACTGGTTTTCTTTGATGGATCATTTTTAACAAAACATCATTGGAAATGAAGAAAATTAATGGCTTGTTTAACATCTATCTGTTTTAATAATTTCAACTTCTATAAATTGTTTTAGTTTTTATACGTGAATGAGAAGAGAGATAAGTTCATGGTAAGTAAAATTATTCCAGTCTCTCCCTTTGATTGTATTGTTTTTGGTGGTAATGGCGATTTAACAGCACGCAAACTTATACCTGCTCTCTATCATTGTCAGTGTGTTGGGCAATTTAGTGAGCCAACGCGTATTATTGGGGTCGCACGTTCTGCATGGAGTAATGAGGAGTATCAAAACTTTGTTCGCGCTTCTTTAGAAAAACATGTTCATAAGGAAGATCTCAATCAAATTGAACTTTATCGTTTTCTTGCACGTCTAACTTACGTTTCTGTTGATATTACTTCACATCAAGGGTGGCAAGATCTTGCTCTGGTGCTGTCAAAAGATTCAGTTAACATTCGCGCTTTTTATTTAGCAGTTGGTTCGCCACTTTTTGCTGATATTGCGATGAGATTAGGGCAAAATGATTTTATCACTCAGCAAACACGCATTATTATTGAAAAACCTATTGGTCATGATGTAAAAACAGCTGCTGAACTCAATGACATATTTGCAAAAGTATTTCATGAAGATCAAATTTTTCGCATTGATCATTATCTTGGCAAGGAAACAGTTCAGAATTTGATGGCATTACGGTTTGTTAATACACTTTATGAGCCGTTATGGAATTCCAACTATATTGATCATGTTCAAATAACAGTTGCTGAATCTTTAGGTTTGGAAGGGCGTGCAGAATATTATGAGAATGCAGGTGCGCTACGCGATATGGTGCAAAACCATATGCTGCAATTACTCTGTTTGGTGGCGATGGAAATACCATTTACGAATAAAGCAAATGCTGTGCGTGATGAAAAACTGAAAGTTTTGCATTCTTTAACACCTCTTGATATACATAATGTAGAGCAACATACTGTGCGTGGACAGTATATTGCTGGTACATTGAATGGTGTTTCTATACGTTCTTATCTTGATGATTTGGGAAAAAAAGCGAGTAGAAGCGAAACATTTGTAGCATTGAAGGTGAAGATTAATAATTGGCGCTGGGCAGATACGCCTTTTTATTTACGAACTGGTAAGCGTATGCCCATGCGAATGTCTGAAATTGTGATTGTTTTCAAATCCATTCCACATAATATTTTTAATGCAGATTCGGATGAGATTTTTTCTAATCGGCTTGTTATTCGTCTCCAGCCTAATGAGGGTGTTAAACAATGGTTAATGATTAAGGATCCGGGCCCTGGTGGTATGCGATTTTGTCATATCCCCTTGGATATGAGTTTTGCATCTGCATTTTCTCAGCGTAATCCTGATGCTTATGAACGCTTATTGATGGATGTTATTCGCGGAGATCAAACACTTTTTATGCGTCGTGATGAGGTTGAAGCGGCTTGGCGTTGGATTGACCCTATTCTTGAGGGATGGCAAGCAATAAAGCAGCCTATTTATGAATATAGTGCGGGTTCATGGGGACCATCTGCTTCGACAGTTTTGATGGAACGTGATAGGCGTATATGGAATAACTTAGTTTAGAGCAATAAGTATGCATGGAATGAATATTGACCGTTTAAATTTTGAAACCCCTAAGAATCTTGCTTTAGCGTTGGCTGATCGTGTAGCAGCAGAGCTTAGTATAGCTGTTCTGGAGCGCAAGCGCGCAGTTTTAGTGGTTTCTGGTGGTAAAACACCAGAATTATTTTTTCATTATTTGTCAAAGGCTGATATTGACTGGCAAAATATTATCATCACTTTAGTTGATGAACGCTTTGTACCTGCACATCATGAGCGATCAAATGAATATATGGTACAGCGTTATTTGTTACAAAATTTTGCCACTAAAGCACGTTTTGTAGGACTTTATCATAAGGCACTCACTGTTGAGCTTGCAGCTTTTTCTGCAGCCAGCCGTATCAATACTTTGCCTAAGCCCTTTGATGTTATTATTTTAGGAATGGGGATTGATGGTCATACAGCTTCCTTTTTTCCTGATGCTGATCGTTTGAAGCAAGCGCTTGATCTTCAAACTCAGGCACTGGTTTTACCACTTCATGTAAAAAGCGCTATTGAGCCAAGACTCACACTAACGCTGCCGGTCATAATGCAATCTCGTTGTATTATTCTTCATTTTGAAGGTTTTCAGAAACGCGATTGTTTTAAAAAGGTTTGTCAGGATGGACCTGATATGGAAATGCCTATTCGTGCGGTTTTACGCAATGCCCATCATCTTGTTCAGGTTTATTGGTCTCCAAATGAAAATGAAATAAATGAAGTAGAACATATGACAAGTGGAGTAGGTATGTAATCTCTCTAACTTATGATGGAATTGTTCAATGAAAGGGGGAATAAACATGGTACTTTCAAAGACAATTGCCACTGTGTTACGAAGAATTCATGAACGCTCTCTACCAATGCGAGAAGTTTATTTAGATCGTATTGCAAAGATGCAAGAAAATCGTCCTAAGCGGAGTTTTTTAAAATATGCCAATCAACCCCACAGTTTAGCGACTTATGGTTCAAAAGACAAAAAGCGTTTGAAGGGTAATATTGCTGGGAATGTTGATATTATTACTGCCCATAACGATATACTTTCAGCCCATCAACCTTTTGAACTTTCCCTCACTTAAATTAAAGAAGCTGCGCGCTTAGTTGGTGGTGTAGCACAAGTAGCAGGTTGTGTTTCCGCTATGTGTGATGGTGTAAACAAGGGAATGCGGGGATGGAACTTTCTCTTTTTTCACGTGAGATGATTGCAATGGCAACGGCTATAAGCTTATCACACGATATGTTTGATGCTGTACTATATCTTGTAGTTTGTGATAAAATTATACCTGCTTTAATGATTGGGGCATTAACATTTGGTCACTTACCAAGAATTTTGTGTCTGCAGGCCCCATGATCAGTGGTCTAGGTAATGATGAAAAAGCAAAAATACGCCAACTTTACGCGGAAAATAAGATAGATCGACAAACCTTGTTGGAATCAGAAACACGTTCATATCACGGGCCAGGAACATGTACATTTTATGGAACTGCTAATTCAAATCAGATGATACTAGAAATAATGGGGTTACAGATGCCAGGAAGCGCTTTCATTAATGCCAATACACCATTCCGTGATGCTTTAACAAGGGAAGCCACGAGAAGCGTGTACTTGAAATGACAGCTATTGGTGATCATTATAGGCCACTTGGTATGATAGTTAATGAGCGTTCTTTTGTGAATGCTATTGTAAGGTTAAATGCAACAGGCGGATCTACCAATCATGCGATTCATTTGATTGCTATGGCAGCTGCCTGCGGTATTCAATTAACATGGCATGATATTGCAGAAATTTCATCAAGAGTTCCTTTGTTAGTACGAATTTATCCTAATAGTTTGGCCGATATAAATCATTTTCATGCAGCCGATGGTATAGGATTTGTCATTCGCGAACTTATTGAGGCAGGCTTAGTGCATGAAGACATCTTTACAGTTTTTGGTACAGATCTCAATGCTTACGTAATTGATGTAAAGTTTGATTCTGATGGTCGTATAGTGCGTGATCCTGCTGTTAAGCAAAGTGGTAATCATAAGGTATTAGCAGGATGGAGAAAACCGTTTCAACCTGATGGTGGTATCCGTGTTTTGTTGGGAGATTTGGGAACAGCTATTATAAAAGTTTCATCAGTCAAATTTGAACACTGCCGTATTGAGGCTCCAGTTTTTGTCTTTAATGATCAAGAAGAATTACACAAGACTTTTAAATCTGGAGCATTGAATAACAAAGACTTTATTGCCGTTATGTGTTATCAAGAATCAAAAGCCAATGGGATGCCAGAGCTCCATAAATTAACGACAATTTTAAGTGTTTTACAAGATCAAGGACAAAAGGTCGTACTGGTGACCGATGGTTGTATTTCAGACGCTTCAGGAAAAATTTCCGCTGCAATTCATGTGATACGAGAAGCTTTAAATAATGGTCTTCTTGCGCGTTTACAAGATGATGATATTGTTTGTCTTGATGCGTATGTGGGTAAATTAACTCTTTTGGAAGATTTGTCAAAATTTAGTGCGCGTATAATTAGCCATCTTGATCTTTCAAAGAATGAATACGGTGTTGGGCGTGAGCTCTTTCGTGTTTTTCGCCTTTGCGTTAAACGTGCAGATCAGAGGGCATCTATTTTTATGTTATGAGCAAAGTGTCCAAAAAACGAAAGTAATTTGCCCACAATCAAGATTTATAAAATTTTTTAAAATTTTGGTACGGGTAGATTATGTGCTCGAGCAGCTGCTTTAAGTGTATTTACCATAAGCATGGCAATCGTCATAGGTCCAACCCCTCCTGGAACAGGAGTAATGGCAGCAGCTTTTTCTTTTATTTCTTCAAAATCAACATCACCAACAAGACGCGTTTTCCCTGGACCTTTTTCTAGAGCTGGAATGCGATTAATACCTACATCAATAACAATAGCCCCCTTTTTAATCCAATCTTTTTTAATCATTTGTGGGCGTCCTATAGCTGCTACTAAAATATCGGCACTACGACATACATCATCAAGGTCACGAGTACGACTATGGGCTATCGTTACCGTAGCATTGGCTGCTGTTAAAAGGGCAGCCATAGGTTTTCCCACAATATTAGAGCGACCAATAACCACAGCATCAAGACCCGACAAATCTTGTCCACATTGTTGTTCAATCATCATCATGGCACCAGCTGGTGTGCAAGGAATGATGGCATCCTCAAAGGCATTGGCGGCTAGTTTTCCTACATTGATATAATGAAAACCATCTACATCTTTTTGGAAAGCAATAGCTTGTGTTATGCGGTTTGTATTTATGTGATTGGGCAAGGGAAGCTGCACCAAAATACCATGAATTTTAGGATCAGAGTTTAATGTTGCAATGCGTTGGAGGAGTTCTTGTTCTTGTATTTCTTTTGAAAGCATATGTTTGATTGAAAAAAAACCACACTGTTCAGCTTTTTTGCTCTTTGATGTAACATATACCTGACTTGCGGGATCATCTCCGACAATGATAACTGCAATACCAGGTCGTACATTATAGTGATTGTAAAGTCTTGTTGTTTCAGCCTTAACTTTGACAATAATCTCTTCAGCGAGCTTTTTTCCGTCAATAATATGATTCATGAGAGAGATCCTTTCGATAGGGCTGTTTATTTTTTTGTAAAGCATTTGCTGACAATACAACAGAGTTTTATAGTGATATTCATATAAGAACGGTAAGAGTAATTCGATAGTGTTTATGTATTCTATAATTTTTAGAAGCTTTTAAAATAATTGCTTTGTAAAAAAGCAGCAACATTGCTGTTTGAGTAAATTTTAGATAAGAGACAAAAATCATGAAGTTATGAAATGAGAGAGAATAAAATTTTAAATTATAAAAAGTTTTTTAGATCATTGAGGTTATCTTTTAATCTTTTACAGGGGTGAAAGTGTAGAGGAAGGTTGTGTACGCCAGAATAATAAAATTTTTGAGCGGAATTTTTATTACAATTATTTTTTTACTTGGAGTTGGTATTGTCATTTTACATTATCTTGTGTCTACGGATACGATTCGTATTCGCTTAGCACATGATTTGAGTGCGTGGACAGGCTATAATGTACAATTGCATGATCCTCCGCGATTGAATTTATTTCCTTATCCTAAAGCATATCTTTCTGGTGTTACTTTAACATCAAAAATAAATCATACTATCCCGTTTATGGAGGCTGAATCCATAGAAGTTGATCTTTCTTTGATAGATCTTTTTTTGGGACATGTTGTTTTTTCAGAGACGCGGATTGTCCGTCCCCAATTTATTATGGAAAAACCAGTTAAAACAGTAGCGGATTTTTTTGATAGATTTTCACGCTCACAAGGTGCATTAGGATTAGCGATAAGCAATGCTCGTGAAATATTGAAGAAAAACCCAGAGCATCCTGATATAGAGCGTCTTTTGAATCAACCTTTTGGACGGATTACGATTGAGGATGGTGTCGTTGTTTATCATGATAGTATTTCTAGTGTAGCAGAAAAAATAACAGGATTAAATGCTACTTTAGATTGGCCAGAGCTAACGAAAGAAGCCCAATTTCGTGCAAATGCTCGTTGGCGTGGAGAGTTGACAAAATTATCCATTGATGCTGATCAAGCATTACTGCTTTTAGCAGGAGGAAAAAGCCAAGTTAAGGCAAGTCTTAATTCAGTGCGTGGTGGTATAACCTTTGTAGGTCAGGCACGATTATCTGAATATTATATTTTTGATGGGAAAGTGTCGATGCGTTCTCCAGGATGGAATCAGACACTCTCTTGGATTGGAGGCAATCAGTTTTGGGGGCATAGATTAAAAGCGCCTATTGTATGGGAGTCTCATTTTTTAGCACGGCCAATGCATATCCAAATGAATAATGTTACATTTAGGATGGGTACAGCAAAGGCGCGTGGAGCTTTAGAACTTGATTTTCACGATTATGTGCCAATTGTAATAGGATCGTTAGCATTTGATCATCTAGATTTTGGCCTCTTTGGACCAGTATTTTTTTCAGTTAAAGAGAAAAATCCATTCTTTGATATGGCAATTTTTGATCGTATTGGGGTGGATGTACGCCTTTCTGCACCACAAGCCAAATTAAGCAATATTGCGCTTACAAACTTAGCTATTGCGATGCAAATAAGAGATGGGCATGGTATTTTTGATCTTGGACATGCCAATATTTTGGGTGGATCTCTTCAAGGCAATATTGAAATTACACCAGCTGGTCAGAAAGTGCGACTTGAAGGACGTGCTACAGGGACTGCTATTGATATACAGAGTGTTTCGGAAGCTTTAAAGATTATTCCATTTGTACAAAGCAAAGCGAATTTCACCATGACAGTACAAACACTTGCTCGTTCTTGGTCAGAAATCTTTGCGAGAATGCGAGGTGAATTAGCATTGAATATGTCTTCTGGCTGCCTATTAGGATATGATTTGAATGATTTACAGAAAAGACTTGCAAAAAATGAACAATTTTTTTTAACGAGTGATAATACATTGTCAACAGCTTTTGAGAGTTGGAATATTCAAACAAGCTTTTCAGAAGGTACAATAAAGGTAAAGGAATCATTGATGCATACAGCAAATTGGCGTTTATCCATATGGGGAATAATTGCATCTGCTGTCATGCAAGATTGGCAAAATGAGATTACATTACAGGCAAAATTGCAAAAAAAATACAGCTCAGAAATCCTATGTAAAGATGTCCAATGCCTTGCTAATAGCCTTACACGGCCTCTAACTTTTTCTCTTAGCTCCAAAGGACAGGCTCGTGGTCATTTTTGGGTTAAAAAAGATATCGATGCAAATTAATCATCATTCTTCATTTTTAACATTGGTTGAGAGTTTTAGAAAATTACTAAAACATAAGATGTTATTATAGAATTTTTAAAAATAAATTGGTTAGTGCTTATTGAATTTTAGAAGAAATACCATAGCCATCTGTAGAGATTGTGTGCTTTCCATCTGCTCCAACGGAGCCAATCCCTACAGTAATCAGAATAAAGGCCAAGAGAGTTGTGATAGTAATAATTGTAGCTTTTTTAGCAGACATATTTCTCCTCCAATCATGCAATCAATAACTGAATGCAATGGTGAATTATCATCAAATTTTATGAAAGCAGAATCACTTAAAATTCTATTGGTTCCAACTATTATCTCATAAAATTTAAAAAAACCTATAATTCTTTGATATGTGGAAGCTCTATAGATATAATTTTTTCTTTTTGTTATATGTTTTTTTTCATTTTCTTGATGATTATAATGAATTTTGGCATGATTTTGTTATGCGCATAAATTATAAACTTAAAAGATTATTTATTCGGCAGTCTTTTGCTTTGAATGAAGAAATAAAGATAGAGGGAGCACAAGCTTCTTATCTTGTACGTGTTTTGCGGATGCAAGAAGGAGCAGAAATTTTACTTTTTAATGGACAGGATGGTGAATGGCTTGCGAAGCTCATCACCGTTGGGAAAAAATTTGTTGTGGTCCGGCTTATTCATCAAGAAAGATTGCAAACGACACCTTCGAATCTCGTTTATTGTTTTGCTCCACTCAAAAATGCGCGTTTAGATTATATGGTGCAGAAGGCCGTTGAAATGGGAGTATCGATTTTGCAGCCTGTTATAACGCATCATACACAGGTTACGCGTATTAATATGGTGCGTATGGAGGCTAATGTTATTGAAGCTTCTGAACAGTGTGGTATTTTATCTCTTCCTAAATGTGTAGCAGCTACTTCCTTAGTGGAGCTTTTAGCAGGTTGGAATATAACACAACCTTTGTTTTTTTGTGATGAAGCACATCAATTATGTAATCCATTGCCTCTTTTGAAAAAGTACGAAATTATAGCGCCAGGTGTTCTCATTGGACCAGAAGGTGGGTTTAGTGAAGAAGAACGGAACTTTTTAAAAAAGCATCCTTTTGTGATTCCGATATCTTTAGGACCGCGTATTTTACGTGCTGACACTGCAGCGGTTGCTGCTTTGGCTCTTCTTAATGTTACCATGGAGGATTGGTCAATTCATTGAGAAGCTCGTAAAATTATTCTAAATGATTCATTTAAAATGATGTAACTGATGATAGGATACAATAAGTTATGGCGCTTGATATAAATGATGAAAGTGAAATTTATAACTTAGATTCCTTGGTTAGCTATTTCCAAGGGGGGTGTAAAGCAGAACATGATTGGCGTATTGGTACAGAACATGAAAAATTTCCATTCTATATAGATGGTTTTCGCCCTGTTCCTTATAACGGTTCAAAAGGAATTCGTGCACTTTTAGAGGGAATGCAAGAAGCTTTAGGGTGGAAACCTATTGTAGATGAGGGAAATATTATTGGGCTTATAGGAGCAGTTGGTCAAGGTGCCATTTCTTTGGAACCTGGGGGGCAGTTTGAATTATCTGGTGCGCCACTAAAAACCATTAGTCATACTTATTATGAGGTAATGGAGCATTTAGCGCTCCTCAAGAAAATTTCAAAACCATTGGGTATTGGTTTTCTTGGAGTGGGTGCTAGTCCAAAATGGACTTTAGCGGAAACTCCGCGAATGCCGAAATCACGTTATCAGATTATGGCTGATTATATGCCTAAAGTTGGTCATAGTGGTCTTGATATGATGTATCGCACATCGACTGTTCAGGTTAATCTTGATTTTTCATCTGAAGTTGATATGCGACGAAAAATGCAAGTATCCATGAAATTGCAGTCTATTGCGACAGCATTATTTGCCAGTTCACCTTTTACGGAAGGGAGGCCAAATGGCTTTTTATCTTGGCGCTCTGAAATTTGGTGCGATACTGATAATCAGAGGTCTGGAGTTCTTCCCTTTGTTTTTTCTGAGCATTTTGGTTTTGCTGATTACGTTGAATGGGCACTTGATGTACCAATGTATTTTGTCGTGCGTGATAATCATTATTATGATTGTACACATATAACATTTCGTCAATTCATGAATGGCGCATTAAGAGGGCAGGTAGCCAATTCAGTTCCCAATATGGGAGACTGGATTAATCATCTATCGACCTTATTTCCTGAGGTACGTTTAAAAAGATTTTTAGAAATGAGAGGTGCTGATTGTGGCTCTTGGAAGCGTATTTGTGCTTTGTCAGCTTTTTGGGTTGGACTGCTTTATGATAGTGAAGCGCTTAATGAAGCAGAAGCTTTGACAAAAGATTGGTGTTTTGAAGAAGTTTTAGAAATGCGTGAACGTGTTCCTAAAGAAGGATTAAGAACGCCTTTTCGCCAGACCATCATTTTAGAAATAGCCCGTCAAGTCGTTGCTATTTCACGTAAGGGCTTAAAAAATCGCAGACAATATGATGCTAATGGTTTAGATGAAACAAATTTTTTGGTTCCCTTAGAAGAAGTCATTGCAATGGGGCAAACAGATGCGGATAGATTTTTATCACTTTATCATTCCATTTGGAGTGGTAATGTGGAGCCCATATTTTTAGAATGTGCCTATTAATTTTACAGCACAAAACTGCTTTTATTTTCAATCCCATTTCTTGATCATCCATGAATGTGAATAATACGAGTTTATTGGATATTGCCATCTTGCAAGTACAAATCAGTTTTATCATGATTTGTACTCAATCAAAAATTTATATATCTGCTCTTACTTAAGAGCGTTCATAAAAGGCATGAGCAATTTCGTAAATATTGTTATTTATCAAGGGGTGTGCGATCTTTTGAAAGGTAAATAGTATGATGGTACCGACTTGATCTTCATTAAGTGCAAAGATAATAGTGTATATGCGCAAAAATTTTTACTTTTTACTGTTCAAGTCCTGTTATGAGATAGGCCTTTACAGTATTGAGAAGTATTGTTTTTAAATATGCATGTGAATTCACAACACAATATGGTCTATTTTGCACAGTTTTATCTTTAGTGAGAACGTGCCTTCATTCAAAGTATAGAATAAGCAAAAGTGCAAGATAATAACTCTCTCTACGGTTTCAATAGGCTATATAAATACCAGAATTCTTATATTTGTATTTTACCGTCTAGAAAGAATATTTTATGAAAACAAAAAATGGATAATAGATATTTTAAATTAAATATATGTAATTTTAAAATAATATGTATTTTAGAAAAGTAATAATAAAATAGTTTAAAAATATTTATCATAATTTTATCAATAATAATTCGAGATTATATTAAGAAAATAAATCATATAGTTGTCTAAAAAATTATGCATAGCTAAGAAAAGGATTATTGTTTTACATAAAAAAAGAAAATGCTAACATTATTCATATAATAAGATATATTGAAATTTTTTCTTAGGTTAAATTACAATAAAAACTATTATCTTTTATGGGTAAAAGAGCAATCATTTCATTTAATTTTTTATCTTCTTTAAACTGTGATTAGTAGATAAAAATTTCTCTTTTAGCCTATAAATTAAAAAAATAATGATTTCGTAAAAGCGTTGTAAGCTTTATATTTCATTTTCAAATATCACGCACTGATTTTTAATTGTGCATATTCTTCAATGTCAATCATAACAATAGTGGGCATAAACAATGGCATTTAATTTTTTCATCAACTTATTTCTGTTTGTTATTTTTTTGTTATGGCTTGCCCAAAGTAAGAGAATGAAATGGAGTCTTTCACTACGTGTGATGCTAGGGCTTATCATTGGTTTGATTTTTGGGAGTATCTTGCAAATTGTTTATGGGGAAGGTGAAGAAACTTTATTAAAATCCATTGAATGGTTTAACATTGTTGGTAATGGTTATATCTTATTACTACAAATGATTGTTATGCCATTGGTTTTTGTTTCTATCGTTTCAGCAGTTGCTCATTTACATTCTGTTTATGCTGTTGGCAAAATGAGTATAATGACTATTTCAATATTGCTCTTTACCACGGCTCTTTCAACGTTGGTTGGTATTTTGGTTGTTTATACCTTTGGATTAACAGCAACTGGTTTGGTACATGAAGGGCAAAATGTTTCTGCTGTTCTTGGAGATCGTATTTCTCAACTTGGAATGAGTGTTCCAAAGATGATTTTGTCCTTAATTCCTAAGAATCCCTTTGCTGAGTTAAGTGGAGTCAAGCGGACATCAATTATCAGTGTTGTTATTTTTGCATCATTTTTAGGGGCTGCAGTTCTTCTTTTGAAGAAAGATGATCCAGAAAAAGGAGAAAAAGCTCTTTTATTTATTCAAGTGGCACAAGCTTGGACTATGCGGTTAGTCCGTATTGTGATTGCTTTGACGCCTTATGGTATTTTGGCACTCATGACGAAGGTGGGAGCATCTTCGCACGTTGCAGATATTTTAAATTTATTGGTTTTTATTATCGCTTCCTATGTTGGTATTATCGTTATGTTTGGAATTCATGGTATATTACTTGCCATATCAGGAATTAATCCTTTTCGTTTTTTCAAAAAGGTTTTACCAGTTTTGACATTTGCTTTTAGTAGCCGTTCAAGTGCTGCAAGTATTCCTTTGAATATTGAAGCACAAACGCAATGGATTGGTGTACCAAAATCCATTGCGAGTTTTTCAGCTTCTTTTGGAGCAACAATTGGACAAAATGGTTGTGCAGGTCTGTATCCAGCAATGCTTGCTGCTATGATAGCACCAACCGTGGGAATTAACCCTTTTGATCCTGCTTGGGTTGCTACTCTTGTTGGCGTTGTAACATTGAGTTCTGTTGGTGTTGCAGGTGTCGGTGGTGGTGCTATTTTTGCGGCATTAATAGTATTGCCTATTATGGGGCTTCCTGTTTCTTTGGTCGCAGTACTTATGTCTATTGAACCTCTCATTGATATGGGGCGTACAGCCCTGAATGTAAGTGATTCAATGTTGGCTGGGACCATAACCAGTCAGATGCTACGGACAACGGATAAAAGTGTTTTTGAAAAATAATTTTTATCAGGCTATGTTTTTTTGGATTGTAGAACATTTGCAAGGGATATTTGTGCCGATCCTGGCTGTATAGGTTTTTGCTGATTTGGGTGGGGTGCCCAACCAGAGAGCCAAATGAAAGAAAAATGTGCGCGAATACGGCCATCAGGATCGCTAAATCGTTGTGCATAGATTTCAGCGGCACGAAGAAAAAATCGTTTGGATACAGGGCGTCGTGAGCGATTGATAAGTGCGTTTTGCATGCCCATAGCTTTAAGATCATGCATGAGATCGAACATGGTATTGTAGCGTATGGTAATATCTTCAATATCTGCTACAGGGAGGGCAAAACCAACACGCTGTAAAAGAGCCCCTGCATCGCGAATGTCGGCAAAAGGGTAGATCCTAGGACTCGCCCCACCATAAATTTCAACTTCAGCTTGTAGGAGGCATTCACGTAATTCTGTGAGTGTACCAGCCCCTGCCATAACAGCTAGAAATAAGCCATCTGGTTTAAGGATATTTTTTATTTGACTGAGAACACCAGGGGTATCATTGGTCAACTGTAATGAAAGAAGTGAGACGATAAGATCACAATAATTTTGAGGAAAATCAAGAAATTCTCGGGAACGTAAATGAAATTTTTTATCATGACTTTGGTAAAGTATATCAGTTTCGACGCGTTCTATGGAATGGACTTTTCTAGATTTCAGGAGAGCTTGCGTGGCAAGATCTGTATGGCTGTGTAAATCCAGAGCTAAAGTAAAAAGGCGATCAACAGTACAGAGGCGCTTATAAAGATCTTCAGCCATGTGAGACAATAAAAAGTCATATCCTTTTTTTGCTTTTTGGAAAGCACGTTTGCGGAATTGTTCAATGCGGTTGTGATCAAAGATGAGAGGATGCGACATATTGTTAAGATCTTTCGATTTGTAATGCATATACTTTGAGAAGGTTCATTTTTGTGCGAGCTCTGTCAAGTTTATGATGTGAAAGAAAAACAAATTTATAAGAAGTAAGGGTTTTTAAAGGAATTAAAATTAAACAATATAAAAAGGATTTTTGTATAGGGAAGTTATAAAAGCCGAAATTAACGATGTTATACTTTCAAGAAGTGGCTTTAAATGGCGGGAATACATTAAATAAGCTCATTGAGTGCATGCTTGCAATTTTATATCCGCCGATTTGCCCTGGATGTAAGCAAAGAGTTTCTGCTTGCGGTACGATTTGTTCTGAGTGCTGGAAAGGCCTGCAATTTATCACAAAACCTTATTGTCCTGTTATGGGCATCCCTTTCGTTTGTGATATGGGAGATGGCTTTCTCAGTGGTGAGGCTCTTAAAAGTTCTTATCCTTTTTCGCGTGTTCGCTCAGCTATTGTTCATAAAGGGGTAGCACAAGTTCTTGTAACACGGTTGAAATATGGTGATCATATAGAATTGGCATCTTTTATGGCAAATTGGATGATATCTGCTGGACGCGAAATTATTGATGATTGTGATATTATTATTTCTGTTCCTTTGCATTTTCGTCGTTTTTTGAAGAGGCGTTACAATCAATCTGCGGAACTTGCTCGTTATATTGCAGAAACGCAGAAGAAAATTTTTAAGCCTGGCTGGCTTGTACGTTGTCAACATACACGTCCGCAGGTGAATTTATCTGCTAGGGAGAGAAAACTGAATGTCATGAATGCCTTTGAGGTACCACGTAAAATTAAAAAATATCTAAAGGGGCGTTCTATTTTATTAATTGATGATGTTTTCACAACCGGCGCGACAGTTACAGCGGCTGCTGCAACATTAAAACGTGCAGGGGCACGCCAAGTTGATGTGCTAACATTTTCTCGTGTATTAAAAGAGGCTTCTGTCTTTCCTAATTCGTAAGAGAAGCTTTAAGTGGGAACTATTTTGAAAAGATTGGAGAATAATACAATGAAAGAGATCATACTTTATACACGTCCTCATTGTCCCTACTGCACGAAAGCGCGTGATTTACTTGATAAAAAAGGGGTCAAATATACAGATATTGATGCATCAACTTCTCTTCGCCAAGAAATGGTGCAGCGCGCTAATGGGCGTAATACATTTCCACAAATTTTTATAGGCGATTATCATGTTGGTGGCTGTGATGATCTGTATGCTTTAGAAGATGAGGGAAAGCTCAATTCTTTGTTACAAGACGTACAGAAATTGTAGAACATACTTATCGCGCGTTTTTTGCCAGAAGCAGATAGTTAACATCCATATCTTTTGAACGATTCCAGCTATCATTTAATGGATTGTAAGTAATACCAATCTCATCAATGACAGTGAGAGAATTTTGGAATAAAAAATTTTTAAGTTCCTGAGGTTTTAGGAACTTTTTATAATCATGAGTTCCTTTGGGAAGCCAACGGAGGATGTATTCAGCACCTATAATAGCGAGCCCCCATGCTTTCCATGTGCGGTTGAGGGTCGAGACAAACATTAATCCTTGTGGTTTAAGCATTTTTGCTGTGGCTTCTATAAAGAGATTAACATCAGCGACATGTTCAACAACTTCCATATTAAGGATGATATCAAATTTCTCTCCGTTCTTGGCAAGTTCTTCTGCAGTTGTGACGCGATAGTCGATTGAAAGGCCACTTTGTGCTGCATGGATTTTTGCTACTTCAATATTTGTGTGTGCCGCATCAGCTCCCACGACCGTAGCGCCAAGGCGTGCCATTGGTTCACATAACAAACCACCTCCACAGCCAATATCAAGAATTCTCAAATTTTCAAAGGGCATAAGTGAAACAGGATCGCGATTAAATTCTAAACAGATTTTTTCTCTGATATAAGCAAGACGTGTAGGATTGAATTGATGAAGAGGACGAAATTTTCCTTGTGGGTTCCACCATTCCGCAGCGATACGTGAAAAATGATCAATTTCATTTTGATCAATAGTGGTATGTTTTTCATTTATCATATCGCTTTCCTTTTATTTAAAATGATCAACTCAAGTGGATTTTATCTTAAAGTCAAGAAGAATTAATATAAGTATAACTAAACTTGCACAAATGATAGATATTCTGTATGTGGAGAAGTGATTTATTGAGATGGTAGTAGGATCTTATGTTCATTGTTATTTGAGATAAGAAACATAAAAGTTAAGAGTATTGTTGATGGCACGCATTGTCATGAAATTTGGTGGAACATCTGTAGCAAACATTGAATGTATTCACAATGTTGCGCGGCATGTTAAAAGAGAAGTGGATGCAGGCCATGAAGTTGCCGTTGTGGTATCTGCGATGGCCGGTAAAACCAATGAGCTTGTTCAGTGGACATGCGATGCTTCACCAATGCATAAAGATGCTTACGAATATGATGTGATTGTTGCTTCTGGTGAACAGGTAACGGCAGGATTGTTAGCTCTTACACTTCAAGCCATGGGAGTGAATGCACGTTCATGGCTTGGTTGGCAGATTCCTATTCATACGGATGATGCACATAGTCGTGCACGTATTACAAATATTGATGGATCTTTTTTAATACAACGTTTTCAAGAAGGTCAGGTTGCAGTTATTGCTGGCTTTCAGGGGATAGCTCCGGATAATCGGATTTCTACCTTAGGGCGTGGTGGGTCAGATACAACAGCTGTTGCAATCGCAGCAGCTGTACAAGCTGATCGCTGTGATATTTATACAGATGTAGACGGTGTTTATACAACTGATCCACGCATAGAACCTAAGGCACGTCGTTTATCAAAAGTGGCTTTTGAAGAGATGCTGGAAATGGCTTCTCTTGGAGCAAAAGTTTTACAAGTTCGTTCTGTTGAGTTGGCTATGGTTCATAAAGTTCGCACCTTTGTGCGCTCAAGTTTTGAAGATCCCGATGCATTAGACATGGATGATCCAATGAACTCTTCTGGAACACTTATTTGTGATGAGGATGAAATCGTGGAACAACAGAATGTTACTGGCATTGCTTTTGCTAAAGATGAAGCTCAAATTTCATTGCGTCGGCTTGCAGATCGCCCTGGGATCTCTGCAGCAATCTTTGGTCCTTTGGCTGAGGAGCGCATTAATGTTGATATGATTGTGCAAAATACTTCTGAAGATGGCTCAAAAACTGATATGACTTTTACTGTTCCATCAGCAGATGTTCATAAAGCCGTTTCACTTCTTGAGAAAAATCGTAAAGAGATTGGATTTGATGTTATCCAATTTGAAAGTGATCTTGCTAAAATATCTGTTATTGGTATTGGAATGCGCAGCCATGCGGGTGTTGCAGCTACAGCTTTTAAGGCTTTGGCTGAAAAAGGTATTAATATTCAAGCAATTACAACTTCCGAAATTAAGATTTCTGTTTTGATTGATAGTGCTTATACTGAACTTGCGGTGAGAACATTACATGCTGTTTATGGACTTGATAAGAGTTAAAAATTTTTTAATTCTCAATTGCAAGAAACGTAAAGTTTTCATTTGCATGAATGATTTGTTTTATAAGCATAATTTATACGTTCAGTTTAAATAAGAAGAATTCATACAGTGAAATTCTTTCTTTTAAAATTTTCTTATGATGAAGCAAAAAACTACTTTCTTGCGTATTAAAAGCAAGATTGGCACAGGAATAAAAATTATTTAAGAGACAACATAAAATGCTTCTTATAAATCGTTTAGATATAAAGAAAAAGGAAAGAAAAATTGTTTATAATAAGTGTTGGGGGATAAGACGAATGCACCATGTGCATGTTATGAAAAGGGGATTTACTTCATAATCAAAATCATAGAGCTTACAAATTTTTCTTTTTTGTTGGTTCAAAATTAAAAATGTTATTTTGGCTGTAAATAATTTATAAAAATTTTAAGTTCTCACACTAAAGAGGAGAGTGCTCTTGATATCATACCACTGATGTAGGGAGATAAAATACCTTCTCTTTAAACAAGAAGATTTGAGGTATAAAATGACGTAAATTATGGATAGAGAGAAAATGTATCTTAATAAAGATATTTATAATTCCATGTGGTCTTTGCAGCAATATTCTGGTTCTCTTGTTGCTCTATGTGGATTTGATGGGAGTGGAAAAACCACGCAAGCACAAGAGATTTCTCGCCATTGGGCACAAGAAAAACATATTATATAAACTTTTCACTCAGCTATTGTTATAGAAATAATCAAGAGGTGAGAGATTATTTAGAGAATGGAAAATCAATTGATTTATTGCTTTTAGCGCTTTGAGCCACAACAGATAGATGAAAGCATATACTTGAAATTATCGACCCCTCTTTAACTTCATCACAAAATTTATTAATCAGTGATCGATATGTTTATTCTAGTCTTGCTTATTTCTATACTCGAGGTTTCTCTCTTGAAAGTCTGATTAAAATTAAATCAATCTGTTCCAAGATCATATCACATTTTATCTTCATTTACCGCTTGCTGCTATTATTAAACGTTTACAAAAAAGGAGCGTTTTGGCCTTAAAATATGAAGAAAAATTCTCATTTGTTGAAAAAGTTTGTGAAGTATATCAACTTTTATCAGAAATAGACGAACGATTTGTCAAGATTAATCGAACTGTTCCTGTTTCTTTAATCCAAAATCAAATACGACACTATATAAACAATGCTTGTTTTAACGATAAATAAATTATACCCACTTATGAAACTATTATTGAAAAATTTATCTGTAATCTATTTTCCTTTATGACCTAATTTAGATATGAAGCGTGGCGATATAAGAACGATCTGTAGAGACAGGCTGAAATATATTTGTGTGCAGAGAATAAACTAAGGGTAGAGGCGATAATAATAACAGCGTCTTTTTTTTGAGGTTTAATATTCTTTTGTCTCAACAGTAAAAATAGCGCTTAATGTTTTTATAGAGCTCTTCAAATTGTTCATTTAACCGACAAGAATATAAGATAAAAATATATGAGCAAGCAAATACACCCATTTCAAGGATCGTAGGTAAAATCTTGGTTATGCTAAAAGATCAATCTGACAGAACAGATGATTTTTTGTTTTATTGAGCACTATAAAATCTTTTTATTGCGCTTGATGTAAATAACCCCATATCCAAGACCGGCAAGAGCAGATAGACCAGAACCACAAAGGACACCAATTTTTGCAGAGTCAAGCAAGATAATATCTTTAAAAGCAAGCATTGAAACAAAGATAGACATTGTAAAACCAATCCCTGCTAAAAAACCAATGAGTAAAATACCTGCCCATGTCATCTGAGGTGGCAAGCGACAGAGTCCTGATTTTACTGCCAGATAACTAGCAGCAATAATACCAAAAGGTTTTCCAACAAAAAGACCAATAACAACACCGAGCACAATCAAGAATGATTCATGAGAAGAAAGATCAAAATTTGCAAAACTAACACCAGCATTTGCAAAAGCAAAAATTGGCATAACACCGTATGCAACCCATGGGTGCAATGCCTTTTGAACACGCGTTACTGGCGCAATCATATCGCGTTGCCCTTTACGCATTTTTTTCAATGCAGTTGAGATATGATGCAGATCTGTTTTGCTATTTTTTTCTTGAAGAACTTGCATTGCATTGCTTAGCATAGTGAGAGGTGCAACAAGGGTGCGGGTAGGATAGACAGGAGTCATCATACCTAAAATCACGCCAGCAAGTGATGGATGAACACCTGTTGCCATTAATCCCCACCATATGATTGCACCAGGTAGAATGTACAGCCATGCCGATGCGAGTCCAATCCATTGAAAAAAGAGCACCAAACCAATCCCTGCTACTGCAATCATAAGACCACTAGGATCAATGTTTGTGGAATAGAAGAAAGCAATAATGAGAACAGCGATAATATCATCAATAATTGCTAAAGATAAAAGAATGATATGAAGATTAGAAGGAACTTTTTTCCCAAGAAGAGCTAAAATACCTAGTGCAAAGGCAATATCTGTAGCTGTTGGCACAGCCCAACCATGTGTATGTCCTCCATTCAAGTTCAAGCTGAGATAAATAATTGCGGGAAGACATACCCCACCTATGGCAGCAACAATCGGCAAAATGGCTTGTTTAAAGTCGGCAAGAGCGCCTTCATGAATTTCACGTCGAATTTCCATTCCTGCGACGAGAAAAAAGACAGTCATGAGAGCATCGTTTACCCAGAAATGTAAATCCCATGAGAGGGAAAAATGACCAAAGCTAAAACCAAAAGGCGTATGCCAGAAAGATTCATAAACAGAAGCATATTGAGAATTGGCAAAAATGAGAGCAGCTGCAGCGGCGAGTAAAAGAACAATACCACTGAGAGCTTCAATATGGAGAAAACGCTCGATAGCGGAAAGAGCTTGATTTGTGACACGAGAAGCGCGGTTAGGCAAGCGATTTGAAGATAAATCAGACATGAACAACTCCAACTATCGACAATTTTACGAATAGATATTCTTTGTGTAAATTACTTTACAGAAAGCTCTCTTCTATCATACAAAAGAAAAAAGATGAATAAGGCCATTAAATTTATAGACAAGATCATCAATTTAAAACGGAATATATTTTTTAAGGCGATGCTTGATTTTTGACCACAAGATATACTTTATTCAAAACTGTGGACAAATCATTTTGTAGGGCAGACTGAAGATCATTGATCGTAAGCCCTTTATTGTCTTTCGCTTTAATTTTAATGGCTAATGTTTGAGGATGTTTAGCGAAGTCACCAAAAGATTTTGAAATTTTTTCTGCTTCGTCATGGCTTTTTAACAGCAGTTTTGGGCTTTGTGTCATCATCAGGTAAAAATAGTTATAGAGTTCTGCTTTGAGATCATGTTTTTTATCGTCGAGATTTTGTGCAAGATAAGAAAAAAGCTTATCAATAAAACCAGCATCTGTATAGCGAATATCAATATCATTGATACCAAGATTTTGAGAGGCAGCGATCATCACATTTTTCTGACCAGAGAAGAGTTTTTCATCAACATCAATCACTTTGGCGGATATTTTTCCAGAACCAACATCTTTTATGTTGAAAGACATTGCATTAAGAAAAAGCATACGTTTTTTATCATCATAAGAAATATCCACTTTTCCTGAAATATCAAAGCGCTCAAGATTTATTTTTTTGAGCAAATCGAGATCTTTTTCTTCTAGTTTTTTAGGTAAAATTGAAAAGTTTTTTAGAAAAAGAAGCAGTTTTTTTGGTATAGGCTGTTTCCACAAGCTTGGTTCAAATTGGAATGATTCAAGTGTCGCTTTGAACTGCGGTATATCAACGCTAACATGATCAACCTTAGCATCAGCAGAAGTAATAGCAAGCAGTGTGTTTAGAAGAATACCATTTCGTGCTGTTTTCTCAGCGTCCTGATTATTTTCTTTCCTTGCGTTAAGGTACGTTTTGATCAATTTTTCAGGCGTTTGCTCGAGCGGTTTCATTTTTAGACCAGATGTTTTAAACTGGCCGAGAGAAAAAGAGGCATTTTTTTCTTTATTCTCAAAAATATTGACTCTGATATTATTAAGAGAAATGGGACCGGTAACGGTTTTCCCTTTATTGATAGAATTGTTTTTTCCAAAAATGATAGAGTATGCGTAATTGATATCGAGATCATGTGCTTCTATTGCATCACTTTTAGCGGTAAGGTGCATTTGTTTAGTATCATTTCCAGTAATTGCTGTTATCCCCATGTTTTTGAGACTAATAGAACGAATATACCCCTTTTTAAAATCAAAAAGCTGAAAATTCTTTATTTCCAATTTTTTGACTTGTTCATTCACATTTTTTACAGAAAGTTGTATATCCGGAGCAACAATAGAGCCAAGTTCAATACGCATAATTGATTGCAAAAGACGTGATGTGAGTGTGCTATCTTTTTCCTTTAAAGAGAGGCTATTGAGAGCAATTTGTGGAACTTTCACGTGGATATTCTTATACTGTAAATCAACGTTATAAAATATAAAAGTTCCAGGAATAAAAGAAATAGGGGGGCGCGCAGAAAGAGCACCAATTTTAAGAGATACACCGGCAGGGACGGGGAGTGTAACATTTGTCAAATTAACCCTGCCTATAATGCTGATATCAGATGTTTCTGCTTTTATAGAACGGCGCGCTATTTCTCGTTTTACAAAACTGTTAAGGTAGGGTTTTGCCATATAAAAACCACCGACAAAAACGATGAGCAAAATAGCAAAAAAACCAATAATGCATGTTAACCAGTATTTTAGTTTTCCCTGATGCGCACCATTAATATTAACCATTTTTTCTTCTTCCGCTTTCACTTGATATGAGAATATAAACAAGTTCTTTTAAGCAACGATAAAGGTTTAGATATGGCATGCACCAAACAGTTATCCATTTCACCTGCTTTGTACATGTAGAACCATTCTCGTCTTTTTGGCAATACGCTTTTATTCTCTGTCACCAATTTTCTTTAATTTCAGCATTTTATAATGAGGCAGCCTCTATCGTTTATGATGATGTTGATCATTAAATTATTTTTAAAGTGTTTTCATGTCAGCTTTTATCTTGCTGCTATTTATAGGAACAGTTAAAAAATAAAAGATGTGTTTTTGTGATTGTAATCTAATGGAGAGAGATGGGTGTCATGACAGAAGATCAGATAATGGCGTTTTCTATCATTGGTCTCATGATGATTATTTTTATTTGGGATAGATTCCGTTATGATCTTGTTGCTATTTGTACATTATTGATTGCTTGTGCTGTTGGTCTTGTCAGTCCGAAGGAGGCTTTTAGCGGTTTTAGTAATGATATTGTTATTATTGTTGGAAGTGTGTTTGTTGTCAGTACGGCTGTATCACGTTCTGGTATCATGGAATTTATTATCCAACGACTATGGCCAGATGTGAAATCAGTACGCCTTCAATTGGCTTTTTTGGTTATTTCTGTAGTGTTTTTGTCAATGTTTGTGAAAAATATTGGCGCGTTGGCTATCATGCTGCCGATTGCTTTTCAATTTGCTCGTCGTTCTCAGGTTTCTCCGTCTGTCTTTTTGATGCCTATGGCGTTTGGTTCTTTGTTAGGCGGTCTTATGACACAGATAGGAACTTCTCCCAATGTCGTTATTTCAGCGATGCAAGAGCGTCTAGCGGGGGTACCTTTTACCATGTTTGATTTTACACCTGTTGGGGCAGCTGTTGCTACTGCTGGTGTATTATATGTGGTATTTTTTTCTTGGCTTTTACCTGTGCGGATACGTTCAGGTGTATCGTTTGATGATGCTATTGATATTCGTAACTATGTTACAGAAGTCTATATTCCAATGAATTCACCGGTTATAGGAAAAACGATTATTGATTTGGTTAAGCCATCAAGTGGTGATGTCATGGTGATTCAAATCATCAGAAACAATATATCTATTTCACCACTGCCAGATTTTGTTTTATCTGAAAACGATATTGTTTTGCTGGAAGGTTCACATACAGGGTTAGATAGCGTGATGAACTCTGCTCGTTTAGAATTTTCTACTGGTCGAACTATTCCAGCGGGTGATAAAGACAGTGACATTGATATTATTGAGGCCGTTATCACACATAATTCTCCTCTTATTGGTATTAGTGCGAAAGAGTTTTCACTCCTTGATCGCTATGATGTAAATTTTCTTGCGTTAAGTCGTCAGCATGAAAGAATTCGAGGAAGGCTTGGTGATATTATTTTCCATCTTGGAGATGTGATTGTTTTGCAAGGGCAGGATATGATTATTCCCAATTTGTTACGAGAATTGAAATGTTTGCCTTTAGCAAAACGGAATATCGTATTTGGTAATTTACGACATGGTTTGGTCTCTTTAGCTATTCTCTTTATAGCGATCATTTTTACGGCTTTTCATATTGTTCCTGTTGCTGTTTCTTTTTTTTCTGCTGCCGCTGCAATGGTTATCTTTCGCGTTTTGCCAGCACGTGATTTATATCAAGCGTTAGATGGCCAAATATTAGTCTTATTAGCAACTCTTATTCCAGTAAGTGCGGCGCTAGAGAAGACAGGATGTACGGATCTCATAGGCCAGTGGCTTAGCCATTTGGCAGTATTTTTTCCACCATCTGGTGCATTAGCACTTATGTTGGTGACAGCCATGTTGGTAACGCCGTTTTTAAATAATGCGGCAACAGTGATGATGGTAGCCCCAATCGCATCAAGTTTTGCGCATTCTCTTCATTATAAACCTGAAGCCTTTCTGATGGCTGTTGCTATTGGTGCGGGGTGTGAGTTTCTCACACCTATTGGACATCAAAGTAATATGCTTGTGATGGCCCCAGGGGGATATCGGTTTAGTGATTACCCGCGATTTGGTGCACCACTAGCGGTATTGGTAGTCATTGTTGCTGTTCCAATGCTTATGTGGATTTGGCCATTACAATAAAATGTTTTTAGAAACTGTATCGATTACAAAAGTTTGTTAATCGTAAAAAATAAGTTGAAAAGATAGAGTTTATGCAAAGAGCTTCGCTTAAGACTTGTTTTTTTAATGAATTGCCTTCTCATTGTTATTTGTCAATGAATAATTGTAACCAGTGCAACAACTGTTATTTTAAGTTTTTAAGTAATCCCTATAGCTATGAAGAGAGAGTGGTGAATAACTCTTGATATTATCGTTAAGCGTGGCTTGTTGAATATCAAGGCGATGATAATTTTCCCAAAATTTAAAGAGGTGGAAAAACTATAATATGAACCAAAGGGCAGTTACATCGTTTGGGGCTGTAACATTTGTAAAACTCCAAGCAATTCTGATGCACTTTAGATTTGAGACGAAGGACTTAGAAATTTTAATTTTTTTTAGTTAATTAGGGCTACCATCTTTGTTCATTTATGCGTAAAAGCATAGATTAAAGTAATTTTTTCAAGGTATGATATATGTCGTATGATAGTTTTATTGCTGAAGTGAATGCGGAATTTCGTCAGGAAAAGGCTGTTGCTTTTTGGAGACGTTATGGTTTTTCGATTATTGGAGCAGTCGTTCTTTTTATATTGATGATAATTGCTTATCAAATTTACCATCATCAGCAAATAAAGAAAGCTGGTTATATTGGTGATGCATTTGTAAAAAGTCTTGATTTTGCAGATACACGTCATTTTGATGAGGCAGTAAAGCAATTAGAAACTGTTAAAGCCTCTCATTTTGGGGGATACCCTTTTCTTGCTCGTTTACGTGAGGCTTCTTTATTCATGGAACAGGGTAATACTATAAAATCGGTAGAGATTTTTGATTCTGTTGCAGCTGATAAAGCAGCTCCCCCAATTTTACGGAAAGTTGCAAAAATTCGTGCTGCTTATATTTTGGTTGATACAGGGACCTTAGCTGATGTCGAAAAGCGTATCAAAGATATGGCAAATGATATTGATCCTATGCGTATGTCTGCGAGGGAAGCTTTAGGTTTAGCTGCCTATAAAGCAGGAAAGATTGATGAGGCCGTTGATTATTTTAAGAAAATTTCTGCAGAAGGTATACTGAGATCAAAAATTATAGATCGAGCACGGATAATGCTTAGCCTTATGCAAGCTGAAGGCAAGGCAAATAAGGAATAAATTTATGAGCCTTACCATTGCTATAGTGGGTCGCCCCAATGTTGGGAAGTCAACACTCTTTAATCGTTTGGTTGGGCAAAAATTGGCGTTGGTTGATGATAAGCCAGGCGTTACACGTGATCGGCGTATTCATGCGGGCAAACTTCAAGATTTGCGTTTTGATGTGATTGATACAGCTGGGCTGGAAGAGGCGGCTGATCATACACTTGAAGGTCGTATGCGTTCTCAGACAAAAATGGCTATTGATGAAGCGGATCTTATTTTATTTATGTTTGATGCAAAAAGCGGCATAACACCGAGTGATTTAAATTTTGCTTCATTGGTGCGCAAGTCAGGCAAACCAATTGTACTTGTTGCTAATAAAATTGAGGCAAGAGCAGCCAAAAGGGGAGAGTATGAAGCATGGTCATTAGGTTTAGGAGAGCCTTGTCTAATATCTGCTGAACATGGTTTGGGGCTGAGCGATCTTCGTGATGCAATTGTAGAGGCAGTTGGCAGAGGGTACGCCTTTGCAAGTAACAACGAAGAAGAATATATTTCTGTACAGCCTGCATCTGTTGGTGATAATGTGGGAGTTCTGCGGGAAGAGGAGCTTATTTATGATGAAGATGCGCCTATTCGGATTGCAATTGCGGGGCGTCCAAATACAGGAAAATCTACTCTCATCAATAGTATGTTAAAACAAGAGCGATTGTTAACAGGACCTGAAGCAGGACTAACACGTGATTCTATTTCTGTAGATTGGGAATGGCGTGGTCGTCATATTAAACTTTTTGATACTGCAGGTTTGCGTAGAAAATCAAAGATTCAAGAAAAATTAGAAAAACTTTCTGTTGCTGATACTTTACGTGCTATTCGTTTTGCAGAGGTGGTGGTGATTGTTTTTGATGCAACTGCACCTTTTGAAAAGCAGGATTTACAAATTGCTGATCTTGTGATTCGTGAAGGGCGCGTCCCACTTATTGCTTTTAATAAATGGGATCTTATTGAAAATAGTCAGGTCACATTGCTTGATTTGCATGAAAAATGTAGTCGCCTTCTTTCTCAAGTTCGTGGTTTGAGAGCGCTTCCTTTATCGGGCCAATACGGTCAAGGGATTGATAAATTGATGGAAAATGTCATGATGGTGCACCGTGTGTGGAATCGCCGTATTTCTACGGCCAAATTGAATCAATGGCTTGAAACTGTCATAGTACATCACCCACCGCCTGTAGTTTCGGGACGCCGTCTTAAGGTGAAATATATCACACAGGTTAAAACACGTCCTCCTGGATTTATGCTTTCTTGTTCGCGACCAAAGTTAATGCCTCAATCCTATTTGCGTTATCTGTCCAATGGATTACGTGATAAATTTGATATGCTTGGTGTACCTATTCGCATATCGTTACACACATCTGATAATCCTTTTACAGCAAGTTCCAAAAAGAAATAATTCTTTTTTGAGTAAGTAAACTCCCATTGAAGAACGCGTGAAAAATAAGATTTTTTATTGAAACTATTTTTTATTCACGAATGATGGATAAAATATACAATATTTAAGTTATTTCTAAAAGATATTTTTTCAACATGTTTAGAGTTATGCCATGAGGATAGGTATCGTTTGTTAGAGGGAAGTAGCAACGCATTATTCGCAGAATAAGAGATAATTATTTGCAAGGTGCAGAGGGGTTGAGGTTTATAAAATTGGAAGGTACATTATTTATTGCGATAAATTGGTGATAGATTTCTTTTAGCGTCTTGACGAATAAATTTGCGAACAATATGATGCTTGCTTTATAAAATACATTATTCACTCTGCTTTTTATCTAAGGAGCTGATGATGGCAAAGGGTAAAGGGCCCATTGTGCCAGGAGATGAGGCTGCGGGAGAGGAGCAAAGCGCTTGTTCTCATTCAGAGGATTTGAAATGTCGTAGTCAGAAGTTAGATTTAGCTTTAATGCGTAAACAAGCATTAAAGAAGCGGGAGCAGAAGAAAAGGGGAGGGGAGCAACAAAGTGGAATTGCACGCGCAGTTAAGCTTTCCAGTGAGTTTTTGGCAAGTATTATTGTGGGTGTTATATTGGGGTTGGGATTTGATAAGATAGCAGGTTCATTACCATGGGGGTTGGTATTTTTTCTTTTTCTTGGATTTGCTGCTGGTATATTGAGTATTCTTCGGTCTGTGGGGTATATTCCTCCCAGTCAATTAGGACAAAAAGGCGTATTGCGCCAAGATAAAGGGACCAATAAGAAAAGGTCCGATAAATGAGGTTGAAGTGACGTCGCACGCTCCAGATCCTATTCATCAGTTTGAAGTTTCAAGACTGATTAAGATTTCCATAGGGAATATGGATTTTTCATTTACAAATGTATCTTTTTTTATATTGGCTACAGTTGTTATAACTTCAGTTTTTCTCTTCATTTCGTCATCAAGTCGTGGATTAATTCCAACGCGGATGCAGTCTCTTTCAGAAATGGCGTATGAATTTGTAGCCTCAACTTTACGGGAATCATCTGGAGTGCAGGGAATGCGATTTTTTCCCTTAGTTTTTTCCTTATTTAGTTTTATTTTGGTTGCTAATTTTATAGGTCTTTTCCCTTATTTTTATACCATTACTTCTCAGATTATGATCACCTTTTCACTGGCGATGTTGGTTATTTTAACGGTAATTGGTTATGGTTTTTATAAACATGGAATTGGTTTTTTAAAACTGTTTGTTCCCAGTGGTGTGCCTGTTATGATTTTGCCTCTTGTGACGATGATTGAGGTTATTTCTTTTCTCTCTCGTCCTATCAGTCTCTCACTTCGTCTTTTTGCTAATATGCTTGCTGGTCATATTACCCTCAAAGTATTTTCTGGTTTTGTTGTTTCAATGATTGGGGTAGGAATCGTAGGCATTGGCGGTTCAGTTTTACCGCTTATTATGACCGTAGCAATTACTGCTCTCGAATTTTTGGTTGCATTTCTTCAAGCTTATGTCTTTACAGTTTTAACTTGTATGTATCTTAATGATGCAATTCATCCAGGACATTAATAAAACTGGCGGTTTTCCGTCGAATGGTACACTTTCGCTTTAAAGGAGAATAATATGGAATTAGTGCTTGCAGCAAAATATATTGGTGCTGGTCTTGCTTGCTTTGGTATGGCGGGAACAGCTTTAGGGCTTGGAAATATTTTTGGTAGCTATCTTTCTGGTGCATTACGCAATCCATCAGCTGCTGATAGCCAATTTGGTCGTCTAGTGTTCGGTTTTGCTGTGACAGAAGCTTTGGGTATTTTTTCATTGCTCATTGCTTTGTTGCTTCTTTTTGCGGTTTAAGCAGCTTCTAAGTAAGGGTATGTCGGTTTTCTTTGAGAAGTAGACATATCCTTTTGGCTTTAGCAGAAGGAATGTCAGTCACTTGTCATCAGTGTAAAAAGCTTTTTATTAAGTTGTTTGAAGGATAAAAGAGAATGTTTGTTTCCAGCGCTTATGCACAGACCACTGAAGGATCAATAGAGCATATAAAGAATGCGGCAGCGCACGCAGATCGTGTATTTCCGCCGTTTGATTTTGTGCATTTTGCTTCACATCTTTTTTGGTTGGCGATTTCTTTTGGGCTTTTTTATCTTTTCATTTCTCGTGTGATTGTACCACGGATTGGTGGTGTTATTGAAACACGTCGGGATCGAATCGCATCTGATTTGGATCAGGCAATGCGTATGAAGCAGGAAGCAGATACTGTGGTTGAAACTTACGAGCGAAAATTAGCAGAAGCACGTTCTCAAGCTTATGTTATAGCACAAGCTGCTAGTGAAGAAATAAAAGAAAAAGCTGAACTTGAACGAAAAGAAATTGAAGCAAGTTTAGAAAAAAAGCTAACAGATGCTGAAAAAAATATCACCAAAATACGTGATAAAGCTATGCAAAATGTTGGTGTAATTGCCGAAGAAGTAGCTCTTGAAATTGTGAAAAAATTGATTGATGTTGATGTTAGCAAAGAGACTGTTCATTCTGTTGTGAAAGCTGCAGATTACTAAAGGATACAAAAATGACTGATACTTTTTGGGCGTTTGTTGGGTTAGTTCTTTTTTTGGCTCTTTTGGTCTATTTTAAAATTCCGCAGATGGCTGTGAGCCATCTTGATGCGCGTGCAAAACGTATTAAAGATGAACTTGATGAAGCTCTTCGTCTTCGTGAAGAGGCACAGGAGTTGTTGGCAGAATATCAACGCAAACATGCAGAAGCGGAGAAGGATGCACAAGAAATTATTGCAGCAGCCAAGCATGAAGTTGCATCTGTAATTGCTGAGGCTCGTACAAAAGCAGAAGAATATGTAAAGAATCGCAATAAGTTGGCAGAGCAAAAAATTGCTCAAGCAGAAGCAGATGCGATACGCATGGTTTCTTCATCTGCTATTGATTTAGCAGTTTCTGTTGCTCGTACACTTATTGCCAAAGAATTAGATTCTAACAAAGCAAATGAACTTATTAAGGAGTCGCTTTGTGAACAATCCTTGACTAAAATGAAAACGTACTTTAATTAGCCGTAGTTTAGGTTGTGTAAGGAGTTTAGCTTTTTGCAGCATAATTCTTTTTTCGGGACCTAGTGCTTTATTTTTTTTAAATTTATCTTGCGATGTAAATTTATAGGCTTCATTAAGAAAGAACTCTCAAGTTTTTCTTTTATCTATCAAGGTAATAAGGTAAAATTAATAGGGTAGTTACTCTTTTTACCTTTATGAAGATACAAGATTTTCTCTTTATTTTATTGATGAGGGCAAAACATTACTAACTTCTCTTATCTTGAGAGATTTTATAAGAAACCTATTTACTCTTTTCCCCAAGAATTTTTATTCATATATCAACTTTTTTGTAAGGTATAAGAAGACCTTTGTTTATCATGAAGAGAGTTTAAAGTAAAAACTTCTGACTTATTTTGTGTTTTCATTTAAATATATAAAATGATAAATGATCATTATAAATCGGCATGTTATCTATTAATAAATTACAAGTAATCAGCCAAACAGGAATCTCCCAAGTGAAGTCAGATTATTTACATATCAATGTTGGTAGGAATTTTACTCCCTTAGTGCAAGAAAAAGACCAAACATGTCATTTACATTATAAGTTCTAAGGCGAATTAAGGTAGTTTTAAACTTTATGCTGAAATTTTCTCATAATGTTTTTTGTATTTAAGAGCCAGCATTTCCCAAAATAAAAGAGTTCTATTTTTTATTTTTTCGTTGAGAGAGGGGGGGGGAAGTTTTTAAACGACAAGTTTAGAGAAGTCTGCCACCGTTTGTGTTATAGTATGAATACGTCTAAGAAGAGCAAGACGATTAGAGCGAATATAAGCATCCTTATCATTTACCAATACTTTCTCGAAAAATGTATCAATAAATTTTCCAAGAGGTGCAAGTATATTGAGTGTTTGCGATAAACTTGTTACAGTGATGTTATCACCAATCTTGCTTTCTACTTCAATCATTGCTCTATAGAGTTGTTTTTCTTCTGTTTCAATAAAGAGTTCAGGATTAATATCGTTTATTATTATTGCACCTTTTTGCAATTCAGTTTCAAGAATATTTACGGTACGTTTTACAGCGGTTAAAAAGTTGTTTCCTTCACTTGTATTGATAAAAACAATAAGTGCCTCGACACGACGTGCAACGAATAAAAAATCATCAGCATCTTTATTTAAGACTGCTTCAAGGGCATCATAACGTGCACCTTCCTCTTTGAGATAGATTTTTAAACGTTCATGAAAAAAAACTAACAGATCCGATAAAATATATTCTATTTTTTCCAGAAAGAAATTTGGTGATTGCGTATCTTCTTGTTGAGATATCTTATATTTACTTTTTTGTTGTAAGAAAAAGTTCGCTGCCGAATGAAACAAAGGCATAAGATTAATTTTCCAGTCACGTGAAAGCACAAGCCTAATGATTCCTAATGCTGCTCGTCTTAAGGCATAAGGATCTTTAGAGCCGGTTGGTTTTTCATCGATGAGCCAAAAACAGACAATCGTATCAATTTTGTCAGCCAGTGCAACTGCTATAGCAAGAGGCTCTTGCGGAATACGATCTTTGGGTCCTAAGGGTTTATAGTGATCTTCAATTGCTTCAGCTATACGAGGATCTTCTCCTTGCAGAAGGGCATATCTTCGCCCCATAACCCCTTGTAATTCAGGAAACTCTCCTACAACTTCTGTTTGTAAATCAGCTTTTGCAAGAATTGCGGCACGTTTTGCTAAAAGAGGGTCAGCTTTCACAAAAGGTGCAATTTTTTGTGCGAGTGCAGCAATGCGCTCTACTCTTGCGCCTTGTGTACCTAATTTGGCATGGAAAGTGACATTTAAATGATCAAGTCGTGCCATTCTTTGATCGAGAGGTTTCTTTAAGTCAAGATCAAATTTTCTTACAGAAGATTCCAAGTTTTTGATATCGGGTAAATTATGTTGATCTGTTTGCCAAAAATAGAGTGCATCGGAAAGACGGGCACAGACGACTTTACTATTTCCCTTAGAAATTTCCTTACCTTCATCGCTTGCAAGGATATTAGAAACAAGAATAAAATAAGGAGAAAGTTGAATTTTTTCACCTTGCTTCCTCGTTACAAAACATTTTTGATTGGTCCGAATAGTTAAACGAATAATTTCTGGAGGAATATCAAGAAACGATTTGTCAAAACTTCCCATAAGCACAACAGGCCACTCAACAAGTCCCGCGATTTCTTCTAAGAGGGCATGATCTTGAACCAACTCTAAGCCATTTGCAAAACAAAGATTTTGAGCATCTGCCAAAATAATATTCTTTCGCCTTTCTGCATCAATGATGACTTTATGGGCTTCAAGTTTGCTATTATAATCTTCAAAACGTCGGATTTCGAGTGGTTCTCCGTCATTTAAGAAGCGATGGCCATAGGTTAGATTATTGCTTTTAAGAGAACCAATGGTAAATGGAATCACATGTGTTTCACCAATTTCTGGTCCGAAGATGCAGAGAATGTTCTGTAAAGAGCGAATCCATTTCAGAGCCCCACTTTTTTCTGAATCTTTTCCCCAGCGCATAGATTTTGGCCACGGAAAATTGCGAATAGTATTTGGTATAATCTCAGCAATAATTTCTTCTGCACACCGTCCTTTTTTGATGATTTTAGCGATATAAAAATCACCTTTTTTGCTATCATGTGCAATATGTGCTTCAGAAATATTATTGAGTCCTGTTGAGCGTAGAAATCCATCAATCACATATTGTGGTGATTTTGTACTTGGGCCTTTCCGTTCTTCATGGATATCTTTTGAATGTAGAGATAGACCACGTACATTTAACGTTAGCCGACGGGGTGTCCAATATTCACGGGCAGCTTTATAGGTTAAACCTGCATCAACAAGTTGATCCGTTACACATTTTTTTAGATCAGCAGCAGCTTTTCGTTGCATGCGTGCTGGGATTTCTTCGCTAAAAAGCTCAAGAAGAAGATCAGACATTAGGCTTCTCCTTTAGTGTATTGGCCTGCTTCTGTAAGTAAAAAGGCTTCACCACAGCGACGTGCAAGGTTACGAACGCGAAGTATATAACTTTGTCGCTCAGTTACAGAAATAACACCACGCGCTTGTAAAAGGTTAAAGATATGGCTGGCTTTAATACATTGGTCATAAGCGGGGAAAACACACAGATGTCGATCATTTTCATGATTTGGTTTCCCAGCTTCAAGAAGTGCACTACATTCATGTTCTGCATCGATAAAATGTCGCTGTAGAAGTTTTGTATCAGCAAATTCAAAATTATAGTATGAATATTCTTGTTCTGTTTGTAAAAAAATATCTCTATAACTTATTTTGTTTTGTCCATCTAAACCATTAAAGTTTAGATCATAGACGTTATCAACACCTTGGATATACATTGCTAGACGTTCAAGCCCATAGGTGATTTCTCCTGAAACTGGAGCGCATTCAATACCACAAACCTGTTGAAAATAAGTGAATTGAGAAATTTCCATTCCATCACACCAGCATTCCCACCCAAGCCCCCAAGCACCTAATGTTGGGCTTTCCCAATCATCTTCAACAAAACGAATATCATGAAGTTTTGTGTCAAGACCAATGGTTTGCAGCGATTTGATATAAAGTTCTTGTAAATTGGGGGGCGAAGGTTTGAGAAGGACTTGGAATTGATAATAATGCTGTAAACGATTTGGATTTTTACCATATCGCCCGTCTGTTGGACGTCGAGAAGGCTGGACGTAAGCGACTTTCCAAGGGCGTGGTCCCAAAGAGCGCAGTGTTGTGGATGGGTGAAAAGTTCCAGCTCCCACTTCCATATCATAGGATTGCAAAATTGCGCATCCATAATGAGCCCAATAATTTTGTAAAGTTAAGATAAGTCCCTGAAAAGAACGTTTGGGATTGAGATGTTCAGGCAATTTCACACTTTATACTCTTTTAATTATTTAATTCATAGACAGCGACCAAAGGAAATTCAGTCTTTATGGTTGTTTATTGTTTCATGTGTTTATGGTCAAGCATCGATATTTAATGTAAGCCAAATTTCAATTTTTTTCGGATTTTTACAGAATCTTTTGCTTCTCCATCAATTGCATGATTCCACTGAAAAATTGCTTCACGCTTGCGTCCAATTTGCCAATAGGCATCACCTAAATGATCATTTAATGTAGGATCTTCCGGTTGTAATTTGACAGCATTTTCTAAAATTTGAACGGCTTTGTTATATTGTTTAAGCTTGTAGTAAGCCCATCCTAGAGAGTCCAAGATATAACTATTTTTCGATTGTAATGTAGAGGCTTTTTGCAACATGTGGAGCGATTCCTCAAGTTTCTGACCACGATCAACGAGTGAATAGCCTAGATAATTAAGAACTTGCGGTTGATTGGGGAAAAATTCAAGTGCTTTTCGCAGATCAATCTCGGCTTTTTTCCATTGATCCAAATGTTCAAAAGCAATTCCACGTTGATAAAAAAGCTTCCAATCATCTCGTTGAAAATTTTTTATCTGTGCAATAGCATGATCCAGCGTTTTGGTAGCTTCTAAAAATTTATTATCTTGTATATAAAAAGCAGTTAACGTTATCAAAATGGAGCGATCATTGGGGAATTTTTTTCTTAACGAGGTGAGTAATTTGATAGCTTCTTTGTAATTATTATTTTTTGCAAGCAGAAATGCAAGTTGAAGCTGCCCATCTCTATAATAAGGAGATTTAGGTGACAAAGCGCGATAAAGTTTAATTGCTTGATAAGGATTATCTAATTGGGCAGAAATATGCGCGAGTTGGAATAGTGTTGCATCATTTTGAGGGTATAAGGTGAAAGATAATTGTTTGAAAATACGTGCGATTTGTCCGGAGTTTCTGTAGTTGAGAGCTGTACCAAAGTTATACAACACTTCACCTGCTCCCTGTTGGGGAGTTTTAACCAACCTTTCTAAGGAAGCACCTTTTTCAATTTTTTCTCGGATATTTTTAAGGACTTCTCGGCCTGACAACATTTGTTCAGCATGCTGAATTGTTTGAAGAGCCTGATTACGCATGTTATGACGCAATTGGAATGAGGCGTAAGCTATCACAATACGCTCATAGGTGTTAGGGGCTATAAGGTTTCCCTGTTTGTTATTGAGAGCTTGTATAAAATATTTTTTAGCATCTTCTGCGTGTTCTGCAAGGTCATTCATAAGCGCGAGATGATAATGTATAAAAAGATTATACCAGATAGGCCCTTTAACCTTTTCAAGATTAGCAATTGCTTGAGACTTTTGTCCAGATCCAAATGTAATCCATGCACCGATGAGTTTAGGTATTGGATTATTAAGAGCAGGAGGTTCTTTTAATTGTAAAAAAAGTTGGGCATTTTTATAGTCTTTTTTTATGAGACTTTCTACCGATAACGTCAAGGACACAAAGGGAGTTATAACACCTTGCTCTTTAAGTTTTTGTGCTTGCTGAACAGCTTCTTTAAAATTTCCAAGTGAAAGCATGGCTTCCAGGAGTTCTTTTTGAGTTTCAATATTACCAGGTTTGTAGGCGAGAGCTTGTTTAAAATAATTGATAGCAAGATCTGTTCTATTTTCATGTTTTGCAACTCTTCCAGCTAAATAGGCACCTGTAAATGAGGTTGTATTTACCGGAGCGTTTATTTTGCTGTAAGTGGCTGATGGCATCAGCATGATACCCGCAATAAAGCACACCAAAAGGCGGAATACTGTTGCATTGCACATAATAGAGCCAATCCTTTTCAAGACAATCAATCGATTGTATGGTTTATAAATCATTTCCAATTATTTTGTTGAACAATATCATGATTCTTGCAAAGAATCAGTTGACACGTGCAATACAAAAATCAATAGCCTCAACAAGAGCATTGTGAGCAGGACTTTTCTTCATGGGAGCAAGCACATCTATTGCACGCATTCCATAAAGATGGGCTTGTTTTATTGTATCTGTGAGGCTGTCATATTTTTTTATTAAGTGTTGTGCATGTACGAAGGCTTCATTATCGTTATTGCCGTTTTCAAGAGCTTGTTTCCAGAATGTTTTTTCCACTGTATTACTGCGTGCATATGCGAGGATAACAGGCATTGTGATTTTTCCCTCTCTAAAATCATCTCCAATATTTTTTCCCAAATGTTTAGCAGAACCACCATAGTCAAGCGCATCATCAATCAATTGGAAAGCGAGTCCTAAAAATGTTCCATATTCACGTAGCGCAGAACGCTCTTTTTCACCATAGCCAGCAATAATTGGTCCAACTTCAGCGGCAGCTGAAAAAAGTGCTGCTGTTTTTGCGTTGATAACTTTAAGATAATCTGAAGCACTGGTTTCAATATTTCTTGCGGCAGAAAGTTGCATCACTTCTCCCTCAGCAATAATTACAGCAGCGTTTGCAAGGACAGAGAGTGCTTCTATAGAACCAACATCAACCATCATCTTAAAAGCTTGTCCCAACAAAAAATCACCCACAAGTACGCTTGCTTGATTTCCCCAAATCATTCGTGCGGTAGATTTTCCACGTCGTAAATCACTTTCATCAATCACATCATCATGTAATAAAGTTGCTGTGTGCATAAATTCAACGGCTGTGGCAAGTCTTATATGTCCCTCATCTTTGTAATCGAACATATGAGCAGAAGCTAATGTGATCATTGGGCGTAACCGTTTTCCACCTGATGAAATAAGATGATTGGAAATTTCAGGAATCATTTCAACTTCTGATTTTGCCATAGAGAGGATAAATTGATTTACACGCTCCATATCATTTTGGGTAAGATTAATGAGGGATTGTAGGGACACTTGATTATCTTGTGTTTGATCTAGTTTTGTAGCTACGCTCAATATGTTGACTCCTAAGAGTATTAAAATGGACATCTATGAATTCTATTTTTTATAGAAGATTAGCATAAAGTGGGTTTTGTTTTGACTCAAGTCTTTGATACTGCTTTAAAGCGCAAACTTTTGATAATATGTACAAGGGTATATTTTAAAAGCTTGTATAATGTTATTTCTATGAGGTTTAAAGAAAGAATTTGCAACAGCTTTGTTTAAATAGTCATTGAGAAAAAAAGCTCAGTTTATAATGGAATATTAGGCTTTCAAATGGATAAAATGGCGAATCAGCATGATGAAACAATAGACAGTTTTCATCGTGGGAGGTTTTATTTGGTTCAACCACGTAGATATGGCCATCGCTCTGGGATGGACGCTATGTTATTAGCCAGTTTGGTCCCCACTCATTTAAAGGGCAAGGTTGTTGATTTGGGAGCAGGGGCTGGTGCGGCAGGGTTGGCTGTTATTTCGCGTTGTCCGCAAGCTCATGTTACATTGGTTGAACGCTCACCTTTTATGGTCACTTATGCACAAAAAACACTTATGCTAAAACAAAATGAAAAATTTGCTGGGCGGGTTTGTTTGTTAAAGGCAGATGTTACTTTGAAAGGAAAAAATCGTTTAAAAGCAGGATTGATGGATTATTCTTTTGATTTTGCCATTATGAATCCACCTTTTAACAATCCTACAGATCGCAAAACACCTGATCAACAAAAGTCTGAGGCACATGTTATGCCTGAAGCAATGTTTGATCATTGGTTTCGAAGTGCAGCAGCAATTGTTAAGCCAAGTGGTTATTTAGGAGTAATCGCACGTCCGCAATCACTAAATGATATTTTACATGCTTTAGAAGGTCGCTTTGGTGGTATCTGTATCATTCCCATTCATGCACGTGCAACAACATCGGCAATTCGTATTTTATGTTATGCAAAACGGGGAAGCAGAGCGGCTTTATCCATTTTACCGGCAGTGGTTATACATGAAGGTGAGGGACATGCTTTTTCACCGCGGATTGATGCAATCAATAATGGATGTATAAGTTTGTGGGAACTTTTTAAATGATATCTTGTGTTTTCCAGTTTATTGCTTAAATTTAGAATAATGCTTTATTTCTTTAAGGAGGACTGTAATTTTATATGAAATTTTATTTCTAGTTGTAATGTGGGGGTTGATTGGTGCTTTTGGATGTTATAGCGTTCTTCCTTTCTGTTGTCCTTGCATATATGATTTACTTAATTTATAAGGAGATTTTGTTTTGATGGACGTTATCAAAAGTCTTATTCCGTCCCGTTTTTTTTCTAGTCAACTTGTAATTCCTGTGGTGCGCCTTCATGGGGCGATTATGGATTCTACGACATCAATAGCACGTACACTTTCTTTGGGGAAATGTGCGAATCTTTTAGACAAGGCTTTTGCATACAAAAAAGCACCGGCGGTTGCAATTGTTATAAATTCTCCTGGCGGTTCGCCGGTGCAATCGCGTTTTATTTTCAAGCGTATTCGTGATTTAGCAGAGGAAAAAAAGAAACGGGTTCTTGTCTTTATTGAAGATGTAGCTGCATCAGGTGGTTATATGATTGCTTGTGCGGGGGATGAGATTTTTGCTGATCCTTCTTCGGTTGTTGGTTCTATAGGGGTTGTTTCTTCTTCTTTTGGTTTTCCTGAACTTTTGAAGAAAATAGGTGTGGAGCGGCGCGTTTATACAGCAGGAAAGAACAAGGTTACACTCGATCCATTTCAGCCTGAAAAGAAAGCCGATATTGAGCATTTAAAGTCTCTGCAACTTGAAGTTCATCAAACTTTTATTGATTTGGTTAAAGAGCGTCGTGCAGAAAAATTATCAAATGATCCAGATATTTTTACAGGAATGTTTTGGAGTGGAAAGAAAGGAGTCGAGCTTGGCCTTGTCGATGGACTAAACGATATACGCTCTGTTATTAAAGAGCGGTTTGGAGATGACACAAAGCTTCGATTAATTACGCCTCCAAAAAGCCTTTTAGGACTTAAAATTCCTTCGGGAATTACTTCTCATGCCGCTTATACAGTAGCTGACAGTGCATTGACGGCATTAGAAGAGCGTGCGCTTTGGCAACGTTATGATTTATGACAGAAAATGCAATTTGATAGATGTTCAACGGGGTAAGTAATTTTTTCTAAAAGTGGTTCTGAAAAGGAATATACTTGAATGATACGGATGATTGCATTCAGTTTATTGTGTATAATAACTCTTCATGCTTATTGTTCTTTTAGGAAACGGTTACAGAAGATATTACAGAGAGAAGGGAGGAAAGAATCTAAGAGCAACACAAAACAACGGGGGACATTGGTAAAGGATTCCAGCACAGGTGAATATTACGTCAGATGATATTGGATGTACAAGCTTCATTCAAAGGTTATTCTTATATAGTAACACCTATTAAGTTGAATTTAGCTTTACATGTTGTTGGCCAGCATACTAATGGTTATCATTTATTAGAAAGTTTGGTCTATTTTAGCCTGTGTGGTGATCATTTAGCTTATGCACCTTGTGAACATGATAACTTTGTTTTAACCGGTCCGTTTGCAAAGGACCTTGTGTTTGATGCAAACAATTTGGTTATTCGTGCACGTGATTTTATGCACACGACATTTCCTGAAAGTGCTAAGCCGGCTTTTTTTCAACTTGTTAAAACACTTCCTGTTGCTTCAGGCATTGGTGGTGGTTCAGGTGATGCTGCTGGTGTTTTAAGCATGTTGCGTACACATTGGAAACTTAACTGTTCTTGTGAAAAATTAGCAGAAATGAGCTTAATTCTTGGTGCTGATGTGCCAATGTGCCTTTTTGCATTAGAATATCAGCAGCCGCTTTTTGTGAAAGGCATTGGCCAAGATATTACCCCAATAAAGGAGGCTTGTTCTCTTGCTATGGTATTAGTGAATCATGGACAACAGGTTGCAACAAGAGCTGTTTTTGAAGTTTTGCAAAGGCACAATAACTCTTCTCTGAAAATTGATTCAGAAGCTTTGAAAACAGTTGACACATTGGTTGAAGCTTTAAAAGAAACGCGTAATGATCTTTTTGCCCCTGCTTTAAAAATTGCTCCTCAATTAACACAAGTATTATCTACATTAGATGAATGTGGTTCTCTTTTTTCTCGTATGTCTGGGTCGGGGGCAACTTGCTTTGGTATTTTTAAAGATCAACAAACCGCCCAACAGGCAGCGCTTTTTATCAAATCGATACATCCAGATTGGTTTGTGAAAGCTATCATGACTTCAGGAAAAATTTAAGAAATAAGTATGAAGGTAAGAGGTTTTGTTTGGCTGTTATATGTGATGGGGAGTAATAGAATGTGTGTTTTTTGTTTTTCCGATTAAATATATACGTGCTAAAATAGTTTTTTAGAAGAGGAGTTTGGTATTGTGCATAAGCCTCCATCATTGAGTTCTTTGTATTTGTGGTTTATCAAACATGTCTAATTTACCGCTTCAGCCAAATTTTTCATGTGAATTGGATTTGCAAAACCAAGGTTTTTTTCATATAGCCGGTGTTGATGAAGTAGGACGTGGTCCTCTTGCCGGGCCGGTAGTAACAGCAGCAGTTATTTTGGATAAAGAGCATATTCCTCACGGGCTCAATGATTCAAAAAAATTGTCTCTTTTACAACGTAAAAAATTATACAGTGAAATTTTACAAAATGCTTTAGCGATTTCAATTTCTAGTCTTTGTGCTCATACGATTGATCAGTCCAATATTAGACAAGCAACTTTAGAAGCAATGCGCTGCTGTATTACAGGATTAGCAGTTCCAGCTCATTATGCACTTATTGATGGACGAGATATTCCTTCTGGACTACCGTGTCCAGCCACTTCTTTGATTAAGGGTGATCAGCGTTCGGTTTCAATCGCAGCAGCATCTATTATTGCCAAAGTAACGCGGGATCGAATGATGGAATATGTAGGGCAAATTTATCAAGGTTATGGTTTAGAGAAGCATGTAGGTTATGCGACGAAAGTGCATCGTGCTGCTCTTGATAAATATGGGCCAATTGTGAGATTACATCGTTATAGTTTTGCACCACTTAAAGGGCGCTGTAAGAATGGTGTTTTATGACAATTCTTCCTCTCAAGAGTGCTTCGATAAAGGAGGCCGTTACATTTCTTGAACAGGGAAGATTAGTGGCTCTGCCAACAGAAACTGTTTACGGATTGGCGGGAGATGCAACCAATGGGAGGAGCGTATCATCTATTTTTTCCATAAAGAGGCGCCCACAATTCAATCCTCTTATTGCGCATGTCAGCAGTATCGACATGGCAGAGAGATATGTTGAAATTGATTTTCTTTCGCGTTTATTAATGGAGGTATTTTGGCCAGGACCTTTGACATTGGTTCTCCCTTTAAAAGCACAGCATAATATACACCCTTTAACCACTGCTGGTTTGAATACGTTGGCTGTTCGTTTTCCAAATGGTCCTTTTGCAGAAGTTGTAGAATGTTTTGGTCGACCTCTAGCTGCTCCAAGTGCAAATCAATCAGGGCGTCTTAGTCCCACGTCTGCTGAAGCTGTTTTTGCATCTTTAGGGAGATCTGTTCCTTTGATACTTGATGGAGGAGTTTGCAAAATAGGAATTGAATCGACAATTATTAAGGTTTGTGGTGAAAATATTTATCTTTTGCGCCCTGGAGGGCTTGCGGCGCAAAATATTGAAGAAGTTGCTAGGAAATCATTAAAACGAATAGATCAGCAGACTGAGATTGAGGCACCAGGTATGTTAAAGTCGCATTATGCACCAAATGCTATGATGCGTTTGAATGTAAACAAGGTGGAAAGTGGTGAAGCACTTTTAGCATTTGGGAGGAAGCGCGTTATGGGGGTTGAAAATGCCGTTTCTGTTTTAAATCTTAGTGAGAGTGGACAATTAGAAGAGGCAGCCTTCCATCTCTTTCAATATATGAGTGAATTGGATTCATTGAAGGTGAGATCTATTGCAGTAGAACCTATCCCATTATACGGTTTAGGTGAGGCTATTAATGATCGTCTTATACGTGCTGCGGCTCCAAAGGAGAAATGAAGATGGAGCAGGAATTAATTGAGAAATTTACAAAAATTGTTGGTATTGGACACGCTATAACAGATCAAGCGTTAATTACACCCTATTTATTTGAAGAACGTGGACTTTTTCATGGAAAAACCCCCTTACTTTTACGTCCATCTTCTACTGTAGAAATATCGTCGATTATGCAGCTTGCGAGCCAAACGCGCACATCAATTGTACCTCAGGGGGGGAATACAGGTCTTGTCGGTGGTCAACAACCAGATGAGAGTGGAAACAGTATTCTTTTATCCATGGAACGATTGAATAAGGTGCGATGTATAAATCTTGAGGGTAATTTTGCTGTAGTGGAAGCTGGAGTGATTTTACAAGACTTACAGAAAAAAGCAGATGAATTAGATCGTTTTTTTCCTCTTTCTTTGGCTTCAGAAGCGTCCTGCCAGATAGGGGGAAATCTTTCATCTAACGCTGGAGGGACGGCTGTTTTGGCTTATGGCAATATGCGTGAACTTTGTCTTGGTTTGGAAGTTGTTTTGCCTGATGGACGCCTTTTAGATGATTTGCGTTTTGTCAAGAAAGACAATAGCGGGTATGATTTGAAAAATCTTTTCATTGGTGCAGAAGGAACACTAGGAGTTATAACAGCAGCGGTTTTAAAGCTTTTTCCAAAACCTAAAGGGCAAGCCGTAGCTTTGGTGGGGCTATGTAGCCCAGAGACGGCTCTTGAGTTTTTATCTCTCGCACAATGTTATGGAGGAGGGATGTTGACGGGTTTTGAGTTGATGGGAAAACTCAGCTTGAAGATGGCTTTAGATTATAAGTTGTGTGAGAGATCTCCTCTTGAGCGTGAGCATGAATGGTATGTATTGATTCATCTTTCTTCATTACAAAGTGAGGATGAGGCATTATCGGTGCTCAGTATTATTTTGGAAGAGTCCTTACAGAATACTGTCATAGAGGATGCAGTTGTTGCGCAATCTTTAAAGCAACAAGATTTTTTTTGGCAATTGCGTGAAGCCATATCACCAGCACAGAAGTTAGCGGGAGGATCCATTAAGCATGATATTGCCGTTCCACTTGCTTCCATTCCTGATTTTATTTCTGAGGCAGCACATGTTGTTGAAGAAATTTCTCCAGGTGCGCGGATAGTTTGTTTTGGACATATGGGCGATGGAAATTTACACTATAATATTACGCAGCCTATTGGCGCTGATCCTAAAGCCTTTTTGCGTTTATGGTCACAAATGAACCAGGGCATTCATAGTTTAGTGATGCACTATCAAGGTGCTTTTTCTGCTGAGCATGGAATTGGTCAACTGAAACGTGGGGAACTTCGTACTTTCAAATCACCTGTTGCAGTAGAAATTATGCAAGGAATTAAACAAGTGCTCGATCCTTTAGGGATTATGAACCCTGGAAAAGTTTTATAATTTAAGAAATATGAATAGGTTATGTGTTTCTGTTTAGACTTTGATAACCAAAAAAGAAACCAGTTGTTTTTTATTCAATATTTTAATAATCCAATGAGGAAAAGCTGTTAAAGGGAGTATATTATTAAGATAAATTGGGACACTGTATATGGCTAATCAATGCTTTAATCAGGCAAAAGCGGTGCTTGAATTTCGGTTAGATCCGTGCCATTTGCCACAAACAACGACATATTTTTCATCAAAAACGGGCAACAAAATAATTTGTTCGTTAAGTGATCGCGGTGTTTTTTTTACAATGGATACACCCTCAAGTTTATCCCATTTAATGCCCTCTTATCATTTCAAAGGCATTGCGGCACGCACTGTAAAAATGCATTCAGGAGAGAGAGCAGTTGCATTAGAACTTCTGCATAAGGATGAGGAAGCGTGCATTCCACTTTTAGTATCTAGAGATTTGAATAATGTTCTTCTAGATTGGCGGTTGTGGGCAGATACTTATGATCTTCCTATGCTTATGATCAATGAAGATAATCGTGTCATAGTTGTAAAAGATCGTTCTGATTTACGTCGTTTTTTTTGTACCACGTCGCATTCTAAGCAAAAGCATTTCTCACTTCGTTATAGCAATCCGTTAGGTTTGCGTTTGGTGATTGCGAATCGGATTGCGCTACGATAAATATTGCGGTGTATTCATTTTTTTCTATTATACCGCTATATGAAGCTATTCTGCATTTTTGAGAGTTTTGTTTGGCAAATATATTATTTAGCAATCATTTACATGATATGTTTTTTCTATTGTAGTAGCAGCAATACTTTTTTCCGAGGTAGTTAAGTTATTGGTTTTAATGATATGGGAACACTTTCTTGATGCAAAGGCAATAACAGAACATAATTTTTGTTTTATCTATTTTGTGATAGATGTGAGTACAAGAAAATTTATCGTTTTTCACAGTGACGAAAATTACGGAACGCTTAGCAGATTGATTGCTGCATATTATCTTAAATAAGATGATGAAATCATAAAAAAGAAATGCTCAAAGGATTTAAACTTTTTGTGCCATGGCTCTCCATCCAATATCGCGGCGAACAAAGCCTTCGGGCCAATCAATACAATCGACAGCTTCATAGGCGCGTTTTTGTGCATGCATAACAGTTTCTCCCGTTGCTGTTATATTTAAAACACGTCCACCATTGGCAATGAGTTCTCCATTGCGCAATAGAGTACTAGCTTGAAAAACTTTCACATCAGACATTGCGTTTACTTTCTCAAGATTACGGATAACAGTACCTTTTTGTGGAGAATCTGGGTAACCTTTGGCGGCCATAACAACAGTCAAAGCAGTTTTTTCAGACCATTGAAATTTTTTTCGTTCAAGATTTCCTTGCGCAGCTGCAAGAAGTATGGGGAGGATATCATCTTTAAGACGCATCATTAAAACCTGACATTCAGGATCACCGAATCGCACGTTAAACTCAATAAGTTCAGGCCCTTTTTGTGTTATCATCAATCCAACGAAAAGAACGCCTTTAAAGGGAGTTCCCAGTGTATTCATGCTGCATAGAGCTGGTTCAACAATTTCTTTAAGAGCACGATTAATCATTTCTTCAGTCATGATAGGCGCTGGTGAATAAGCGCCCATGCCACCGGTATTTGCTCCAGTATCACCATCCCCCACCCGTTTATGATCTTGTGCAGAACCAAAGGGCAGAACAACTTGACCATCACAAAGACAGAAGAAGCTTGCTTCCTCACCTTCAAGGAAAGATTCTACAACAATTTTTTTTCCCACATCGCAGGAGGGATTTTTGAAACAGGCATCAACAGCATGAAATGCTTCTTCTATGGTTGTTGCAACAACAACACCTTTACCAGCAGCTAAGCCATCAGCCTTAATAACAATAGGAACGCCTTGTTGATAAATATAAGCTTTGGCTTTTGCAGAATCATCAAAGCATTGATAAGATGCTGTAGGTATATTATTTTTACGGCATAGATCTTTTGTAAAAGCTTTTGAGCCTTCTAGCTGAGCAGCTTTTTGAGTCGGTCCAAATACACAGATATTAGCCTTATTAAGGGAGTCTGTTATGCCAGCAACAAGTGGTGCTTCTGGTCCAACAACTACAAGATCAATAGAATGTATTTTACAAAAGTCAACAATAAGAGAATGGTCATCAATGTTTAAATCAACATTTTCACCATGTTCTCCTGTTGCAGGATTTCCAGGAGAACAATATAATTTTGTTAGCAGTGGTGATGCTGCTATTTTCCATGCTAAAGCATGTTCTCGTCCGCCTGAGCCGATAAGAAGGATGTTCATTGTTTGCTCCTATCATAGAAGATGATTAAATGATTCCTGTCATAAGAATGAAATGCCTCTATCGCAAGACTAAAGGTAAAATTATTTGATGAAAAAAAGTAAAAATATTGCACATATTCAATCCTGTGAGAATCAGGGACGAGTGATGGATGCATCTTCCAAACAGTGGGTTTATCGTTTTCTGCCTCCTTCTGTATGGTTTTATGCTCAATTAGCACGTTGGGATAGGCCTATCGGTTGGCAATTATTGATGTGGCCTTGTTTTTGGTCCACAACGATGGCTTTTCTCTCTTATGAAATGTATCCATTACCTCTTTTATCAGTGTTATTGCATTGGTTTTGGTATTTGTTGCTGTTCATATTAGGCTCCATAGCGATGCGGGGGGCAGGCTGTACCTGGAACGATCTTGTCGATCATCAAATTGATGCACAGGTAGAGAGAACACGTTCTCGTCCATTGCCAACAGGTCATGTAAGTCGGTTTCAAGCAAAGCTTTTTATATTGATACAATGTGTGGTTGGTTTAGCTATTTTATCACAGTTTAATAGGTACAGTTTTTTTTTAGGGATTTCGTCATTGGTAGCAGTTGCGTTTTATCCTTTTATGAAACGCATAACATATTGGCCACAGTTTTTTTTAGGTATTGCATTTAATTGGGGAGCATTAATGGGGTGGGCAGTTGTATGGGGAAGTTTGAGTTGGTCACCAATTTTACTTTATATGGGATCCATTTTATGGACGATAGGTTATGATACAATTTATGCGCATCAAGATAAAGAGGATGATGCAACGGTTGGCGTACGTTCCACAGCCCTTCTCTTTGGTGAAGGTACCAAGCGCGCTTTGGTATTTTTATATAGCGGTTTTGTAGTGCTCATCAGTTTAGCATTCTATTTAGCAAAAGTTCCTTTTATTAGTTTTTTAGGGATTTTTTTAGCAAGTATTCATATGTTTATTCAAATTAAAGTGATTGATATCAATGACAGTTCACAATGTCTAAAGCTTTTCAAATCGAATTCATTTATTGGTTTTGTAATTTTTGCTGGTTTAGTATGCGGTGGTATATGGATGATGTTTTCTTCTGCGGTTTAACAACAAATTTAAAAATAACATTATGTATTACGTCATGTTGAAATGGATATTTATCATAGGATATTGAAAATAAAAGCCCGAGTTTATTGACTTTGAAATTTATTATCCCCGATTCTTTTCAGAGTCTATCTGCATTTGACAGATAAATTTTATTTTTAAGCTCTATTTAAACATTCCTGATTATCTTACTAAAGGCTAGATAAGTTTAGTTTTAATCTTTACAACTTTAATCTTTTTTCAAGCTCTAGAATAAGAAAAAGATTTTTATCAACCAAGTTTCTTATAGAAAGAGAAAAAATGCTCTCTCACTGTATCAATGTCCAATCTTTACTTTGCAAAGAATTGTTTCATTGTTATGAGAATAAGTTCTTTAATAACAATGAAATTTTGGAGAATTAGGGATAAAGTTTTTGTCTTTGCCAATCATTTTGTTCAACACAATCGCGTGTAAAGAGAAGACGGTCATGTAAACGAAATGGGCGATCACGCCAGAATTCGATAGAAAGGGGTTTAACGCGAAATCCAGACCAATAAGGTGGGCGTGGGATATTCCCTAATGCATAACGTGTTGTATATTGAGCAATTGCTTTTTTGAGGACAAAAGGATTTTCTAATGGTCGAGATTGTTTAGAAGCCCACGCACCAATTTGACTTCCACGTGGACGTGATTGAAAATATGCATCAGCTTCTTGCACACTGACTTTTTCAACAATTCCTCGAATTCTAACCTGACGGCGCAACGATTTCCAGTGAAAACCTAAGGAGGCTTTCATTGATTTTAAAATTTCTTGCCCCTTTTGGCTTTCATAATTGGTATAAAAAACAAAACCTTGGGGATTATAATCTTTGAGAAGCACCATACGAACATTAGGCAATCCTGTTTCGTCAACGGTTGCTAACGCCATGGCGTTAGGATCATTTATCTCATGCATTTTTGCTTCTTCAAGCCACTTTGCGAAAAGGATAAAAGGTTTTTGCATTTCCATAAAATCATCATCTGTTTGTACTTTATTGTCCATAATATCTCCAAATGTCCGTGGGTATGAGTGAAAAGCTCGTTAATTTGTTTTGTCATTAAGAAATAAAGCACTATTTTTTCTTACTGTAAAAACAATCACATCATATACTATTATAGTATCCTTATCATTTTTGTCTTTAGTATAGGATATAGTGAGATAAATGAAATAAAATGTCTATTTTATCTGGTATTTTAATTTCTTGATAGACATATAATGAGAAGAAAAATCATTCTTGAAAAGAGAGTGGTAAAATTACAAGAGATATTGAACAACATATCAGTTGATATTTAAAAAACGAAAAAATTGAAAAGAGGGCAATATGCGTGATCCCTACACGATTTTGGGTGTGGCACGTACCGCAAAACCGCAAGAGATTAAATCAGCTTTCAGAAAATTAGCAAAGAAATATCATCCAGACCACAATGTGAATGATGCAAAAGCTAAAGAAAAGTTTTCTGAAATTAATCAAGCTTATGAAATTATAGGTGATAAGGACAAAAGGGCACAATTTGATCGTGGTGAAATTGATATGGAAGGAAAACCACTCTATCAAACCTATGGTGCTGGTGAAAATTTTAGCAATAGTCACAATCCTTTTTCAAGAGGGAGAAAAGGTTTTGATTTTTCTTCTTCAGACGGTGCAGGTTTTGATGCGAGTGATATTTTTCGTGATCTATTTGGCAGGGGTGGGAGTTTTTCAAATTCAGCACGATATAATCGGCCTCAACAAGGGGCGCATATTCGTGCGAATCTTGCAATAACGTTGGAACAGATGGTGGGTGCGGAAAAGGTAGAAGCCGTCTTTCCTAATGGAAAAAGGTTAAAAATTAAACTTCCAGACTATGTTGAAGATGGCCAAACCATTCGTTTAAAAGGTCAAGGAGAAGAAGTGGCTTATGGGCAGGCAGGAGATGCGTTGATAACGATTCAAATCCAAAAGCATCCTCGTTTGCGTGTTGAAGGAAGAGCTCTCCATCTTGATTTACCAGTTTCCCTTAAAAATGCTGTTCTGGGAGCAAAAACAGAAGTTGAGACTTTAGAAGGTCGTGTGGTTTTAACGATTCCTGCTTGGTCAAGCTCTGATCGTGTTTTACGGTTGAAAGGAAAAGGGCTTCGTTTAAAAAATGGTACGAGAGACGATCTTTATGTACATGTTCGTATAATGTTGCCGAAAGATGGGGATGCTGCTTTAGAACAATTTTTGCAAATGCAAAAAGATTAACATGTGAGTGATATAAAAGCAGAGTTTTTAAAGCAATTACTTGAAGAAAAAGTTGACCTATGCCATAGGCAGATGAATAATCTTAATTTTAAGTAACAATGGGGCAGTGCTGATGGCTAAGGGTAATGGTTTATTGTACGGCAAGCGTGGTTTAATTTTGGGATTAGCCAATAATCGTTCTATCGCTTGGGGGATAGCTAAAGCGGCGAATGCTGCGGGAGCGGAGCTTGCTTTTACTTATCAGGGTGATGCGATGAAAAAGCGTGTTGAGCCTTTGGCTGCGGAAGTACAGGGGTTAGTTTGCGGTCATTGTGATGTTTCTGATAGTGCATCTATTGATATGGTTTTTAGAGAAATAGAGAAGACGTGGGGTAAACTTGATTTTTTAGTTCATGCTATTGGTTTTTCTGATAAAGACGAATTAAGTGGTCGTTATATTGATATTAGCGAATCAAATTTTATGATGACCATGAATATTTCTGTTTATTCTTTAACAGCATTAGCAAAGCGTGCAGAAAAATTGATGCCGGATGGTGGTTCAATTTTAACTCTGAGCTATTATGGTGCAGAAAAAGTTGTTCCCAATTATAATGTGATGGGCATTGCCAAAGCAGCTCTTGAAGCGAGCGTGAAATATCTTGCAGTAGATTTAGGTCCTCAAAATATCCGTGTCAATGCTCTATCTGCTGGACCAATAAAGACCTTAGCAGCTTCTGGTATTGGTGATTTCCGTTATATTTTAAAATGGAATGAATATAACGCTCCCTTACGTCGAACGGTAACAATTGAAGAAGTGGGTGATTCTGCTCTTTACTTTCTTTCAGATTTGTCTCGTTCTGTTACTGGTGAGATACACCATGTGGATTCAGGTTATAATATCATAGGTATGAAAGCTGTGGATGCGCCAGATATTTCTGTCGTTAAAGAATAAGGCTTAATTCGACAAAATTGATTTAATCGAATTTAAAACGGCCAATGGTATTTTGGAATAGAAACTGTTTTTATACGGCACAACATAGGCTTTAGTTGTGTGTATTTGACGAAGAAACGGATCATTTTTCATGTCGCATAATACATTTGGTCATTTGTTTCGCGTTACAACATGGGGTGAAAGCCATGGAGCTGCTCTTGGTTGTGTCATTGATGGTTGTCCACCCGGCATTACTTTTACGCTTTCAGACATTCAAGCTTATCTTGATAAACGCAGGCCAGGACAATCCAAATATACAACGCAGCGTCAAGAATTAGATCAAGTAGAGGTACTTTCAGGCGTTGTTTCTCAGGATGAAAGAACAACTTTGGTGACAACGGGGACGCCAATTTCTTTACTGATTCGAAATACGAATCAACGCTCTCAAGACTATAGCTCTATTGCTCATCAGTATCGCCCTAGTCATGCAGATTATACATATGATGTTAAATATGGCATCCGTGATTTTCGAGGTGGTGGACGCGCTTCAGCGCGTGAAACGGCAGCACGTGTTGCAGCAGGCGCTATTGCGCGTAAAGTTGTTCCTAATTTGATTGTACGGGGGGCAGTGATAGCGATTGGAACCCATACGATTAATCGTGATCGTTGGAATTGGTCAGAGGTTGGGAACAACTCTTTTTTTACGCCTGATGCCGAGATAGTACAGGTTTTTAGTGATTATATCGATAAAGTGCGCAAAGATGGTTCGTCGGTTGGTGCTGTTGTTGAAATTGTTGCAGAAAATGTTCCACCAGGTTTAGGAGCACCGATTTACGCAAAACTTGATCAAGACATCGCGTCATTCCTTATGTCGATTAATGCGGTGAAGGGGGTGGAAATAGGTGATGGTTTTACAGCAGCTCGCCTGAGAGGAGAAGAAAATGCAGATGAAATGCGCATGGGGAGTGATGGAAAACCACTCTTTTTATCCAATCACGCTGGTGGTATTTTAGGCGGGATATCGAGTGGACAGCCGATTGTTGCACGTTTTGCAGTAAAGCCTACTTCATCAATTTTAACACCACGTCGTTCGATTGATGTTTATGGTAATGAAATAGACGCTGTAACGAAAGGGCGTCATGATCCTTGCGTTGGGATTCGTGCTGTTCCTGTTGGTGAAGCAATGGTGGCTTGTGCTATTGCTGACCATTATCTAAGACATCGCGGTCAGGTTGGATGATTTGAAAGGTAAATAATGGCGTATGATGAAAAAAAAATTGTTTCAGCACTTCAAGCTTTTGAACGTGGTGAAATTATTGTGGTTACCGATGATGATGACCGTGAAAATGAAGGTGATTTAACGCTTGCTGCTGCCCATTGTACAGAAGAAAAGATGGCTTTTATCATTCGTCATACAACCGGTATTGTTTGTGCGCCTATGCCAAAAGAAGAAGCGCAACGATTTCATCTTGCTCCTATGGTGCCAGATAATGATTCTGCTCATCGTACCCAGTTTACTGTGACTGTTGATTTTAAATATGGAATAACAACGGGAATTTCAGCGCACGATCGTACATTAGCGGTGCGTAATCTTGCAAATTCGAATGCTGGTCCAAACGATTTTGTTCGTCCTGGACATATTTTTCCTTTGATTGCGCATGAAGGAGGGGTTCTTATGCGTTCAGGTCATACGGAAGCAGCTGTTGATTTATGTAAATTAGTGGGTTTGCCTCCCGTTGGTGTTATCGGTGAATTGGTCAATGATGATGGCAGCGTTAAACATGGAAATGAGATTACAAAATTTGCACGAGAGAATCGATTGCATATCATATCGGTTGCAGATTTGATTGCTTATCGCCAATGTAAAGAAATTTTAATCAAGCAGATTGGAGAAATGCTGATTGAAACATCAATAGGTCCAGCTATTGTTCGAAGTTATCAACTTCCTTGGGTAGATATGCAACATATTGCAATTGTTTTTGGTGATATCAGTGAAGGTGAGAATATTCCTGTATGTTTGCATCGTGAAAATATTTTGAACAATATTTGGGGACAATCCTCACCTATTATAGCTCTTATGCAGAATATGGTGAAAAAACAAAAATGTGGTGTGTTTGTTTATTTGCGTGAAGAATCTATAAGTATACAACCAGTTGCTGGCAGTCAGGAGATATTAAAGAACAGTTTAGAAAACCATGTGCAGGCAATTGTACGTGAAAAAGAATGGCGCCAAATTGGTTTAGCATCACAAATTTTGAAATATTTAGGAATTCGTTCTGTTATTGTTTATGCTTCTAAAGAGCATCATTATATAGGTTTAGAAGATTTTGGAGTTCATATATCTAGAACAGAGATTTTATGAGGATTACATGAAACAAGGGACAAATAAGGGGGATATTACGGCATTAAGTTTTGAAGAAGCGCTTAAGCAACTTGAAGTCATTGTAGAGAATTTAGAACGCGGGGATGTTCCTTTAGAACAGTCCATTGATATTTATGAACGAGGCGAATCTCTTAAAAAACATTGTGAGAAACTCTTGAAAGTAGCTGAAGCTAAAGTTGAAAAAATTCAGCTTTCACGGGACGGTTTTCCAGAAGGTGCAGAGCCTCTTGATTCTGAAGAACATTGAATCACTTATGAATATTTATTGAGCAAGACAGGAGATACAATAATTGAGTTTTAGGAAACACAATTTTATTGATTTCTTTATTATGAAATAAATGCGTATAAAAAGAAAGAGCATAAAACGTTGCCAATAAAGAATGTGTTTCAGTAAAAATATGCAAAACTCTCAACAGAAAAGAGAGAGAAGCATGCTCTTATCATTTCACTTAATCGATAAGATAATATTTAAGGAGTCTTTTTTGTCTCGAAGATTGATGCCATTACTTGATCGTATTTGTTTACCGCATGATTTGCGTGCATTGCCTGAGTCTGATTTGGTAAGGTTAGCCGATGAGTTGCGGATGGAAATAATTGATGCGGTTTCCGTAACAGGTGGTCATCTTGGTGCGGGTCTTGGTGTCGTTGAGCTTACAATTGCATTGCATTATGTTTTTAATACACCTGAGGATAGAATTATTTGGGATGTTGGTCATCAAGCCTATCCGCATAAAATTTTAACAGGGCGTAGAGAGAGAATACGCACATTGCGTCAAGAAGGTGGATTATCAGGTTTTACGAAGCGTTCTGAAAGTGTGTATGATCCTTTTGGTGCGGGGCATTCTTCTACTTCTATTTCGGCGGGTCTTGGCATGGCAGTCGCGAGTGCCTTGAAAGCAGAGACAAGACGCAATGTCATTGCTGTCATTGGTGATGGTGCTATGTCTGCTGGTATGGCTTACGAAGCGATGAATAATGCAGGTGCTTTAAATGCACGTTTGATTGTTATTCTTAATGATAACGATATGTCTATTGCGCCTCCTACGGGTGCTATGAGTGCACATCTAGCCAGGTTAGTTTCTCGTCCCGCTTACCGTAGTTTACGCGAACGGGTAAAAGTATTGGGCGAAAAATTGCCTAAGTTCTTTTTAGATAAGGCACGTCTTTCAGAGGAGTTTGCACGTGGTCTTTTGGTTGGAGGAACCTTATTTGAAGAGCTTGGCTTTTACTATGTTGGACCAATAGATGGTCACAACTTCAGACATTTATTACCTGTTTTAAAAAATGTTCGCGAATATCCTCATGGTCCTGTTTTGGTGCATATTGTGACACATAAGGGCAAAGGATATGCACCTGCTGAAGCATCATCGGATAAATATCATGGTGTTAACCGTTTTGATATTACAACAGGGAAACAGGTTAAAACACCAAGTCATGCTCTGTCTTATACGAAGGTATTTTCTAAGGCTTTAATAGAAGAAGCCACACATGATAACAAGATTGTCAGTATAACCGCAGCGATGCCAACAGGAACAGGCCTTGATGCTTTCGCAGAAAAATTTCCTGAAAGAATGTTTGATGTGGGTATTGCTGAACAGCATGCCGTCACTTTTGCTGCTGGTATTGCATGTGAAGGCTATAAGCCTTTTGTTGCAATTTATTCTACTTTTTTACAACGCGCTTATGATCAAATTATTCATGATGTATCGATTCAAAAATTGCCTGTGCGTTTTGCTATTGATCGCGCAGGATTTGTGGGAGCAGATGGTGCGACACACGCTGGCAGTTTTGATATTGTTTTTTTAGCCACTCTGCCTGAATTTGTTGTGATGGCACCTTCTGATGAAGTCGAACTGATGCATATGGTGCGTACTGCTGCAGCTTATGATCAGGGACCAATTTCTTTTCGTTATCCGCGTGGTGAGGGTGTTGGTATGGATTTACCGCAGCGCGGTACGTTATTAGAGATTGGAAAAGGGCGCATTTTGCGTGAGGGAAACAGGGTCGCTTTGGTTTGTTTTGGAACACGGATGTCAGAAGTATTGGGAGCTGCTGATGTGCTGATAGCAGAGGGATTATCTACAACGGTAGCAGATGCGCGGTTTGCAAAGCCTTTAGATAAGGATTTGATGCGCCGTTTGGCGCGTGAGCATGAAGTATTGGTGACAATTGAAGAAGGTGCAGTAGGTGGATTTGGAGCCCATTTATTACAATTTTTGGCGCAAGAAGGGCTCTTAGAACAGGGATTAAAGATTCGTACTTTAAAACTCCCTGATGAATATTTGAATCATGGCTTACCGGAAAAAGTTCTTTCACGTATAGGACTTGATGTAGTTGGTATTGTCAACACGGTTTGTACTGCTTTGGGACGTAAGCTTCAAACAATACAGAAAATTTGAGTGTAAGATGATGGCCGGAAAAAGGCTCGATATTCTTTTAGTTGAAAAGAACTTTTTTAAAACACGTTCTCGAGCACGTGACGCGATTCTACGTCAAACTGTTAAAGTTAATGGTGAAATCATTTTAAAAGCTGGGCAAATTGTTTCTGATAATGCAGAGATTAACGTTTGCGATCCGGCACAGAATTATGTTTCACGTGCGGCATTAAAATTGATCAGTGCACTTGATACATTTCCAATTATAACGGATAAAGTGACTGCTCTTGATATTGGTGCATCGACAGGTGGTTTTACGCAAGTTCTTTTAGAACGTGGAGCGGCACATGTTATTGCTGTCGATGTTGGTCATCATCAATTAGATGAATGTTTATTGAACAACGGTGCGATAACTTTATTAGAAGGCTTAAATGCTAGGGATTTAAAACAAGAACATTTAGACGGACGGGAAATAGATCTCATTGTCTCAGATGTCAGTTTTATTTCTCTCAAACTTGCGTTACCTTCTGTTTTGTCTTTAGCCAAGAAGGGCGCACAAGCTGTTTTATTAGTGAAGCCTCAATTTGAGGTTGGCCGTAAATATCTCGGTAAGAGAGGGGTATTAAAAAATCCGTCAATGGCTAGAGAAATTGCTGAAAAGCTTTTTTATTGGCTCAATACACAAAGAGAATGGAGAGCAAAAGCTTTGCTTCCTTCACCTATTTTAGGTGGTTATGGCAATTTGGAATATTTGTTATTCGGAGAAAAACAACAGTGAATGACAGTGTCATAATCGACCATATTGGAGTAAACGGTCATGGTGTTACCAAAACATTGCGTGACTTTGTTTATGTTCCTTTTACTTTACCAGGGGAATGTGCTGAAATCACCGTTTATGAAAAATATGCCACACTTGTAGCATTAAAGAAAAAATCACCAGAACGCATTGATACTCTCTGCCAGCATTTTGGAGAATGTGGCGGATGTACACTTCAACATTGGCATATCGATTCTTATCACAAATGGAAGAGACAACTGGTGCTTGATGCTCTGAAAGAATATAAACTTGATCTTGCTGTTTCACCTTTAATAGAATGTGCTCTTTATAGTCGCCGGCGAATCACTCTCACGGCTTCCATGACACCACAAGGTCAGAGAGTCGGTTTTAATCGTCATCTTTCTCATGAAATTGTTTCTCTTGAGGAATGTCCAGTAAGCTGTCCACAAATTATATCTAAACTCGGAGCTATCAGGGAGCTCTGTGCTCATTTAAACAATCATGCCAAACGCTTTCACATGACGATAACATATGTTGCAAATGGTTTAGATGTTGCTTTAGGCGGTTGTGTGATACGCCATGAGTCACTTCGTCAGAAAATGATTCATACAGCTCTTGCATGTGGAATGACACGTTTATCTGTTGAAGGTGAAGTTTTGGTTGAGCGAGAAAAACCATTCATTTACTTTGGAGATGTCTGTGTTGAATTTCCTGCAGGCGGATTTCTCCAAGCAACATCTGAAGCAGAAAATATCATGGGCAATCTTATTTTGACTCATTTAAAGAAAGCAAAAAATGCTCTTGATTTATTTTCAGGGGTTGGTACATTTTCTTTGCGTATGGCTAAAAAGATGAATGTGCATGCGGTAGAGAGTGATGAGAAAGCGTTAAAAAACTTAAGCTTAGCAGCACGTTTTGCGACTGGTTTAAAAACTGTAACTTGTGAAAAACGAGATCTTTTTCGTCGTCCACTCTCTGTGAGGGAACTTGAATATTTTGAATCTGTTGTTTTTGATCCTCCACGCGCTGGTGCAGAAGAACAAGTACGTGAGTTGGCTAAGGCAAGAATACCTCGTATAGTGGCAATTTCATGTAATCCTATGACATTTGCTCGTGATTTATCTCTGCTTATTGCCGGTGGCTATACAGTAGAAAAAGTTATACCGATTGATCAATTTTTATGGTCACCACATGTTGAAGTTGTTGCCCTTTTAAGCAAGCGAAAAGCAAAATCAGGCTGGAAGCTTTAACCTTAATGAAAAAGCTTTTTTAAATTCCGTTAAGAATCCTTTAACGAAATGAATTTGGAATATCTCATGACAGTGCTGTTCCACCAATTGTCATATTATTCATTCGCAAATGAGGTTGACCAACGCCTACAGGGACATTTTGTCCAGCTTTTCCACACATACCGATACCATTATCAAGTTTGCTATCATTGCCAATCATTGTGATACGTTTCATAGCGTCTGGACCATTTCCAATAAGGGTTGCACCTTTTATAGGTGCACCAATTTTACCATTCTCTACTCGGTATGCTTCAGTGCACTCAAAGACAAACTTTCCAGAAGTAATATCAACTTGTCCTCCGCCAAATGAAACAGCATAAATACCGTTTTTGAGTGAGGATAGAATTTCTTCAGGTGTTTTGTCACCTCCTAGCATAATGGTATTTGTCATCCTTGGCATTGGAGCATGTGCATAGGATTCACGTCGTCCATTTCCTGTAGGCTCCATTCCCATAAGTCGAGCATTAAGCCTGTCTTGCATAAAACCAATAAGTTTTCCATCTTCAATAAGCACGTTATATCCTGATGGGGTTCCTTCATCATCAATGGTCAGTGAACCACGGCACTGGGGAATTGTCCCATCATCAACAACTGTAACACCTTTTGCGGCAACCTGTTGTCCCAAAAGTTCAGAAAAAGCTGAAGTTTTTTTACGGTTAAAATCACCTTCTAAACCATGACCTACGGCTTCATGAAGCATAACACCTGGCCATCCATTCGCTAAGACAACATCAAATATTCCCGCTGGTGCTGCTTCTGCTTCTAAGTTTATAAGAGCCATACGCAAAGCTTTATCAGCAGCGTGTTTCCAGTTTTCTTCATTAATGAATTGGCTAAATGCTTGTCGTCCACCACATCCATAAAAGCCATTTTCACGTCGATTACCTTCAGCAGCAACAACAGATATAGAAAGACGTACAAGAGGACGCACATCACGAACCAGATGCCCGTCTGCCCGTAAAATTTCAATATGCTGTAATGAACCAGAAAGAGCAACAGTAACTTGATGCAATTTATCATTTTTAGCCCGTAAATAGGCATCAATTTTTTGTAAAAGTTTACTTTTTTCTTCAAAGGATGGGGTATCAAGCGGATTATGTGGTTGATAGAGCCTTTTGTTTGTTTTTTGAGGTGCTACGCTATAAGGCCCAGCATGATTATGATAAGTCACAGCTTTTGCTGCTGCACTGGCACGTTTGAGTGCCACTGCTGATAATTCGCTAGAATGCGCATATCCTGTAGCTTCTCCAGCTACCACACGCAGACCAAATCCCATATCTTGATGAAATGAGCCATTTTTAAGTTGTCCATTATCAAATAAAAGAGCTTCGCTTTCTTTATATTCCAGATAAAGTTCTCCATCATCAGCATGATGAAGTGCTTCTTGTACAAGTGATTGTACTTGAGATGAAGCAATATCAAAATGATCAATAAGCGATTTCATAGTCATTATCCTATTTTATGGGGGCTGAAAAGATTTTTCTTGGCTTTGTTTAAAGAAACTGTGAAGTGCGCTACAAAGTCTCAGTTATTGAATCTATAAAGATTCTATTATATTGGTAGGGTTGCATAAGCATCCTTGAGACCATTGAGATCAACAAGTCCCCCAATTGCTTGCTCTGGTGTTGTGAAAATAAAGTAGGTCGCCGTCTTACCTTTCAAGAAACGCTGTAGGATATCTTCTTTAAGGATAGCTTCAGCAACACAATTATCACCAAGACAGCGACGATATTCTAATCTTCCCATATTTTTATCATCAATTTTAAGTCCAACACCAGGACGCAATTCAACACGGATCGGAACAAAAACACGCATCAGAGCTCCTTGATTTTTAGGAAGTTTATAAAATGTAACGCGCAGAGTAATATCATGGCGATTTTGTGTATGTACGTTTTGTACAATTTCACATTGCATATTAGGTGTACCTGGTGGCAGAGAACAAACTTTTGTCCATGCACCATAGGTTTGTGGGGCAGAGACATTTGGCACATGAGATGTTTGTGCAGTGGCATGATTGAGAAAAATATTACAGAGTGTGTAAATAACAGCACTAACAAAGAAATTTTTTTTTAGCAATTTATAAAGTACCACAGAAAACCCTAACTACCCCACTACTATACTTAATGTATAGCACTACATAAAAATAAATGCTCAAACAGAAACCACGAAACTATAACACAAAACCGTTCTTTACCCAAACATATTAATTTCTCTGTATGCAATAAAAAAAATAAACCTACCCCGTATCCGATAAGTTTTTTTAGGGTTTCTCTGTGATGTTTGGTAGAATGTATTTTTTATGGTACTTTGTGTAATGTAAAAAATAATATACCGAACAAACATATTTTTGTTGCAAATGTTTCTATCTGTTTTTAGGGAATGTATAAAAGAGAGGTATCCTATATGTTCTCAGAAGTGCTAAAATATTAATTGGTCATTCCCATATGCCAGACAGTATTTGTTCGTGGATGACAAAAATGAAAAAGGTTTTTGAGTGGCATGTCTGTTTCAGGAGAATTATCGGTTGCAAGTGGTAAATCAATTCCACCAAAATCCAGTATTGGCGATTATATCACGTTATTAAAACCAAGGGTTATGTCACTTGTTGTTTTTACGGCTCTAGTTGGATTGGTTGTATCGCCTGTTTCGATTCATCCATTTTATGGTTTTTTAGCAATTTTTTGTATTGCTGTAGGTGGTGGTGGAGCTGGAGCTCTTAATATGTGGTATGATGCTGACATTGATGCAGTGATGGAGCGCACCAAAAATCGTCCCATCCCGATGGGAAAAATTAGTCCTAAGAGGGCTCTTATTTTTGGTATGGTTTTATCTATGCTTTCGGTATTGATTATGGGGCTCTTCATTAATTGGTTTGCAGCATTTTTTCTTGCATTCACGATCTTCTTTTATGTCGTTATTTATACAATTTGGCTCAAGCGTGTAACACCGCAGAATATTGTTATTGGCGGTGCATCTGGAGCTTTTCCACCAATGATTGGCTGGGCGGCGACGACGGGATCAGTGAGTATTGAAAGCTTTTTATTATTTTTAATCATTTTTATGTGGACACCACCACATTTTTGGTCTCTTTCTCTCTTTTCATCTCTTGATTATGAAGCAGCGGGAATTCCTATGATGCCTAATGTACAAGGTGAACATACAACAAAAAAACAGATCTTATTTTATACTGTTTTGATGGGGATATGTGCTGCTGGGCTTTCCATTACTGGTTTTGCAGGCGTTTTCTATAGTATTTTTTCAACAATTTTGAGCATTATTTTTGTTTATTTTGCCTACCACTTATGGAAAGCTGATACGCAAGATGAAACTATTGTGATGGCAAAAAAATTGTTTTTCTTTTCGTTATTTTATTTAGCTGTTCTCTTTGGAGTTCTCTTGATTGAAGCTCTTGTTTGGTCTTTTATCACTATTTAAGAGTGTTAGATGAAAGAGCTGTTCCTGAAGAAAATGCTATAGGAATATATAATGAGGCGTGTATGGTATTGCCAATTGTTTCTTGACACTGTTTATGTAGTACATAAAAATAATTTTTTTTGAACATATGGTTAAAGTTAGAGATATTAAGGATGATTTATGTCTATGCTTCCTCCTTTAACAATGCGTCTTTGTGGTCCACGTGGATTTTGTGCAGGGGTTGATCGTGCTATTCAGATTGTTCTTCTTGCTTTAAAAAAATATGGCGCTCCAGTGTATGTTCGTCATGAAATTGTGCACAACCGCTATGTGGTTGAAGGATTACAACAACGCGGCGCTGTTTTTATTGAAGAACTTGATGAGATTCCAGAAAAACACCGTGGTCAACCCGTGATATTTTCTGCCCATGGTGTGCCGAAATCTGTACTAGAAGAAGCACGTCATTATAATTTGTTTTATCTTGATGCAACCTGTCCGTTGGTTTCTAAAGTTCATAAACAAGTGATACGGCATCAACGTCACGGCCGTCATGTTATCTTGATTGGTCATTCTGGTCATCCTGAGGTGATAGGAACAATGGGACAGCTTGAAAAAGGGAGTATGACATTAATTGAAACGATGGAAGATGCTTTACATTATCAGCCAAATAATCCAGAAAAATTAGGATTTGTAACACAAACAACACTTTCTGTTGAAGATACAGCAGAAATTCTTGATGTATTACATCAACGTTTTCCTACATTAGAGGCTCCAGCTGCTGAATCAATTTGTTATGCGACCACGAATCGACAAGATGCTGTTAAGGCAGCAGCAAAGGGAAGTGATTTATTTTTGATTGTGGGAGCACAAAATTCTTCTAATTCGCAACGTTTGGTAGAGGTTGCTGAAAGATTTGGTGCACAGCGAGCAGTTTTAGTTCAATGTGCTGCTGAAGTAGATTTTGATCATCTGGGAGATCTTTCCATTATAAGTCTTTCAGCGGGTGCTTCTGCCCCTGAAATTATTATTGATGAAATTATTTCAGCTTTTCGTAAGCGTTATGATGTTACAATAGAATTGGCAGAAACAATAGTGGAAACAGAAAGGTTTTTGGTGAGTCGCGAATTACGTGATATCACTCTAACACCTCAAGATATGTTTTTTGTGAATGGTGGAGCTGAGACACTAAAAAATGAAGATCAGAGTACAATTATGCCTGTAATGAAAGCAAAATAATGGCAGTATATACAGATATTCAATCAAATGATTTGAAGATATTTTTGACACGTTATTCGATAGGTTCACTTGTGTCCTATCAGGGCATAGAGGAAGGGATAGAGAATTCTAATTTTATACTCCATACAACAGAGGGGAGATTTGTTCTAACGCTTTATGAAAAACGTATTGCAAAAGATGATTTGCCTTTTTTTTGCAGCCTTATGCAGCATTTAAACCAGCGTGGAATTCCTTGTCCTCAACCAATCACACAAAATGATGGGATAACAATCGGTGAATTGGCAGGACGTCCTGCTGCTATTATTACTTTTTTGGAAGGAATGTGGATTCGCCAGCCTAATATATATCATTGTGGTGAAGTGGGAACGGGTTTAGCGCAATTGCATTTAGCGGGACAGGATTTTACGCTCAGTCGTAAAAATACTCTTTCTGTTATGGACTGGAGGTTATTGTGGCAACATTGCCAAATGAGCAAAAATGCATTGTTAAGAGAGTTTGGGCAAAAAATTGATATGGAATTGGCTTTTTTACAGAAAAATTGGCCGTCAAATTTACCAACAGGCATTATTCATGCTGATTTATTTAATGATAATGTGTTTTTTTTGAATCATCATCTTTCTGGTATTATAGACTTTTATTTTGCTTGTAATGATTTTTGGGCTTATGATTTAGCGATCTGCTTGAATGCTTGGTGTTTTGAACCGGACCATTCCTATAGCCTTATCAAAGCACGTAGACTTTTGGAAAATTATCAAAAAATAAGACCATTGCTTCTTTTAGAATTGAATGCAATGATTTTATTGGCACGTGGTGCATCTTTACGTTTTTTTCTCACGCGTCTTTATGATTGGTTTAATACACCACCAGAGAGTTTTGTCATTAAGAAAGATCCATGGGAATATTGGCACAAGCTTTGTTTTTTCAGTAAGATAGATTCGTTGAGTGAATTGGGTTTTTGAATTGTATGTTAAATCAACAAAAAATCGTTGAAATTTATACAGATGGTGCCTGTTCGGGTAATCCTGGAGTTGGCGGATGGGGGGCAATTTTACGCTGGAAAGGTCATGAACGTGAGCTTTATGGTGGACAAGCGCACACCACAAACAATCAAATGGAATTGATGGCAGCAATTTGTGCATTGAAGGCGCTAAAGGAATCCTGTTCTGTCGATCTTTATACGGACTCAGTTTATGTCCGCAACGGTATCTCTACGTGGCTTGAAGGTTGGAAAAAAAATAATTGGCGTACTGTATCCAAAAATCCTGTAAAAAATATGGAGTTGTGGCAAGCTCTTGAAGAGATTTGTTCTCGTCATATAGTCAGATGGCATTGGATGAAAGGACACGCAGGACATCCAGATAATGAGCGTGCAGATGCACTGGCTCGGCAAGCAATTGCACAATATCGTGAAAATGGATACTTTTCAAAATAGTTTTTTTACAAGTTTTGCTCTTTTATCATGGTGAGAGAAAAAAGTTTGGTGTTTATAAGAAATATTACTCATTTATGCTGCTGCTGCGAATGGTATAATGTGAAACCTATTGTTTACCACTACTTTTATGCTGATGAACACATAAACCATCATCATAGTATTTGCCATTTCAAAATTCTGCGGTAACCTTTGGCACTTGAGATGGTTCATAAAAGACATTTTTCTTTAATCATTTTTGTCTAAATGCCAACCTTGTTGGGGACATGCAAGCAAATAATTTTGATGGCTTCAATATAAGAAGGGTTAAAATGAAAAAAAAATTTACCATATTTAGGGTTAATTCAAATTAAAAACGATAAATTATTATTGTAAATTCAATATGTTGTCATAAAAGTATAAATTTCCCACTGAAAGCAAGCTCTTTAAAAGAAATTGTATAAAAAATAGTGTTTTTTTCTTCATCTGGTATGAAATAAAGTGGAGCACTAAAAAGTGTATATTCTGTATTTTCACTTATCTTTTTTGCTGGTCCAATTTGCATTTTTCCTCCATCTAAAAAAAGAGAAGAAGGACTGCTCTTGTTGTTATTTTGTATTTTGATGAAAAGGGTATTTGTTTCTTTTTCAGCGCTTATTTTAAATCCATAATGTGTTGTGCGTGGTAAGGCATCTTGAGCCTTTTTTAACAAGGATAGAGGGAGAAGTTTGTTGTTTTGAACAGATGGAGAAAAATCAAAGTTAATGGTGAACGGAAGACAAATTTTATGACATAATCCAAGAGTTAAAGTACCACTTAAATTTTTATTTAAGCCAGAAAGAGTGAAGGGCAACACCACTTTATCTTTATAGCCAAATGACCAGTCATTTTCTGTTTCATAGAGTTGTGGTGTAGGATAGAAGATTTCATAAGCAACTTTTTGATTGAAATTAAAAAATGGTACTATGCCTGAATTACCTGGATTACGCCAGTATGTTTTCCATCCTGATTTCAAAACGATTTCAATAATACCCTCTCTTATTCCAGAAGGAGAGGGGGTGGTAATAGCTAGTCTGACACGGCCACCCTCTGATTCATACCAAGAAGTTGCAAAAAGATGTACTTCTTGTTTTATTTGGGCACTGACAGGAATATTAAGTAATTCTAAAATTATGGATGTTAAGATTAAAGTAATGATTTTTTTTTTATAAAGGCAAATTACGATATTTTTTAAACTTGTAAATATTTGAATTTTTCTCATAGGAGCTTTATTTCCCTGTTGTACTAACTAAAGTGAATTTTATCATATAAATTATGGAGAATAACAGATTGATGAAGCAGTGTAATAGCTTTTTAGGTGGGCAATTACTCATAGCAATGCCAGGGATGAATGACAAACGCTTTATTCGTTCTGTTATTTATGTTTGTGCGCATTCTGATGCTGGAGCTATGGGAATTATTCTTAATCAATTGCACCATATTGATTTTCCAGAACTTTTACTTCATCTTGGAGTCATAAACAGTGGTCAAAAAAAATGTCTTGCTGAACCAATAAAAAAGTTTCCCGTACGTTATGGTGGTCCAGTTGATCCTTCACGTGGTTTTGTTCTGCATTCTGATGATTATACCTGTGAAGAAACAGTTTCTATTGCAGATAAGATCTGCTTTACTGCAACGATTGATATATTAAAAGCAATCAGTTGTGAGAAAGGCCCTCAACATGCTCTCATAGCTTTAGGTTATGCTGGCTGGAAAGCTGGGCAGCTCGAGGAAGAAATCTCTACAAATGGTTGGCTCATTAGTCCTACATCTCCTAGTTTTCTTTTTGAAAGTGATTTAAGCCGCAAATACGATGAAAGCTTGGTTCGTATGGGAATTAATCCAGCCTATCTTGCTTCTGAAATGGGGCACGGGTAGGCCTTCTTATTTTCTAGATTTTTATTGAGTATAATATCCTATCCCTTATGTTGAATTGTATAAGGAAAATGCGTTTGAACGAGAGTGATTAATTCTTCAATAGCAATTGGCTTCGTAACAAGTGTGCTTTGAACATATTTACAGCCTTCTTGGCGGAGAAAGAGTGCTTCTTTTTCATTTTCAACACCTTCTGCAATGATTTGTAAATTAAGATCTGTTGCCATGTTAATAATAGATTTGAGAACAAGCTTTTTCTTAGGTGAGTTGATTGAGATAAGTGAACGATCTAATTTAACTATATCGAATGGATAGCGCACGAGATAAGCAAGTGATGAATAACCTGTTCCAAAATTATCGAGTGCAAGATTCATTCCAAGAGCTTTAATTTGTTCAAGAAAATATGCTGATTGTTCAGGATTTTTTCTTAAAACAAACTCCGATATTTCTATCGTCAAACTCCCTTTTTTAAGTGGGTAGCGAAGTAAAGCAGAACGCAATTGACTGATGAAGCGAGGATGAACCATTTCTGAGCTTGGTAAATTGATGGAAATAAAGAAAGATTTTTGAGAAAATTTTTCTTGTACATTTGTAAGATCAATAACAGCATTATCAATGATAAATTGTGCTAAATCCATAACGATTTGTTCATTTTCTATGATCTTGATAAAATCAGAGACATTGAGATTTCCATAATTGGGATGATGCCATTCTACAATTGTTTCAAAACCAATAATGTGTCCATCTGATAAATTAAGAATGGGATGATAGAGAATTTTTATTTCATTACGTTTGATAGCATAATGAATATCTTTTGCCATTGTATTATGTTCAATACCTAAGGTACGAAAATTAGGGCGAAACGGTTCAATATGGTTGCCACCCATTTGTTTTGCACGGATCATTGCCAGTTCACTATCATTGAGAATATCTTTAGCAGTCGATCTATTTTCGCTCCATGTAACCAATCCGATTGATGTTGAAAGTGTTATTTGTTGTTCTGTAAGTGAAATAGGTGCTGAGATTGTTTTATGCAGATGATCGGCAAATGCAGCAATTTTCTGCGGTTCTGTTTCACTGAGTAAAATAATTGCAAAACGGTCCGCAGAAAGACGCGATAATGTATCTTGAAAATGAATAAGACGGCTTAAACGACGTGCTATGATGAGCAGTACCGTGTCACCAACAGCTATGCCTAATTTGCGATTAATTTGACGGAAATTATCGAAGTCAATCATAAATACAGTGGGTCTAATTTTGATATTTGCTTTGGCCAAAGAGGTATAGTTTTGTAGTCTGTCGAAAAAAATTTGTTGGTTGGGCAGGCCCGTTAAGCTGTCGTGGATGGCATCGTGCAATAAGCGTTCTTCGGATTTTTTATGATTGGTAATATTGACAATAGTTCCAATGACACGTGTAATTTTTCCATCTTTTTGCATAGCAGGACGTGCTCGAAGAGAAAACCAATGATAATAGCCACCACCAGAAGATAGTCGAAAAATTTGATCAATACGTCCTTTTTTATTTTTGAGAATGATATCCAATACGGCTTGAAAACGTTCACGATCATCATGGTGCAATGCTGAAATCCAGTTGCTTATAGAACCATTAAGCTTATGGGATTCAGTGCCAAAAAGGGTTGCCATATTTGGATGTACAACAATGCGATCACGTTCAACATCCCAATCCCAAATAATATTTCCAGCTCCCTTTGCAGCAAGCACTTGTTGTTCAAGATCAGAAAATATTCCTTCATGGAAAGCGTCATGAGAAAAAGTTTGTTGCATGACAGTAAAACTAATGAGAAGGACAATAAGTACTAATCCCCCAGCTAATGCTGGCTGGATAATGTCATTGTTTAAATAGCCTGCTATGCAGGCATAAGCTCCAACACACCAGAAACTAATGAGCAACCATGTTGGGATAAGCATGATAGCGCGGTCATAACTTCGCAATGAAAAGTAGCTGATTAAAATGATACCAAGTATAGCAGTGAGGCCAAATGACAGACGGGCGATACCAGCAGCTCTAGTGGGATCATAAATAGCAAGTGCTCCCAGACCACAAAAAGCAATGGTCCATAAAATAGCTCCATAACTAAAATGATAATGCCAGCGGTTAAGGCATAGATAGGTAAAAAGAAAAATAAAGAGTGTAGCAGTAAGTGCGACTTCTGTACCAGCACGCCAGATTGGTTGTGTTGTAAGTGTTACAGCAAAGAATTTATTTAAAAAGTTAAAATCGATGCCAATATAAAAGAGCACTGCCCAAGCGACAGCAGCAGTTGCAGGAAAGAGACCTGTTCCACGAACAACAAAAAGAACAGTTAACAAGAGTGCTAAAAGACCTGATATACCAAGAAGAATCCCATGATAAAGCGTATAGGAATTAATGGAATCTTTATAGGCTTCAGGCTGCCATAAATAGATTTGTGGTAGATTTGCAGCGTTAAGTTCGACAACAAATGTAACAACAGCACCAGGATTCAATGTAATACGAAAGATATCAGAGTTTGCATTAGGCTGACGATCGAGAGAAAAACCTTCGCTTGGAGTGATGGATTGAATTCGCGCTGCTCCAAGATCTGGCCAAAGAAGGCCTGAATGGGCCATGCGATAATGTGGAGCAACGATAAGACGGTCAATTTGTTCATCTGTCGGGTTTGCAAGAGAAAATACAGCCCAATTTCCAGAAAAGTTTTCACTTTTTGCCTGCACTTCAATGCGCCATACAATACCATCTGGTCCTGGGGCTGTACTTGTTTGAAAGATAGAGCTGTTTGTATGGTAAATTTCGATTGCTTTTGAAAGATCAAGAGCTGCATCTTGAGAAGAAATTTTAACGGGCTCAATTGCCTGTGCGGACGTAAGTTGGACAAAAGAACTGATGATTACAATAAAAATAATTTCAATGATTTTACGCAAACTTTTCACTATGTCCCACTCTCAGCATTTGAGGATATTTAATTTTAATTTTCGAGAAAAACGCTTACCTTTATAATTTCTGCTAGACCACAAGCAGTTATTATTTTCTTTTGAAAAGTTATACTATTTTATACAAAAACGAATTCTTTCCAAAGTACTCCAATAAAGCTTAAAGCTAATGGAAATTTACCTTTTTGTAGGGCAAAATTAAACTATGAGTTTACAGATTTCATAGATATAGCTTGCTTATCAGAAACTCTATCACATGAAGGAGGAGTTGGGTAGTTTTGTAGTGCTATTTTATCAATATTTCCCAAACTTATTTAGTAATAAGAACTTTTGGGGTAAATTTTATCATAAACTCTTTGCATGTTATGATGTTGCTGCTTGTTTTAGAGATTTAATCTTTACAAAGGCAGTTGGGAAAATTTTGTTTAAGCTTACTTTATTTTTTTATGAAAGAATTGATGTTAAATCGTCAAAATTCATGAGGAGACCAACAGGACCAACGGCAGCTAATGTTGGAGTAGAATTGATAAAAAGACGATGCGCTAAATCAGTTAATCTTGCAGGAGTAATGAGATCTAAACGTTCAATTACTTCTGATATAGGAATAGGTCGACCATAAAGGAGCATTTGACGAGCAATGAGATGTGCTTGATTACATGGACTTTCCTGCGATATTGTAAGGTTAGCACGATATTGCGTTTGTGCGCGTTGAAGTTCATTGGGATGAATATTTTTGCTTATCTGAGAGAGTTCATCAAGAATAACCGAGAGAAGTTCTTTTTGTCCTTTTTGTCCAGTGGCGGCATGAATGCCAAAAAGTCCGATATCTGAAAAACTCCAATGAAAAGCATAAACAGAATAGCATAATCCACGTTTTTCTCTTGCTTCTTGGAAAAGACGTGATGACATACCACCGCCAAGAATAATGGAAAGAATTTGGGCAGCATAAAAGTCACGTGCATGATAAGCACGTCCTTCAAAACCTAGAACAATTTGTGTATCCATTAAATCGCGATGTTCACGAAAATCGCCTCCAACATAATTTGCAAGATTAATGAGAGATGCTGTTGAATGAGGGCGAAAAGTACTAAAACGACTTTCTACTTCTCGTAAGAAATTTTCATGCTCTACAGCTCCTGCTGCTACGATGATCATACGGTCTGCACTGTATTGTTTATTCATAAAATTATGAAGATCAGCAGATGTAAAGGATTGAATTGTTTTAGGTGTTCCTAAAATAGAGCGACCAAGTGATTGATGACGAAAGGCAGTTTCAGTAAAGTGATCAAAGACAATGTCATCGGGAACATCATGAGCAGCACCAATTTCTTGAAGAATAACTTTTTTTTCTCGTTCTAATTCTTCTTCATCAAATTTTGAGTACATCAAAATATCGGCCAAAATATCAATAGCAAGTGGAATATCGCCTTTGAGTACGCGAGCAAAATAGGCTGTTGTTTCAGTACTGGTAGTGGCGTTGATTTCTCCACCGACATCTTCAATATCTGTTGCAATTTGAAAAGCTGTACGATTTTCTGTTCCTTTGAAAGCCATATGTTCAAGAAGATGTGCAATACCATGTTGTGTGAGAGTTTCATTACGTGAGCCAACTCTAATCCATATTCCAAGTACTACACTATCAATATGTTGCATTGTGTGTGTGGCGATAGTCAAACCATTACGAAGGCGACTGATATCTACACCCATGTGTTCACGACTCCATTAAATAGGGCCAATCCCCTATTTAAAAGGGCATTGGAATATTGCTGATTTCAATTAATGCAACTATCTACAATAAGATGCACGCGATTTTAAAAAAATATAATCTTTGACTATTTTTTCATCATTATCAAGACTTATAAAATGTTCTTCACGTTCCATTAAATTGTTGAGACGAGAAGGCCATAAAGCATGAAGTCCACAGGCATTTTTAATGGCTTCAGGAAATTTAGCAGGATGAGCAGTAGCAAGGACAATCATGGGAATGTGTGGCTGCTTGTTTTCCCGCGCGACTTTAAGTGCAACAGCGGTATGTGGATCAACGAGATAGCCGTTTTCTTTATAAACGCTGTCAATTGTTTTTGCTGTCTCAGCTATGTTACTTTTCCCAGCAGAAAAGAGAGAAGATATATTTTTGAGCTGTTTTTCATTAAGATTAAAATATCCTGATTTTTTTAGACTTTCCATTGCGTTGCGAATCCATAATGGATCACGATTACTACTTTCAAACAGTAAGCGTTCAAAATTAGAAGAGATTTGAATATCCATAGAAGGTGATGTTGTGTAGGTTATAGGTTTTGTCTCATAAATGCCGTTTTCCAATGTGCGTACGAGAATGTCATTATCATTTGTTGCAATGACGAGTTTGGCGATAGGTAATCCCATCTGTGCAGCGACATAACCTGCAAAAATATCACCGAAGTTTCCAGTAGGAACAGTAAATGAGACAGCTCTATCAGGAGCTCCTAGAGAAAGTGCAGATGAAAAATAATAAACAATTTGCGCCATGATACGCGCCCAATTTATCGAATTAACTCCTGAAAGTGCTTTTTTTTGACGGAAAGTATGATCATTGAACATTGCTTTAACAAGTGCTTGGCAATCATCAAAATTTCCTTCAATGGCGATGGCATGAGTATTTTTATTTTGATCGGTTGTCATTTGTCTCTGTTGAATCGGCGATATGCGTCCTTTAGGAAATAAAATAAAGATGTCAGAATATTCTCTTCCAGCAAAGGCTTGTATTGCAGCACCACCTGTATCACCTGATGTGGCAGCAATAATCGTTGCGCGTTTCTGTTTTTTAGTCAGAACATAATTCATCAGTCGAGAAAGAAGCTGCATTGCTATATCTTTAAATGCTAAAGTAGGACCGTGAAAAAGCTCAAGAATAAATTCATTTGTTCCAGTTTGCAGTAACGGACAGATCGCTGGATGATGAAAGGTAGCGTAAGATTCAGCAATCATATTTTCAAAAGCCGTGTATTCAATTTCATTATTCACGAAGGGCCAAAGAAGTGTTTTAGCAATTGTTATATAGGATTGACCACGAAGTGCTCGTAATGCATCAAATGATAATTGAGGAAATTTTTCTGGAAGATACAATCCTCCATCATTAGCCAGCCCAGTCATGATAGTTTCTGTAAAACCTAAAGCAGGAGCCTCACCTCTCGTGCTAATATATTTCATACAATTTTTCCTTCGTTTATTTTGCAAGTTGGTATGGTTATTTATTTCATGTTTTTAATAATATTTAAATATTAAGTGAAGGAAAATTTGTTTGCCTCTTCTTAACTCTGTAATAAAAAGAAATAATCATAACTTTTCCTTTTTGAAATATAAACATTAAATTCTCACAGAAATTTCAATCACATTGAAGAAATGTTTTTTTGTTATTCGTTTAGGTAATTTTATAAGCTGTATTCATTTATGCAATTTCCTAAATGATGAGATCAATATACAGAACGATATTTTCTAAAGGCCTTTCGCGCAAAACCTCAATTATTGCACTCTTATCCTTTAATAACAATTGAATTCTATATAATGCTTAGATGATATAGTTTGAATGTATATTGAAAGATTCATAAGGTGATTTCATGGTGTTTTGTGTGTAAGTCTATATATAGAGTAATCTTTATTTCTAAGTTAGCGGTTTTTATATTAATAGGGATATATTAATACTCTAAAGTATTATTTATCATGAGTAAAGTTTATCATAGAAAGCACAAAAAATAGCCTGCCTCTCAAAGAGACAGACTGTAAGATACTAATTTTAAAATAGAAATAAGTAAAGAAAGAACTTTTGAATAGTCTATTTTTTAACTTTACCTATTGCCCATCCAATTATCCCAGTGAAAATAGCCATAATGGTTCCGGTGATAAATCCAAAACCTAAAGCTCCCACTGTAGAAAAAAATCCCAGCGTAATAGGCTCAAATACGTTTTCAATTTTTCCTTCAAGAATAGATTCATTTTTTGCTTCAGAAGTAAAATTTGGTACAGCAAAGAGAGAAGTTATATTGGCAACTTTCTTTTTTCCTTGTTCCATGACAGAAGCAGCAATACTCTCTCTTTGAGAGTGATTTTTCAAATAATTTGCATGAACATTTATAACTTGTGAAAAAAAGAAAACTGCTGCTATTAAAATATTTAATGAATTATTTTTTAATATTTTTATCATAATATTTCCTAAAATAAATTATATTATTAAAATAAAACAAATATACCATTTAAATATAACAATTAACATTATATTTTAAATGCAAATATATTTATTATTGTAAAGTAATTTGCTTTTTATAATGGATATTTAATAAATATAAATTTTTATTCTTTACTAAAACGGTTTATTGTTATGAAACTTTAATTCAATGAGATGATTTGATAATAATTACTATTTTACTTATTAACCATCCTAAGAGCATGCTTACGGCAGATGATGCATATCCAACTGCCATTCCAATTCCAAAAGTTCCTATTGTAACGGGTTCAAGTACTTTTTCGATTTTTCCTTTAGCAAGAGCGTTATTTTCTGTTCCCAGATTTAAGTTTGGAATATGAAAAGAAACTATATTGACTGCTTTATTTCTGTCTACTATGCAATCAATAATTTCCTCTTTTTGAGGAGAGTTTCTTAAGTTATTTGCGTTAGCATTCACAACTTGTGAAAGAAAAAACACCATCACTATGAAAATATTTAATATGTAATTTTTAAACATTTTTGTCATAATTTTACCTCAAATACTTTCTACCCTTAACAACAGATAAATTTGTCAGTGTTATCTATGAAGAATGTGTAGGGTAGAATAGTTTATTACTTATTTAAGTTTGCTTCATTATGATCATTCCTTATGGATAATAAATACATAGTGAAGCTATTTTTTGGATTTTTGGAGTAAGTTTTTACTTAAAGATTATTACAAGATCTTTTATCCACCCTATGATTGAGGTGATAAAGCTTGCTACATATCCTGCAGCTAAGAATCCAATTCCTATCGTCATTGGTTCAAGAACTTTTTCAACTTTTCCCTCAAGAGCAGTTTCATTGATTGTTCTATAACTTACAGCTGGAATATATGAAGCGCTTGTACCAGCTATTTTAGATGTTGTGTCTTTCACATATTCCATTACGTAATCAGTAACTTCCTTTTGAGAAATGTCTGTTAAGTGATTTGCATGAACATTTACAATTTGTGAAAGAAAAAAAGCAGCTGCTATAAAAGTATTGCATGTGTATTTTCTAAATATTCTAATCATAATTTTACCTCAAATATTTTTTTTATTTTAATAGATAAGTATACCTGAAGATGCTTGTTTATCATACCGCAATAAAACACAAAGCGTTCTTACAGATCTCTTTATCTATTGTTATATACTACATTATGAATTTATAGTCAACAATAAAAAATATGTATTGTGTATTTTTAGTTTAAATTATATACAAAATTATAAATTTTATTTTATTTTTTATAAGTATGATATGAATTTTATTGAATAAATTATATATATTAAAATTATTATAATTTAACAAAAAGACTAATTTAAAAAAATAGCTATATAAGTTTATAAGGAGTAATAAATTTGTTCTTATAATTTGTATTTTTAAATATTTTTTTTGGCTAAAAATTAAGAACAGCCTGAATTGCATGAGCATATTTTACTATTAAGATTATAATAATATTATATGATTAATAATTTTAATTATCATCTTTTATAGATGATGATGTAAGTTTATTTAAAAATAATTTAGAAAAAATTGCTAGAGTATTTTTATTATCTAACATATTGTAAGAAATGAATTTAAGAACTGTAAAGGTCTAATTTTAAAATGGGTTATTAAAATCCAGATAGATTCTTGAATAAAGCATTGGTTTTGTTAGGAAAGCTTTATTTATAATGACTGGTTTTTGTAGGTTATCTAATTTAAAGACTATATTTAGATTTTATCTGATTGCTTTACTTATTTATTTTTCATTATTGTTTAAATAAGCATGCTTCATTCTCAATAGTATCAATGTTGTAGATTGTTTAGAGATGAAGAAAGATGTAGAATTATTATTCACAATAAGCAGAATGTAAATTGGTTAGAGATAAAGATTTTATGAGTTATTACAATGATACACATGGGTTATTTATCATACTAAATCTATGTAGTTCCATCCTAGTCCTTATATAGATACGTTTTAATCAAAATAAAATCATATTGATAAAAATGTACTAAGAGAATTTATGAATTAAGGTGCATTCAGGAGATCTTTTATGATAAATCTTGCCAGACTGCCATTGCCTCTAAGACTTCTCCTAAATCAACATGTTTGGCGATAACTGTTTCAGCACCAGCTTCAGCAAGTGCATTAGAGTGACCAAGATAACTGTGTGATCCTCCAGTAAAGCCGATGACACGCATACCGGCTGCTATTGCAGCATGTACACCATGTAGTGAATCTTCTATAACGATAGTGTTTTCTGGTTTTGCATGTAATTGTTGTGCGGCAAAAAGAAAAACATCAGGAGCTGGTTTCGTTTTTTTCGTTCCAACTTCAGGAGCAGAAAATATTTTACCATTAAAAAGGTCGTAAAGATTAACAGCAGTGAGCATCTCTTTTATATTTATGCTTCTTGCGTTAGAGCAGATACAATAAGGATAGCGAGTTTGAATGATTTCCACTGCTTTTCTTACGCCATCAATGGCACGTAATTCAGTTTTTATTTGTGAACGAAAAAGATCTGACATTTGCTCTATGAGCTGAGCAGAAATTGGTTTTTCTGTTTCCTGTTCAACTTGTTTAAGAATATCACGAAAGATAAGTCCCGCATAACGCTTACTTAATTCTTCAGGTGCTATTTCATATCCTGTTTGTTTCAGTAATTGAGATCCAATTTTTGCTGCAAGATATTCAGAATCTACCAGAACGCCATCACAATCAAAAATGATGAGATCTATTTGAGGCATGAGATATTCCTTTACATATTATTATTTTAAAGCTTGAAAACTTTTATAAAAATGCCATTGAGAGGACCTTATTTCATAAAAAGGTGCGTTGAAAGTGATTCTTATTCATTCGATAAAATGCAAAATATGAGAATAGTACATTGAAGGAAAGAAAAATAGCGATTTGTCAGTATGAAATTCCGTTACTTTTCTTGAAAGAGTAAAAATAAATATCAATTTTGCAAAAGTTTAACGATACGTTTACTCTATTTTGTAAATATGAACGAATAATGCGGGCCTATAAACCATTTTGGTTGATTATAGGGCAAATTTAGTTCATTTTGTTGGGTTTTTCATGACAGTTATTCATCTTCAAAAAGATTTCATTCGTACTTCCTCACAGATGCCATGGCGCAATAAAATTTTCAAAGGAGATTGTGTTGCAGTACTGGAAAAACTTCCAAAACATTCTGTTGATGTGATTTTTGCGGATCCTCCTTATAATTTGCAATTGGATGGGGCACTCTACCGTCCAGATCATTCACTTGTTGATGCAGTTGATGATGCATGGGATCAGTTTGAGAGTTTTGCTGCTTATGATGCTTTTACGCGTGCATGGTTGCTTGCGTGTCGTCGTGTATTAAAACCCAATGGGACGCTTTGGGTTATAGGATCTTACCATAATATTTTTCGTGTTGGTACGGCATTACAAGATTTAGGTTTTTGGGTACTTAATGATATTATTTGGCGTAAAAATAACCCCATGCCTAATTTTCGAGGGCGTCGCTTTCAAAATGCTCATGAGACACTTATTTGGGCTGTCCGAGATCAAAAGGATAAAAAATATACGTTTAATTATGATGCTTTAAAAGCTGCCAATGAAGATTTACAAATGCGTTCAGATTGGCTTTTTCCTCTTTGTACTGGTACTGAACGTTTAAAAGATGAAGCAGGGCGTAAATTGCATCCAACACAAAAGCCACAAGCTTTATTAGCCCGTATTATTATGGCGTCTAGTAAGCCTGGAGATGTCATTCTTGATCCATTCTTTGGTTCGGGGACGACAGGCGCTGTTGCTAAACTTTTGGGACGTGATTTTGTAGGAATTGAACGCGAACAAGATTATATTGATGCGGCATGTGAAAGGATTGCAGCGGTTAAACCTTTAGATAAACCAGAATTGGCGATTTTGGATAGAAAAAAAGCAGAACCACGTGTAGCATTTAACAATTTGCTTGAAGCGGGTTTACTCTACCCTGGAGAAGTTCTTTATGATCGCAAAAAGCAAGTATCTGCTATTGTAAGGGCTGATGGTACGATCATGCATGGCGGTGAGGCTGGTTCTATTCATGCAATGGGGCGAAAAGCGCAAGATTCGCAAAGCTGTAATGGTTGGACCTTTTGGTATTATCAGGAAAATGGGAGGTTGAAGCCTATAGATAATTTAAGAATGATCATACGTTCACAGATGTTAAAAACAGGCATTGTGTGAACTAAACGGACAGTATCATTTATATTTTTAGCTCTTAATTTATATTGATATGACTTATAAAAGAGGCGTATTTGCTTTTTTTGTAAAACACTTTTTGTATATAGCTTAATTCTGTTTGTAATCTGCAAGCAGAGAATTTTTTCTGATATATCATGGGCGGATTTTAAATGAGAAAAGTTTACAGTGCAGCTTTTCTTTAAGTTACACAATCATGGATTATTATTTATAAATCGATGCTTCTTATAAAATGACATGACATATTGAACCCAAAACTTCATTTTCAAAGTGGTTAAGAATTATTTTAGTTCAAAGGAATCGGGAACTGCTATAGCAATGGCTTTTTTTATAACAGTAGGAAGTGCTTCTTCGCCAAGGTGCTGAATGTCACACCACCAGCCATTTTTCTGATTCATACCGTGAACAGTCGTGGTATAGTAAACGTCGAGTTTCAGAGAAAAGTGGGTAAAAACATGTATAATTTGTCCTTTAAATTGCCAGTTGGCAGAGAAAGGAGCATTTTGGAGCCCGTTTTCGTTATTTATTCCTATATTGTTAGGAATTTGGGTCATTCCACCGAGAAGCTTTTTGCCTTGTCGTTTTTCCAGATATATTTGTCGATTTTTATTCAGTACAACAAAAGCAACACCAGTTTTTGTAGGACGTTCTTTTTTAGGTGCTTTAACTGGAAAAGATTCAGTTTTTTGCATCTTTTCTGCTTGGCACAAAGTTTGAAGAGGACAAATGTAACAAGATGGTTTACGTGGTGTACAAATGGCTGCTCCCAGATCCATCATTGCTTGAGCAAAATCGCCAGGACGATTTAAAGCAGTAATTTCTTGTGTTTTTTCTTTGATTTCAGCTTTTGCTTTTGGCAGTATTGAAGCGATAGCAAAAAGGCGGGTGACTACACGTTCGACATTACTATCAACAACAGCGATAGGCTGGTTAAAAGCAATTGCAGCAATGGCTGCGGCAGTGTAATCTCCAATACCAGATAGGGCGCGCAATGCTTTTACAGATTGCGGAAATTGTCCTGCATAGTTTTCAACAAGCTGCCTCGCACATTTTCTAAGATTGCGTGCACGTGAGTAATAACCAAGACCAGCCCATGCTTTCATGATATCATCTTGTGAGGCTGTTGCTAAAGAAGAAAGATCAGGCCACAGTTTCATAAATTTTTGAAAATAAGGTTTTACAGCTTCAACAGTTGTTTGTTGAAGCATGATTTCAGAAAGCCAAACGCGATAAGGATCAGGACGGATACCTCGTGCTTGTTCTTCAGGGGTAATACGCCATGGTAAATGTCGATGTTTTTGATCGTACCAAGAGAGGAGGCGCGAAGAAATTTCATGCATGATTGTTTTCCATCACAGGGAGATATAAAATGCAAAAGAAAAAAGCATTTGTTTTGCAATCCATGGTTTATTTTTGTCACTTTATTATTAAAGATTTTGGCTAGACAATAATTGAGCTTTATTGATCTTTGATGAGGTATTTTGAGAAGTGGCGTTTAGATGAAAAAAACTATTATAATTGAATACATGGCTGAAGAATGATTGAGGAAAATGAACAAACAATTTAAAAAGCGTCATTTTTATTCTCTTTCTGAGACGGTGTCTAAAATGCTTGATCCAGTTTTACGTAAACGGACAGGGCTTAATGTAGCACTTATAGAGCATTGGCCACAAATTGTAGGCTATGATATTAGTGAACATACAATGCCGCTTAAAATTATTTGGAAATATAGTGCTATACAAGATGAAATTTTTCAACCTGCAACACTTGTTGTGGCATGTGAAGGATTTGCTGCCTTAAAATTAATGCATGAAACAGAGGAATTACTCCATAGAATTAATGTTTTTTTTGGTTATGTGGCGATTGATCGTATCAAGATTGAGCAAGGATCTGTCTCTATTCCCACAAATCATTTGCTGATGAGGCAAGAACCCAGTGAAAAAGACAAAAAACACATAGAAAAAATGCTTAAGGAAGTTAAAAATAACAATCTACGCCAATCACTTTATAAACTTGGCTGTTGCATTTTCGCAGAAAAAAATAATAAATAACAAGATATTTTATATATTCTCCTTTATTATATGAAAGAAAGTGGGATTCTTATTCGTTTAATAACAACAGAAAAGTATTATTTATGCTAAAGTATCGTTCTTTTTTGTCTTTCGGGGTAATTTTTTTCTTAATGGCAACTGCGCAAATCAGTGTAACTTCTGTTTTTGCTAGTAATGCTAAACTGGTTTCAACTGTTGATATGGTAGGGGTTCTTCAGTCAGGAAAAGTGAAGGATCGGTTTGAAGGAGAGGAGGATGCGCCAGTAACAATTGTTGAGTATGCTTCGCTAACTTGTATTCATTGTGCGAGTTTTTATAATGATGTACTTCCTCAAATTCGTAAAAAATATATAAAAACGGGAAAAGTAAGGTTTATTTTTCGAGAATATGCGTTTGATCCTCGAGCAACAGCAGGTTTTATGTTGGCACGCTGTGCACCTGAAGATCGCTATTTTCCTTTGATAGAAGTTTTATTTCAAAAACAGTCTGAGTGGGTTTGGGGAAGAGATGCTCTGACACCGTTAAAGAAAATTGGCTTAATGGCAGGTTTTACAGAGGAGAGTTTTACTTCTTGTCTAAAAAATCAGACCCTTTTGGATGAAGTGAACGCTTCTTTTGAGCGTGGTAAAGAGCTTGGTGTTACAGCAACACCTACTTTCTTTATTAATGGTAATAAGTATGAAGGTGTCATGTCAGTAGAAAATTTCTCTTCGGTAATTGACGGTTTTCTTAAAAATTAAGTTTTTTCTACATGAAAATGGGGTTTGATAGTTGTAGTCATTGCCCTTTTGAAAGGGTGGGGGGTATTTATTAAAGCAATATTTTTTGGATTACTGTTGATCGAATCATTGTTTTTGGTGGTTAAGTGGGATCACATGATATTTTGATGTTTATATAAGAGGAATTGTGCGATGGCAAAATGGGTTTATAGTTTTGGGGATGGCCGTGCGGAAGGAAGTGCAAGCAAGCGCAATCTTCTCGGTGGCAAAGGGGCGAATTTGGCGGAAATGAGTAATCTTGGTTTGCCTGTACCTCCTGGTTTCACTCTTACAACGGAAGTTTGTAATTTTTATTATACACATAAAAAATCATATCCAGAAGAATTACAAGAAGTTGTCAAGCAAGCACTAAAACGTATTGGTGAACAAACAGGACGTGAATTTGGCAATGAAAAAAGGCCTCTTTTACTTTCTGTTCGCTCAGGTGCTAGGGCTTCTATGCCAGGAATGATGGATACAGTGCTCAATCTTGGTATGAATGATGCGACTGTAAAAGCAATTGCCTTACAAACCAGTAATGAACGTTTTGCTTATGATAGTTACCGTCGTTTTATTCAAATGTATTCTAATGTTGTTTTAGGATTGGACCATTCGTATTTTGAAGAGATTCTTGACGAATCGAAAGCGCGCAATGGTTATAGTATTGATACAGAAATGACGGCAGATGATTGGAAAGCTATTATTGTTTCTTATAAGACATATGTAGAAGAAAAATTAGGGAAGCCTTTTCCGCAAGATCCTGAACAACAATTGTGGGGGGCAATTGGAGCAGTTTTTTCCAGTTGGATGACAGCACGTGCCGTGACTTACCGCCGTTTACATAATATTCCGGAAAGTTGGGGAACAGCAGTTAATGTGCAAGCGATGGTTTTTGGCAATATGGGGGATGATTCAGCAACAGGTGTTGCTTTTACACGCAATCCATCAACAGGGAAAAAAGAGCTTTATGGTGAATTTCTATTAGATGCACAGGGTGAAGATGTTGTAGCGGGCATTCGAACTCCTCAAAATATCACAGAAGATGCGCGTATTATTGCTGGTTCAAATAAGCCATCTTTGGAAAAAGTTATGCCGGAAGCTTTTTTAAAGCTATGTCAGATCGCACAGAAGCTTGAACAGCATTATAAGGATATGCAAGACCTTGAATTTACCATTGAAAAAGGTAAATTATGGATGTTGCAAACGCGTTCAGGAAAACGTACGGCTCGTGCGGCACTAAAGATGGCGACTGAAATGGTTGAAGAGGGTTTGATAAGCCCTGAAGAGGCGGTGATGCGCATTGATGCAAAATCGCTTGACCAACTTCTTCATCCCACCCTTGATCCTAAAGCAGAACGTTTTGTTGTTGCACGTGGTTTACCTGCTTCTCCAGGAGCGGCAACGGGAGAAATTGTTTTTACTTCGGAAGAGGCAGAAAATGTGTCAGCAGAAGGCCGCAAAGTTATTTTGGTTCGTGTAGAAACAAGCCCGGAAGATATTCATGGGATGCATGCTGCAGAAGGAATTTTAACTACGCGTGGTGGTATGACGAGCCATGCCGCTGTTGTGGCGCGTGGTATGGGAAAGCCGTGTATTTCTGGGGCTGGTAGTATAAGGATTGATTATAATACAGATACAATGTTTGTTTCAGGGCAAAGTTTTAAAAAGGGTGATATCATCACGATTGATGGTGGAAGCGGAGAAGTTTTAAAAGGGAAGGTTGCCATGTTACAACCAGAGCTTTGTGGAGATTTTGCAAAGTTAATGGAATGGGCTGATGAAATGCGGCGGATAAGAGTTCGCGCTAATGCTGAAACGCCCTCTGATGCACGTATGGGGCGTTCCTTTGGAGCTGAGGGTATTGGACTTTGCCGTACGGAACATATGTTTTTTTCTGGTGAACGTATCGTTGCTATGCGTGAAATGATTTTAAGCAATGATGAAAGTGGTCGTCGTAAAGCATTGGATAAACTTTTGCCAATGCAGCGATCAGATTTTGTCGAATTGTTTGAAATTATGTATGGTTTGCCTGTTACTATTCGCTTACTAGATCCACCACTACATGAATTTTTACCAAAAACCGATGCAGAAATTCTTGAAGTTGCAACAGCTATGAGAGTTTCTCCTGAAGTGCTTGCTGAACGTGCACAACAATTGCACGAGTTTAATCCTATGCTTGGATTACGCGGATGCCGTTTGGCTATTACTTATCCAGAAATTGCAGAAATGCAAGCACGAGCAATTTTTGAAGCAGCAGCAGAAGCTGCTCAAAAATCAGGCTCTCCTGTTATGCTTGAAATTATGGTACCACTTGTTGCACTTAAATCTGAACTTGATTTTGTAAAAGCTCGTATTGATCATGTGGCTGTTGAGGTGATGAAGGAAAAGGGAAGCAATATCCACTACATGGTTGGGACGATGATTGAACTTCCAAGAGCAGCACTTCGAGCAGATGAAATTGCAGAGACTGCAGAATTTTTTTCATTTGGAACAAATGATTTGACACAAACCACTTTTGGTATTTCTCGTGATGATGCCGCACCTTTTTTGGAAACCTATTTTCAAAAAGGGCTTTTAGAACAAGACCCTTTTGTATCCATTGATCGTGATGGAGTAGGGGAACTTATTGCACTTTCGGCACAGCGTGGTCGTTCACGGCGTGCAAAAATAAAATTGGGAATTTGCGGTGAACATGGTGGCGATCCTGCTTCTATTGCTTTGTGTGAAGAAAATGCTCTCGATTATGTTTCGTGTTCTCCTTTTCGAGTACCAATTGCACGTTTAGCAGCAGCACAGGCTACAATAGCTAAAAGAATATAATGGATTAATATTTTTAATTGTATAGTGACTGTCATACGCCGAAATAAATTATTACAGCTTCTTTATTTTTGTATGAAGGAGAAAAGCTATTTCTAAGATACGCTATAAGTGGTATGTCATGAAAGGAAAGTATATTTTTGATAAGTCTATAGCAATAAAAGGTGAATAATCATTATAGACACGCTTCTAGTGTGTGCTTTTTTAGTAATGTTAAAAAAAAGGCACACTTTTACAAAGAACAGCTTGCTCGTTGCATAGCTAAATCATAAATTTATAGTAATATTTCAACTGGATTTAATACTCTTCTCATTATATTATCTAATGGGTAGTGTACATAAAATTCTTTGTGTACTGCCATATTTACGCTTATGAAGGTATAAATTTAAATTGTTACTCTATTTGCCAACTTTTAAGGTTGCTATTGCTTTTATACTAGACTGTTTCATAAGGTATTTTATGCTTTTCTTAAATGTTTTTTAATGCTGAACTGAAGGCTTTAAAATAAAAGAATGTTTCTGTATGTAGGGGTTCTTATGCAAATTGCAAAAAGAATAATTATTAAATCAATATACTAACCTAAATATACAGAATAAATTGTACATATTCTTTATTTTCTTTTCTAAAAGGTAAAAAAGTCTAGGATGCGTTATGAGTTTATGTATGGGAAAAAGAAGAGTGCCTTTGATATATTTATAAAAAAACTATACGGAAGAGAAGAAGAGTACATTATCGCTCTGTTGTGAGTGTTTGCTTGAGAAAACATATGTTTGTCTTCAATTCAACAAACCAACTTCACGCATTTTCACCAAAACCATACGATCAATCTTACCTGTTATAGGAAGATCAAACATTTTTTGAAATTGTTTTAAAGCTTCTCTTGTCTTTTTATCTTCTACACCTGTGACGATAACTTCCTGATTACCAAAAATGCGTAAAGCTTTTTGTACTTGTATAATATCTGCCGCAGGAGAATTTAAAACAGGTTTTGTTGAGTGTGGTATATCTTTTGTTTCATTTGCGTTTTCCATTTCACTTTGTTGAATTAATATTGCAATTTCATCTGTTATAGTACTGGGTGAAATACTATTTTGCATCTCTTGTGCAGTTTGTTGTCTCCAGAGTGTTATGGCGCGACGTGTTTTAGGACCCTCTATTCCATCTAAAGGACCATCATAAAGTCCTAGTTTTGCCAATTTATTTTGCATTTTCAGTGTATTTTCTGACAGAGAATGCGATGATGAGTTTTTATGAAGTTGGTTTGAAGAAGGCATAGAAGGCATATGATAAACTGCGCGAAGTTTTGCTTTTTTTTCAGATAAAGTCGAATTTTTCTCTATTTCTGGAACAAATGTAAATTTCATTTTAGTAAAGCTACCCTGTTGCATTGTCATTTGCGAAAATAAAGCATTAAATGAAACAAATACAAAACTAATGGCAAAGAGAAAGAATCCAACGAAAAAAAGAGTATTTTTACGTGTATAAAAATAAAGTTTTTTTGCTACCCAAAAAAGAAAACGAATGTTCATAAGAAAAAAGCTTATAACAATACTGCTATAGTATTTACGCTTTTTCACGTTTTTTATTCTACACGTCTTTCTTCTTTTTGTCATTATTTTTATTTTTTATTCCAATTATGATTGTTTCTTACATAGAAGCGAATATGAATTATTTTCATGCCCAACGAGAAGGAGATGCATATTTATCCCTACTCTTTCCTTATAAATTAAAAAAATGAATGAGTGTGTCATATAAATTTATAAGCTGATAAATAAACAATACTCCTCATCAAATTTTTTAATTTTATATTTTATAGCATTGTTAATAGGTGTAAAAAGAATTTCAAATTTTGCGATAGCATTTTTTACACTTAATAAATTGTTTCGTCACATATCGTCATCAAATTAATAAAGTGCCATGTTATTTTCTCATTTTTTATGCAATATATCTGGCAGTATTTGAGATTAAGTTAAAATAACTTGCCTATCACATTACGGAACTGATAACAGTATATATCTCTTTCAAATACCTCATGCGTATAGAGGTTATATCCTTATAGAATGGTGTCATGAACATAATTTTCCTCTAATACCATACATATTTTAGCATAAATACTCCTTACGTATATTCGATAAATTTTATAGATATTAACACGTGTAGCGTTAAAAATATCTATAGGTTCCTTTTTCACTTTGATAGTTTTATAATGGTGCTTTTTTATAAAACAGAAAATTGTAATGTGTGACAAGAGAGCACCATCGTATTCTTTGTTAGCTTGCAGTGTTGTGATATCCTTTACATTTGAGAGTATTCATAAGAGGCATTTTATTTCTTAAAGCGTTATGATCCATATGTTCGTCATCTTTGCGCATCAGAAAAGAAAAAGATTGCTTTAATACAGGAGGTTTTAAAATAAGAGGATATGACCGTGTTAGAGGCTTACATTCAATATACGGAATAATAAATTATTATTATAAATCAAAATATTATATTGTATTATAATTCTCATATATCATAGTTATAACGCATTGTTTTTTGTTGCTATACATTTAGCTATAATTATATAATGAAAGTATAAGCTTGCAGATTTTAAAAGCTCTTTTTTTATCTGTACAATTTTGATGTTCACTTTTAAATAAATAAATAAAGAATGCCGCTCATTTTGCACAAGCTCCATCATCAATGATATAAATTTGCTAAACAAATGCTCAATTTTATAAAATGGTAATTTTATAAATTTTTTATAAAGAAGAAAGGTATAGATTGTTGTTTTTGCTTCATTTATAATTTCGGTACATTGGCTTCTTATGATACGTTTTTTAATCAAATTATTATTTCTTTTATTTTTTGTTTTTGTCATCATTTCATTTTTTGTAGCAAAACCAAGTAATAATGAAACCTCTTCTCAAAGAAATAATGAGGCAACAACGAGTGAACTGATTATGGCTTTTAGGCAAGCTTTAAATGATTTAGGAAAATTCTGTGACCGTAATATAGAAGCCTGCAAAGTTAGCAAGTCATTTTTAAGCTCACTTGGCGAGCGTGCATATGATGGTGCACGAGCAGCTTATGAGTATTTTGGGCGTATATTGGATGACAAGAAGATGGCAGCTCCCTCAAATGTCATTCCCAAGACAGGCACACAACAATCCACACAGAAACATAAAGCATTACCTTGAAATAAGATTTTTAGCATTCATCATTGGTGCTAAGCTAAGAAGAATAAGTTTTATCTGTAAAATAATTACATTCAATATAATTAGCAAAATAGGGCAGGATTAATATTATGGCAGAAACGATTGATGAGATTATAGAAAATTTTTCTCTTTTAGATAATTGGGAAGATCGTTATCGTTACGTGATTGAACTTGGACATGAATTGCCACCTTTCCCTGAAAGTGCTCGAAATGAAGCACATAAAGTGCCTGGTTGTGTTAGCCAAGTATGGCTTTTATCTTCACGTAATCATGCAGAAAATCCAACAATAACATTTCAAGGGGATTCTGATGCACACATTGTGCGTGGGCTTATCTATATTCTTCTTGCCTTTTATTCTGGAAAAAAAGCCTCTGAAATCCGCAACGCTGATGCTGAGAAACTCTTTAAAACACTTGGTTTAAATGACAACCTTACACCACAACGCTCAAATGGTCTTAAATCGATGATTGAACGAATTCGTAAAGAAAGTTATCTATAGAATTAACGTTCCATAACAAAAAATATGCAAAAACTTCACAAAAAACACATCTACAAAAAGATATTTTTACAAACCTTAAATACCCACTTGTTTTAAAAATACAATTATTTATTTTTCTTCCGTTTGCTTTTGCGCCCAAGTCCCATTTCTTTTGCTAAAGCTGAACGTGCCTTTGCATAATTAGGCGCAACCATAGGATAAGAACTGTCTAACTGCCACTTTTCACGATATTCTTCTGGCAACATTCCATAATGTGTCATGAGATGACGTTTTAAAGACTTAAACTTTTTTCCATCTTCAAGGCAAATGAGATAATCCGGAAAAATCGAACGTTTTGGGTTAACAGCAGGCCTTTGCTTTTCAACTTCGCTTTCTGTTAATTCTACATTCCCCGCTTTACGAAAAGCGGCATGGACATCAGCAATCAAACTTGGTACTTCAGTCGGTCGGATAGAATTATTACTTACGTAGGCAGCAACAATATCAGCAACCAATGTAATAACTAAATTGCTTTCAGTCTCTAAGACTGGACGATGTTCCATTCTTGTTTCCTTTAATTTAGAATCGAGTAATTTAAAATCGAGATACAGCACATATACTCACGATACAGAGATCTCATGCACATGAGTTTCATATTGTACAAAAATCTTTTTTGTCAATTCAATTATTCTATAAAATTGCCAAAACACAAAAAAATCAAATAAATACCTCTTTTTAGTCATAATATCCGGTAAGAAGAACCAACTTATTGGATATTAAAATATAGTTTTATTCTATAAAATTCACGTATAAAACAAATTCTCTCATAGATTTTTTAAATATATATAACAAATTTATTTGTTATATAGAAAATTTAGAAATAAAATATTAATTTATCTTCTAAAGAATTAATATTTTATTTTCAAAGTTAAATATTTCTTATAAAATCTCTTTTTTAAGACTAAAAAAAAGATTAATTGATTTTTAATATTCAAAAATATGATGAAGAAAATAAAATATTGCAATGATTTCACTATATAAAAAAATAAAAATATCACAAAATAATAAATTACTAGTCACATAGCATAAAAAGGTCTTTTCTTTTTCTAATATTTGTATACAATTCCAAAACAGAACTTAACTTATATATATCAAAAAGTCAGTTTTACTATTTAAAAAAAATTCAATTTTGCTATCAAATAGCCTTATTTTTTAGCGTATCGCTTCTATAAAAATGGTCTCTGTGATATAATAACAGAAATATAGTGTATAATTGTAAAAACTATTACAGCTCTTCTCTCTTTGTTGTTAAGTAGAAATTATGCAAAGACATACTTGCATATATGTTGTGATTCTAACATATCAATGAAATTCTTAATATCTTTATATGTAGGATTGTGTATGACCTGCTCTTTTGTACTTCCTCCTAAAGCTTCAAAAATTGTTTATCAAGAAATGCATCATGGTATTTATCGTGATGATTCTTATCATTGGTTACGTGCATCTAATTGGCAAGATGTTTTAAAAAAAACTAGCTGTCTTGACGCAAATATTAGACATCACCTCGAAAAGGAAAATGCTTATCAGGCAGCTCAGATGGCTGATACAAAATCATTACAAGATTTACTTTTCGCTGAAATGAAAAGCCGTATTCAAGAGAATGATAGTTCCGTTCCTATAAAAAATGGGCCTTTTGCTTACGGATTCTCTTATATTACTGGAGGTCAGCAACCACATTATTTTCGTACACCAAGGAATGGTGGAGAGAAAAGCGTCTATCTTAATGGAGATGCTTTAGCTGAAGGTAAAGAATATTTTAATTTTGGCTCAGTTCAAGAATCTCCTGACCATACACATGTTGTTTGGACCTATGATGATAAAGGATCAGAATTTTACACGGCTAGAATTCGTAATTTAGAAACATTGTCTGACCATATAGACGTGGTTACTGATACATCCGGACAGATTGTTTGGGATGCTAAATCTGAAGGTTTTTTTTATACGAAGATGGATGAAAACCACCGACCTTCAGAGCTTTATTATCACCAATTGAACACAAACCAATCGGAAGATAAGCTTATTTTCTGTGAAGATAATCCAGGATTTTTCTTACATGTAAGTGGTTCTAAGCTTAACGACGTTATTTATATTAATATTCATGATCATGAAACCTCAGAGATTTGGTTGATTTCCGCTAAAGAACCTCTTTCTGTTCCTCAATGTATACGGAAAAGACAAAAAGGTATTGAATATTACCTTACAGAAGGTGGTGATGTCTTTTATATTTTGACCAATTTAGATAAAGCAAAAGATTTTAAGATTATGGTAGCACCAACGACATCTCCGCAATCAGAAAATTGGTCTGAACTTATACCACATCAACTTGGATGTCTGATATTATCTCATGATGCTTATCAAGATTTTCTTATCTGGCTTGAACGTTTTGAAGGGCTTCCTCGGATAAAAATTATGGAGCGTACTACGAAACAAATTCACTCCATTGCTTTTACTGAAGAGGCTTATGCGTTAAGTTTACAAGGAGCGGCAGAATATAACAGTCAAACCATTCGCTTTTCCTACTCGTCTATGACAACACCTGATCAAGTGTTTGACTATGAGATGAAAAATCGCAAACGAATGCTTTTGAAAACGCAAATCATTCCCTCTGGGCATAATCAAGATGAGTATATAACACGACGCATTAAAGCGATAGCAGATGATGGGGAAGAAGTTCCTATTTCTCTCGTTTATCATAAAACAACAGCTCTTAATGGTAGTGCACCTTGTTTGCTTTATGGTTATGGTGCTTATGGTATTTCCATCCCAGCTAGTTTTAATAGCAATGTACTTTCTTTGGTGAATAGAGGTTTTATTTATGCTATTGCCCATATTCGTGGAGGAAAAGAAAAGGGAGTTGAATGGTATGAGAAAGGAAAACACTCTTTTAAACATAATACATTTACAGATTTTATTGCTTGTGGACGTTATCTTGTAAATAATAACTTCACTTCTCACGACCGGCTTATTGCTCATGGTGGTTCGGCAGGGGGGATGTTGATGGGGGCTATTGCTAATATAGCTCCACAGGATTTTGCTGGAATTGTAGCGAATGTACCTTTTGTTGATGTTTTAACAACTATGTTAGACGCTTCGCTGCCATTAACTCCCCCTGAGTGGCCAGAATGGGGAAATCCTCTTGAATCAGAAGAGGATTATAAGCTTATTGCTTCCTATTCACCTTATGATAATGTTAAAGCGCAAAAATATCCTCCTATACTTGCAATTGCAGGATTAACTGATCCTCGTGTAACCTACTGGGAACCTGCGAAATGGGTGGCAAAATTAAGAGATTTAAAAACGGACGATAATGCGATTTTATTACGTATTAATATGGATTCAGGCCATGCAGGAGCGGCGGGACGTTTTTCAAAGCTAGAAGAAATCGCATATATTTACGCATATATTCTAAAAATAGCGGGAAAAAACCATTGTTAATCAAGCATTTTTATCTTTATGAAAGACTTTATAATTTTGAGTTTATGAAGCCTTTCATAAAGCATTGAACATTAAAGTTTAAAATTCACAATCTTCATAAAGTTTCAAAACATAGTCCCAATTAATGAGATGATCTACAAAAGCCTCAAGATATTTCGGACGCGCATTGCGGTAGTCAATATAATAAGAATGCTCCCATACATCAACACCCAAAATAGGCCAGGCACCATGAACTAAAGGATTTTCACCATTAGGTGTTTTCATAATTTCAAGCTTACCATTTTTAAAAGCAACCCATGCCCATCCAGAAGCAAATTGGGAAATGCCAGCTGCAATAAAATCAGCGCGGAATTTGTCATATCCACCTAGATCTGCTTCAATAGCTTTTGCTAACTTTTCAGGAAGTTTCTGTCCACCTCCACCTTTTTTCATCCAAAGCCAAAAATGGTTATGGTTGTAATATTGCGCTGCATTATTAAACAATCCAATATTTTTTCCAAAACTTTTTTTTACGATATCTTCCAGACTTTCATTTTCTAAGCCTAAATCTTTCATAAAATTATTGGTATTGGTAAGATAAGCGAGGTGATGTTTATCATGATGATATTCAAGCGTTTCGCGTGACATATAAGGCGAAAGGGCATCATAATCATACGGCAATGGGGCCAATTCAAAAGCCATTTAAAAATCTCCTTGATTCTAATTACTTAAGCTCACTCCACAAATTTAATTTGCCATTTACAGCATCTAAAAGCAAATGTTGAATAGCTACTTAAGTTAAAATTTTGATGACGATCTCTTCATAAAAGTGTTTCTTAGCATACACGCTTGAACAAGAAAAATATCATTAATTTATAAAGACTGCTTTTGAAAAATTTTCCATTTTTGGACTAACAAAAATCAATGATCATTTTAAATCATAGTATGCCATGCTTATTGTTTTTCTTGAAAATATCTAAACACCACATAAAATATTTTCTATCCTACTCATATGCTTATAGAATTGCCTTTATTACAGTATTTTGCGAACGAAATCTTAGCATTTATTTGGGGCAGCTACTATAGAATTTAGAAACTTTTATAAGTTCGATAGCATTTGATAATTGATATTAATCTCAAATGCGCTTGTCTATGATCAACTAACTATTTGTCACGTATTATACTCAATGTTTAAGTGGAGAAAGATGCGTTATTGTACGATTGCACAACAAAAAATCGAAAATACGATTAAAACATAATTAAAACGACAAAAAATGATTAACAAACAGAGCTTCTCTGTTTTCCTGCTTTATTTCAAAGAGCTTGGGTTTGAGTACATTAAGAAAAGAGTCTAAGATAATCATAAATACATCAGTCAAGTACAAAATTTGTATTTTTTTCTGCCATAAAATGAATAAGAAAATTATAAAAATACAAAATAACTGATGGATTATAGCTGTTTCTTGTATTAAAATAAAAGCCAATAATTAGGTTTCTGTGATGAATTTTGCATCAATGCAAAAGGGATATGATTTTAAAATTTTATGCTAAAAAAGTAAAAGCTTTGATTTTCAGATATTGCGCACATTCACAGGAATCGCTATAAGGTGCAAAAATATTGTGAGTGTGTTTTTCTTTTGGGGTATAGCCAAGCGGTAAGGCACCGGTTTTTGGTACCGGCATTCCCTGGTTCGAATCCAGGTACCCCAGCCATACTTTAATGAAATCAGTCAAGACACAGTTTTGCTTGAGAGTGAATTAAACCTCTTAATAATTTATTACTGTTAGTACCAGTCGGTAAATTGAGAAATATCCATCTGTAGGGCGTTGTTCTCAATGTGGTGAGTTTTTCTTTTACAATTGCTATTGTTCAAATAGTCTTTTTAAAAGTTTTTTTCATAAGCATAGGGTTTAAAATGACTTATGCGCACTTGCTTTATGGAACTATTCGGATGGGGCTTGTGTTCTATAGCAAGATTTGCGGGTGATTTTTCTCATTCCGCCATCTGTGTTGCGTCGGACAGCATAACAGTGATGCTGGTCGGGGAATACATGTTGCTGCATGTCGC
>NZ_BAABIY010000038.1:0-2420 GCF_039543025.1 Bartonella acomydis | reverse complement strand
GGTGAGACATTTTACTTTGATTATTCTCAGTTTCAGGATGGTGAATGCCCACTCTATGTCGAGATCCCATCTGGAGCGTCACATTATTATGCAAGTAATTTTTATGAATTTCTCTGTAAAAGAATTAAGGAGCATGCTGGGGAGGATTCATGAAAACCTATACCTTAGATGATGTTGCAGAGTTGATTGAGAAATATAGTGATATTGTTGATTTTGGCACTGCAGAGGATGCGGTTAGTGATGAAAGGATTGAAGAAGCTGAGAAAATTCTTGGTGTAAAGTTTACAACTTCTTATAAAGACTTTTTAAAAAATTATAAAGGAGGAGAAATTGGTTATGAGGAAATTTTTAGCATTTATAACGCAAGTTTTGAGGATCATCCTGCAGGCGATATTGTGGATAAAAACTTATATCATAGGAAACATGGTTTTGCGACACCAGAACAGCTTATTGTTAGCAGAACAGATTTTGGTGAAACCTTTTATTTTGATTACTCTCAATTTCAAGATGCGGAGTGTCCGCTCTATCTTAGATTTCCACCTAGTGAACCCCAGTATTACGCAGGTAACTTTTATGAATTCCTTTGCAAAAGGATTATAGTACACGCGGGAGATGAGATACCTGATGGTGATCAACCGATTGAAAAGATTGAGCCCCCTCTCACTCCGCAACCTATTCCTTTTTACAAGAGCTTTTGGAAAAAATTATGGGGGAGATGACATGGGGGGGGGAAGGAAATACGTAACATTTATAAGGGATATACAGCAGATATTCCTAGTAGTGGTATTATTTACGATCTCTTAATTCGCTTTCAAGAAAAATCTTGCAGAACTTGCTGCTCAGGGAGATCTTGAAAAACTTGCAGCGAAGAAAGAACTGACCAAAGAAGCTGCCAAAGAAAAAAAGAATTGGTTAAAAGGAAACCCCATTAAATTTACCGATAGCTTTGGTCAGACCCACAAAGTCTATCAGAGAGACGATTTATTTGATCCTAACAAAAGAATTAAATGGAGAGTAAATAAAAAAGACGTATGGGGCAATAATATTGAAAGAATGAAAGCAGGAAGAGCACCTATAGGGTTAGATGGCTGGTCTGTTGAGTTGCATCACCTAAATCAAACCTCTGATGGCCCCTTAGCAGCAATGAGCCATGAATTTCATAAAAAATATACTTCCGTGATTCATAATAATCCAAAAACACATCAATCGCTTATAGATAGAAAAAAGTTTGATAAGCAGAGAGAGGAATATTGGAAGGAACGTGCTAAAGGGTATAGAGAAGAAAAAAATAGTCATTTAGGAGGAATAATCGATATGAGATGGGGTATCATAGGTCTAGATTTTAACAGATGGGGACAGGAGCAGCGGCAGTAATGCTCTACGATTGATGAAAAGAAAAAACAGAGACTTATAAAATAATTGATGGAGAATAATTGATGAAAACCCATACCTTAGCTGATGTTATAGTATTAGTTGATAAAGTAAATAAATATGATGCTGATATTATCAATTTTGGTACTGCAAAAAATGCGGTTGATGATATCGTAATTGAAAAGGCGGAGAAAGCTCTCGGCTTGCAGNAAAATTATAGAGGAGGAGAAATTGGTTGTGATGAAATATTTAGTGTTTATGGGGATTCTGTGGGGACTCCTGTTAGTGATATTGTTTACAGAAACTTACTCGATAGAAAAAATGGATTTGCAAAACCATAGCAGCTTGTCGTCTGTACGAATGATTTTGGTGAGACATTTTATTTTGATTATTCTCAGTTTCAAGATGGTGAGTGTCCACTCTATGTCGAGATTCCATCTAAAATCCTTTCAAAAGTAAAAAAATGAGAACAAATCATGCCTATTTATTAAACACATTTTGTTTCATTTTTGAAGGTATTTTATTATATATTTTCTCATGTGATAATTTATGAGTCTTATTGAGATGATATGAGAGAAGAGAGAGATAAAGTTATCCACAAATAATGGGGTTATGCACCCCATATCTTAAGCTTGCCCGGTGACATATATCCATATAGACACGGCGCTGTTCTAAATAGTCAGTACGACGATAAGCACGCTCTACTTGCCCTCCGACCGTATGAGCTAAAATGGTTTCAGCGACCTCATAGGGGGCATCGGTTGTTTCAGCCAGCCAATCGCGTAAACTAGAGCGAAAACCATGCGGGCAGGCATCAATTTTATTTTTTCTCATATATTTTGCCATAGAACTCTCATTAAGGGGACCCCGACCTCTAGCAGAAAAGAAAAAATCATTGCGAGAAAGCAAGCGCGCTTGTTTTAAAATGTCTAATGCTTCTGATGATAAAGGCACACGAAATTCTTTTGTTGTATCAAGCTTTCCTTTCATATTCTCAGCAGGGATAGTCCATATATCCCCCTCAATTTGTTCTTTATGAATATGACGTA
>NZ_BAABIY010000037.1:0-2938 GCF_039543025.1 Bartonella acomydis | reverse complement strand
CATATGTGACAATCCTATATAAAAAATGGTCAAATGAATCACGTATAAAAGTGTGGATTCTTAAGTGGATTCATATAAAATAATTGCATGCAACATATTGACTTTATTGTATTTTTTATGATAATATCCAATCCGCACTCAGTTCACTCCAATGGGATTTTGGAAACATTTGCTTGGCAACTTCCAAGGGCTTGCGGTCTACGTACCATAAGCGTTGTGCATCGGTTAAATTCGGTTGTACTGCCGCACTATCCCAAATCATCTTTAACGGATCTAAACGTGTAATAACCGGTTCACCATCAAGGCTGTTTTCATAATCAAGTCGTGTATCTGTCCAGCCCATGCCGCAAATAACAGCATCTTGGAAAGCATCCGAATCCGCATACTCAGCTTGTGCCATATCGCGAAACCATTCTGCCGCCCCTGTAAGCAATTCACTGGGCAATGATTTCCCTATTTGACGGGGGATAAACTGCACTTCACGTTTGTTATTGCGCTCCGATCCCACAACCGCATTCACCAGCGGGGCAATGCGATTAAAGGTCATAACGGGGCGGCGTTGCTCTTTTAAAGCCGCTAAATCTTGTTCATTCCACTGATCGCCATTGTAAAAACGAAAATCTTCACGCGCATGCTCGCGCCATTTATTCACGTGCTCAACATCTTCTTTATACCAACTGACAAGCTTGCGAAACAAACCTTCTGTCGACAGATCTGAAATGTTGCTAACTTGCTCTAAACGCTCTTCATCATGCATCATTCTGCCATCCATGACGTGCTCTCATAGGCCTCTCTACCACTGTAAGCTTGTCTCTTCTGTTTCTGTATCGGTTGCTCATAACCTACACACATTAATCCAAAGGCATCTGCAGCATGACTCGACCAATCATGTTCTGCTCCCAAACCAATATCTCGCTTCTCATCCCATTTCTCGTGATACCAGTTCAATGCCTTACAACCCGCTACTGTGGTCTCTTCGTTGGATAACACATTGATTTATAATGATAATCTAGCGTTATTCATATTGAATGAGAGTCCCGAATAACGTAAGATTCTCTCATTTCAAATCTGTTTATGTTGCATCAATCAAAATCACTCATTTGCACGTCACAAGCGGGGCTGGTGTGTGGGTAAAAACTGTATAAGAAAGGAGTAAAAATGGTCCTTATGAACCGTCTTAATGCAAGATCTGTCGCAACATTGGGGGCTGGCAAATATAATGATGGTGCCGGCTTGTTACTTCATAAGCGTAAAGATGGTGGTGCTCAATGGCTTTATCGCTATACCCTTCACGGGCGCCGCCGTGAAATGGGATTGGGTGCCTTGAGAGATGTTTCTTTAAAACAAGCCCGTGAATTGGCAACTGGGTGGCGTTCTGTTTTACGTGAAGGTCGTGACCCCATTCAAGAACGCAACAAACAAAAGCGTGAAGCAATAAGCAATCTCCATTATTTAAAAGATATTGCTTTAGAGACTTTTGAAAGTCGGAAAGCTGAATTAAAAAATGATGGTAAAGATGGGCGTTGGTTTTCGCCTTTAAAACTGCATATTTTACCCAAATTAGGTTGCCTCCCCGTTTCAGAGATTACACAAACAGAGATACGCAATACGCTTTCCCCTATTTGGCATTCAAAAGCTGCAACAGCTAATAGGGCTCTTATTCGTCTCAATATGTGTCTCAAACATGCGGCTGCTCTAGGATTGAATGTTGACTTACAGGCAACAGAAAAAGCGCGTGCTCTCTTAGGTAAACAACGCCATAAAACACAAAACTTTCCAGCCATGGATTGGAAAGATGTCCCTGCCTTTTATAAAACACTTTGTCAAAAAACAACGATGACACATTTGGCATTACGCTTGCTTATCCTTACAGGGGTTCGTACACGTCCTTTACGTTATATTCATAAGGATCAAGTTGATGGAGATATATGGACAATTCCTGCTGAAGGTATGAAAGGTAGACGTGATGCTACAATAGAATTTCGAGTGCCTTTATCATCTGAAGCATTAAAAGTGATTAAAGAAGCGCATCCTTTGTCTCACAATGGTTTCCTTTTTTCTGCTACCGGTCGCGGTCCTCTTGCGGTAAATTGTATGGCTCAATATATGCAACAGACTGGACNTCGCTGAAACTATTCTAAGTCATACGGTTGGGGGTAAAGTAGAGCGTGCCTATCGTCGTACAGATTATTTAGAACAGCGCCGTGTTTATATGGATAAATGGGCGGCATATGTCACGGGTCAATCTTAAGATATGGGGTGCATAACCCCATTATCTGTGGATAACTTTCTCTCTCTCTTCTCTCATATCATCTCAATAAGACTCATAAATTATCACATGAGAAAATGTATAATAAAATACTGTTTTCTATGAATAAAATACCTTCAAAAATAAACCAAAATGTGTTTAATAAATAGGCATGATTTGTTCTCATTTTTTTACTTTTGAAAGAATTTTACGATGATAGAAAATGATATTCTTTTAACAGACCGTGAAAGTGCAAAATTGCTTCATATGAGTGTCTCAACTTTCCGCCGTCATGTTACAAATGGCTCTCTTCCAAAACCTTTAAAATTTGGTTTTTTATCGCGTTGGTTACAATCAGATCTTTTGAATGTAATAGAGCAAGCTAAACAGCAGCGTCAAAGTGATGCGGCATAAAAAAACCTTGTCACGTAAAGACGGACAAGGCTTTCCATTTTCACTCAAAGAATGAATAGCAAAATCCGTCCTATGATGCAATCATTATAGGATCAAAAATATGTCTTCTTATATCAATGCTCGGGGCATTACACGTGCCTTGCGTGGGGTTTGGCATGGGCGTTATGGAACAGCCCGTTGTCCAGCCCATGATGATCAATTGCCTAGCTTATCCCTTGCCAATGGAAATGATGGGCGTCTCTTACTCTATTGTTATGCTGGCTGCTCTTTTAGAGA
>NZ_BAABIY010000036.1:0-11512 GCF_039543025.1 Bartonella acomydis | reverse complement strand
CACGCAAAAATGAAGCAGAATTTGTACCAATGTCTAACATTCCACCGGATATACTCCGTTGTATCTCCAACTGCTTGTTTTGATTGCTGATATCCATCAAACCGGCATGGAATATGCTATTTGGCAAAAGCAGATAAGTCGGAACTTGTGGGACAACAGACCTAACAAATCGTTCAGAACCAGCAAATCCAAGCGCAGGAATATTAGCCTTAACATACTGATTTTCTAAACGGAAGTTCCAAAACTCCCCACCATCCTTCATAAACTTTTGTTGAACATGTTCCTGTTTAGAAGTCACTTCTGGACCGTAAGCACGAAGAGTATATTTATAAGGTGAATTCGCTAGCACAACATAATTACCGTCCAGTTGGAAAGAATCTTTCTCCGCCTTCCCATAAACCTGAATAATTGAAACACTATGAGCAACCTTGGGGTGATCCTTACTTTTACTTACCTCACCCGAAACACCTCGTACATGTATTCTTGTTTTTCCTTCAATATCACCATGAATGAGAAGCCGATCGGTCACTTGTTCATTACTTGAATCATGAGGGTTTAAACGTGCATTAAGAGAAATTGAAGCATCTCTCTGAGCCGCATAGACCTTACCGCTTCCATCTCCAATACGGAGAGTCTGATACAAACTGCCAGATTCTGGAGACACAAACTCAATAACACTATTCACAAGACGTATAGAGGAAACACAAGAATCCATACACTCTGAATTTGAAGCAACCCAATTCTTATGTTCACCTCTTTTTAGAATCCACTCTGATCTATTAGCTAAATCTAAGTTGACATAAGAACTCTTTTCAATACTTGAACCTCCTACAATAATAGAGTTATCAAGCGAAAGCACGATATTAGAATTATTCTCAGCTCTCAACAACAAATCACCAGAAAGAGTTGTTTTATTTTCTAAAGAAACATGACCAGCAGAATTATTTCCATAAATAGCAACACTCTTCGCAACTTCGAAGACAGTTTTTTTCAATGAGACCATTCCCGTTATAGCTATAGGTGCTCTTTCCTGTAAAGATTCAGCACTCCGCTTAATAATGCCCGCTTTCTCAGCAGAATGTCCTTTTCCAGTTGACTCCGCGACAACCTTCTCTGGAACTTTATTTCGATTTTGTTGATCAACTTCTTTTAAGCCCTTCCCATCAAAATATATACCATAGGATTTATCACCTTCCACCTTAACAGTTGAAGATTCAATATGTGCATGATTAATAACAGGAAGAATGTCAGCAGACCTCTTTTTCCTAGAAAAACTGTTTTCAACAACACGACCAGTTCCTTTAACCCACAAAGCATTGGCATCAGTAATAACATCACCATTCGTAAACTCAACAGAAGCATTATCACTCACCAAAATAGCAGCACGTCCAAACTTATCTGTAGAATTCGACTTCTCTGCTTCTTTTTTAGCAGTAATGTTAACTTTATCTAACTTAACACTGCCCCCATCTTCTGATCTCACTGCCACTCCATTTTTCAGAATAATCGTGCCAGAGTCCATAATTATCTTACCACCTTTACTCGCTAGACCAGCTGCAGCCGAACCTCCTACCATATTAATTTTCGTATTACTTAAATTAACAGATGACCCAGAACCTGCCAAAGCCCCCACATAATCGGCATTGACCGTTCCTTCAATCATTTTAACCTCTCCACCCTTCTGCGCTTCCAGCCCAATCACAGAAGATGTAATGTTTGATTTCTTATCTAAAATAACTTTTGCCCCCTCTTCTGCAAGCACTGCACTCGCAAACTGAGATTTAAAATCAACATTATTTCTACTATTAAGACCCACACCACTAATTGTGGCTCCCTCTAGTTTAATAACAGTATCTTTACTCTTTGCATGCATAGAATGCTGAGTATCAGAACTTGTTTTCAGTACAGAATTCTTCATAGTATGTGTTTGACCATCACTGCACAAATAAGGTGCTTGCGATTTTACCTCACCATTTCCATTCGAAACACTACAGTTAGTAATAGTATCTGCTAAAGATTTTATAGACGTCCCGGAAGACGCCAATGAAACTATAGGTGCAGGTTCATTAGGGACTGTAAAAGTAACACTCTCAAATGGTTTAGAATTTCCAGAAACGAGCAAAATACGTCCTACAGGTGAAGATCCCTTCTGTTTAGACGCAGTAGATTTTACACCGTGGGAACCTTCATTAGATGGAATAGACGGAACTCCAGTAACTGCTACAATATCAATTGCATCAGAATCACTATCAAACGTTACAGCATTACCCACCTCATCTACTACATCATATCCTAGCGTATCCAATACTTCTCCATCAGTTTTTGTTACAGTGCGAGACGCTGAAGGCTCACTTGTCTCAGTTCCCTTAGACACAGAAATTATAGGCGTAGGAGCTTTAACCATAAAACAGGAAGAAGACCAACCACACTCATAGGGTATATTTTCGCTTTCTAAACGAAAATCCCAAACATCTTTACTATCCTTCACCAATTTTTTATCAAAATACTGCATTTTCCGAGGAATCGTTGGACCATAAGCACGAAGAACATATTTATAAGGCGCCCCTTTTCGTGTAATATAACCACCATCTAAAGTAAAACTATCCCTGTTTGCCTCTCCAAAAACTTGAATAAGTGAAGTACTGTAAAGTGGATTTTCCTTAAACTGTTTTTTCTGTTGACCATTAACTGAAGTGTCATGCACAAACACTGTTGTTTTTCCATCAACATTACCATGGATCAATAGCCTATCAGATATCTGAGAATTTTCCGTTTCGCTAGGCATCAGATTTGCATTGAAGTAAATTCTAGAATATCCAGAAGCAGTGTAAACCGCTTCCTTCTTGTTTCCATTTCCAATGCGAAGGACTCTATACTCAATACCCTCTTCAATATCCTCTCTCCCAGTTGCATCACCTTGTGCATCACCTTGAGGACTCCTAGCTGTTACTCTATTTTCTGCTATATTTTTAGAAGAAGTAATAAATCTGATATTACTATCTCTAAGTGTCATAGACGAAATACATGAATCCAAACAAACCATATTAGAATCGGCAGAATCACTATATCGATTCTTTGTTACATACCATTCCGATCCATGTGATAAAATAAGATCGGCCTTAGAATCTTTATCAATGCGAACAGCCCCCTTAAGGAAAGAATCACTAGCAAAAACAGATAGATTGGAAGAATCTACAGCTCTCAATAGTACATCACCAGAAAGGGCTGAGTCCTTTTCTAAAATAACAGAACCTTTCAAATCCCGACCATAAATAGCCACACCACCTGGAACTTTAAGCTTAGAACTTTCTAAAAGAACTACCCTTGCCATAAGATTTTCATCATCGTCATCATCTACAGCCTCTTCAATAACATTTCGAATAACACGACTATCTCGTGCTTGATCCTCCTGCTCATCCATATACTCTTTCATGCCGAATTCCAAGTTCTGCTCAGAAAAATATATACCATAAGAATCGTTACCTGCTAAGTTAATAGCTGAAGACTTTATGGCAGCAAGAACCCTTCCAGCATCACCAGCAATCTTAGTAAAATCATCATTATTATTCAAATTATAGTTCTGAATATCATAGTCACTATTGGACCAAAAATTGTTCTCATTTTCAGAAGGATCACTATTACTAACCCACAAACCAATAGCATCGGAGCCATTAGCAATTACGCCATCAGAAGAAAGATGAGCATCTTGTAACAGAAAGACAATACTTAACTGCACCATTCCTGGAGTCTGATCAACTCCACTATCTCTTCGAGCTCTTGAACTTCCTGGAATCCCTGTGTCTCTTTGTTGAGCAATGTTAATCATAACATTTTCTAGTTTTACAATCCCCCCATATTCTGATATAATGCCTACACCACCTTTTTCAAAGATAATTGATCCAGATTTCATTGTTATTTGAGAATTATCTACACTCTGCAACCCGTGTGCATTAATAGGTAGTATATTAGCGATTTTCACATCAATATTCACATTTTCTAACAAAATAGAGGAATCTTCATTTGCCGATGCACCTATAGAAGCTTTTGTAATTTTCCCTCCTTTCATGCTGATATTTCCACCACTTACAGCCTCAAGCCCAGTAACAAAATTTTGAATATTTGAATTCTCCAAATTAACCTGTGCATCTACTACTGAAAGTACAGCACTTCCCCACCCAACAAGTGCTTCTTTTGCATCTTCTTCACTAAACATCGATAATAAAGTGCCCAGATTATCATCAGAATCATCACTACTATCAGAAAGATCTGTCATATCAGAAGGAAACTCTACACCATTTATAGCCACATTATTCACGTTAACAGTTGTTGTTTTTGCTTTAATAGATCTCGCTTGTCTAAGAGTATTAATATTAAGGAAACTCCTCTCTTTACTTTCCCCCTTCACAAGAGAGCCCATTACATACAAAGCATTCTCACCGTATCTCTTTACAAGAATACTACCTCCTTTCATTGAGTGTTCTTGACCATCCATACAAAAAATAGGCTCACGATCTGTCTTATCATCAGTCATATCACACTTATAGTCATTAAATGGACTGCTCTTAAGTAAACTCGAAGAATCAACCGAAGTAAGCAAACTCTCTTTTCCTTCTTGGCCTCCATTCCCCATAGAAACATCTACAGCTTGTAAAAAGAAGAGAGCACTTGTTGTGAGCGCGTACAAGCGCGTACGCTTTTTAAATACATCGATCATATGTCAAACTTTCTAAATATAATCTTGCAAAAGCACTTGAATTAAGTGAAAATAAGGTAAGTGTACGCTTTGTAACACACATTAGTCTGTTTTACAACATAGTGTAGCTTATTATAATATCGTTTTGTACACAAAAATGCCTAAATATAAGTTTTTAAGTACAAAAACCCTAATATTTTATAAGATAAAAGGATATAATGACGATGATAAAATATCTAAAATGGGTAATTTCTGTTTTGGTTATTACAATGAGTTTTGCAACTTTTTCATGGGCAGATGTGAATGTTAAAGCAAGTATAACGATTGAACACGCTTCAGGAACAACTTCTGTTCCCACTGCTCCACAAAAAGTTATTGTGTTTGATATTGCTTCGCTTGATAATATGAATCGCCTTGGAATTAAATCTGTTGTCGGTATTCCTGAAGGCAAAAAACCTTCATATTTGCAACAATTCAATGAGGCAAAATATGAAAAAATTGGTACCCTTTTTGAACCTGATTATGAAAAAATTGCCACTCTTCGGCCTGATTTAATTATTATCTCCTCAAGAACTCAAGCCAAATATAAAGATTTATCCAAAATCGCTCCAACCATTGATCTCACTATAGGAAGTGAAAACTCTCTTGCAGATATTGAACGGAATGTGTCTATTCTTGGAAAAATTTTTGGTAAAGAAAAAGAAGCTGCAGAAGAAATTGCAAAACTCAAGGAAAATTTAACAAAAGTTCGTGAAAACACGCAAGGAAAAGGCACAGGACTTATCCTTATGACCTCTGGTGGCAAGATTAGTGCTTTAGGTCCAAAATCACGTTTTGATATTCTTCATTCCGCCTTTGGAATTGCTCCTGCAACCGATAAACTCACCGTGCAAAAACATGGACAACTCATTTCTCATGAGTTTATTCTTGAAACCAATCCTGATTGGCTATTGATTATTGATCGGGATGCAGCTATCGGACGGGAAGGACAATCTGCTGCACAACTGCTCGACAATGAACTTGTTCACCGTACAACAGCTGGCAAACAAAAGCAGATTATTTATTTAGATTCTTGGAGTTGGTACCGTGCAGCTGGTGGTTTAACGGGACTAAATGAGGCAGCACAACAAATCAATGAAGCCTTTACAAAAAGCAAATAAACACACAAAATAACTTGCTTGTTGTAAAAATAAAATTTAGAAGCAAAGGTTGTTTACTAACAACCTTTGTTTTTTTCTGTTGGAAAATAATTTAACGTGAAAAATTATTGGATAACCATAACAATTCTTGTTCTACTTTCTATTCTCAGCATTTTTGTTGGTTATTCTGATGTAACACCTTCTAACCTCTTATCAAGGAATCCTCATGCGTGGCTTATTTTTTGGCAAACACGTCTTCCTCGTACAATTGCAGTCCTTTTGGTCGGCGCAGCACTTGCACTCTCAGGCATGATTATGCAATTGCTTGCGTGCAACCGTTTTGTTGAGCCATCTACTACTGGAACCGTTGAATCAGCCTCTCTTGGCATTGTTTTTGTCATGATTTTTCTGCCTAACGTTCCTGTTTTAGGAAAAATGATGATCGCAGCGATTTTTGCCATGACTGGCACACTACTCTTTATGTTTTTATTGCGCAAAATTCCTTTAAAATCTGCCCACATTGTTCCACTCATAGGAATTATGCTAGGCTATGTTATTGGCTCCTTAACCAATGCTATTGCTGATTATGAAATGTTGCTTCCCTCTCTACAAAGCTATTTATTTGGCAGTTTTGCGATGATTCTTGAGGGAAAATACGAACTCTTATGGTTTTCTCTTCCTCTTTGCATTCTTGCCTATTTTACTGCTGACCGTTTTACCCTAGCAAATCTTGGAGAAGATTTAACCAATAATCTTGGACTAAATTATCGTGCTGTCATGCTCTTTGGACTTTTTATTATCGCATCAATCACTGCTGTCGTTGTCTGTACAGTCGGGCGAATTCCTTTTGTCGGACTGATTATTCCAAATCTTATTTCAAATTTCATGGGAGATAATATGCGCCACACTGTTCCTTGGGTGGCAATGAGCGGTGCAGGACTTGTCTTAATCTGTGATCTTTTAGGACGAATCATTCACCCATCCCTTGAAATTCCCATCAGTACGATGATGGGAATTATTGGTAGCTTTTTTTTTATAATACTGCTGTTGCGTTGGAGAAAACGTGTTGGATAGAAAAAAAGCAACAACACTTGTACTGACAACACTTATCGTGATGGCATGTGGCCTCATCAGTCTTTACATGACATGGAATATCAACATCTATACGTGGACATTTCGATTCACAAAACTCATCTCGCTTCTTCTCATTGCCTATACAATTACAGTTTCTACTATTCTCTTTCAAACAGTTGTCAATAATCGTCTTCTTACCCCTTCATTGATGGGATTTGATCAACTTTATATTTTCATAAAAACGACCATAATGTATTTTTTAGGTTCCCTTTCATTGCCCTTTTTGAATGAAGAAGGACAATTAGTTCTTGAAGCTCTTATCCTCGTTTTCTTTTCCATAAGTCTTTTCCGCTGGCTCTTTTCAGGAAGTCTAAAAGGACTTCATATAACACTCTTGATTGGTGTTATTTTAGGGGGATTTTTTTTCAGCTTGCGCATGTTTATGCAATTGCAACTCAATCCAGATCAAATGATGAATTTAACGGATATCATGTTTGCAAATTTTAATAAATTCAATACATCACTCGTAAGATTTGCCATAATTATTGTTTTTGTAGTGAGTCTGATTGCTTGGCGCTCACGCCATCTGCTTGATGTTCTTGCTTTGGGACGGGAAAACGCGCTTAATCTTGGAATAGCTTATCGCAAAAGCGCTACAGCTATTTTGATTTTTGTTTCTATTCTTGTTTCCATTTCCACTGCACTGGTAGGGCCTGTTACATTTTTTGGATTACTCGTTGTTAATCTTGCTTATGAACTCTCCCCACAAGCAAAACACGGGGTTGTTATACCGATTGCGATATTATTAGCTATTATTTGTCTAGTTGGTGGGCAATTTATTCTAGAACAAATTTTTCATATGGCAGGACGTTTAAGTTTTATTATTGAATTTTGTGGCGGTATTGTCTTCTTAACATTACTGATGAAGGGAAAACTAAAATGATTGAGATCAATCATCTTTCCAAGACTTATGGAGCTAGATTGATTATCGATAATTTATGTCTAAAACTCCCCAAAGGGGGCATTATTTCTCTTATTGGTCCCAATGGTTCTGGTAAATCAACACTTTTGATGTTGATAAGGCGCCTTTTACCACATCATAAAGGAACCATTCATATCGACGATTTTGATATTGATAAAATGTCTCACATTATGTTGGCACAAAAACTCTCAATACTGCGTCAAGATAATCCTTTATCTTTTCGTCTTACCGTATATGATTTAGTAAGTTTCGGACGCTATCCTTACTCAAAAGGCTGGTATAGCGATGAAGATAAACAATTTATTGACAGTGCACTGCGATATCTCGGCTTACAAGACTTAAAAGACTGCTTTTTGGATGAGCTTTCTGGTGGGCAGCGCCAACGTGCTTTTATTGCCATGGTTATTTGTCAAGACACCGACTATCTCCTGTTAGATGAGCCTTTAAACAATCTTGATATGAAACATGCCGTTGCCATGATGAAGCAATTACGCCGTACAGCCGATGAACTCAAAAAAACCATTCTCATTGTGATGCATGATATTAATTTTGCCTCCTCTTATTCAGATATGATTGTTGCCCTCAAACATGGCAAAGCAGCATATTGTGGAACAGCACAAGAAATTATGCAGCCAGAAATTCTTAAAGATATTTACGATGTAGACATTCAGATCAAAAAAATTAATGACATTCCTATCGCCTTTTATTATCGATGAATTCTTCTCCTCATCAATCATCATAAAGATTCTCTTTTATCCTTGCCTGCACTGTAAAATCTGCTAAAAGTTGCGACATTGGCTGATTGGGGAATAGTTTAATGGTAGAACAGCGGACTCTGACTCCGTCAATCTTGGTTCGAATCCAAGTTCCCCAGCCAAATTCAATGTATGTATGTAGCTTTGTAGCTTGCCACTAGGTTTTGTGTAGCTGTAGCTTGCCAGCGGGTTTTGTATATTTTGCCACCAGGTTTTGTACCAATTTATTTGCTTCACATGATTTTTAAGGGGTTTTCAAAGGGTCTTCAAAGACCTTTCAAAGATCATTTAAAGCCTCTTTAATGAGTCTTTATTTTTCTTCTCTTAAAAATTACAATTTTTAATGATCAATTCTTTTGCCAGAATTATATTATAGGAATCGCATTATTGAAACAAAAGAAGCTTTGAGGAATTCGGTCAACTTGACCGAATTGCACTTCGATATGCAATTGTGCAATGTTTGGCTATTGCTTGTTTGAGGAATTGGGTAAACATTACCCTATTGCTGGACTCATGCAATTGGATCACCTTGATCCTATTGCTCTCTTCCACTCAAAGAGCAAACATTGCACTTTGATCTCAAGAAACATCACGACCGATCAAAGGAGCAGGTTGCACCTTTGATTTTCTGTTTCTAACACGTTTAATTTTCTCATGCCTCCTTTCCTTGATTTGGTGCCTCAAAGGTGATTTCTGTGGTATAGTCGCTTTGCTTTTCATAGCGATGGGTCACGGTTGCGGCTTTCCATGGTCCATTGATTTGCATACGAAATCCTTGGAGGAGAAGGGGTTGATCCGCCATGATTTCGGGGCGCCCTTCTAGGGTCAAAGAACCACTGCCCACAGCTCGGCAAAGCCTGTCTGATTCTGATGCCGCTGCTGCCAGTGCCTTTTCCTTGCAAGTATAACAACTGCGCAAACGGCGTACTGGACCATTAAAACCTGTTTGATGCTTGACAGACAATTGTTGCCCTTTTGAACGATCAAAATAAGAAGCTTCAATAGTGCCATATTGGGTGCGCGGCTCGAGACTAAATTCCCAGTGGGAACACTCCTGTTGATGAATTGTCTGGAGGGGGAGATTGTCCCCGCTTAAAAATAAAAACTTATTGTCTTTGATCAAAAAACGCGCCTGCATGCGATCAGCAAGGCGGGTTAAAAAATCAATCGCCGACTGATCTGTCCGAATCACATAAGGTAAGGCTTGTTTGGTAAACTGTGGACTGACCTTTGCTTGATAACCATGGCGTTTGGCAAGGGTCTCAACAATCTCAGCAATGGTTTTATGGTCAAAATGTTCACTCACCTGTTCTTTGAGTTCCCCACGCATGGAAGCGCTTTTGCCACAAAGGCGCAAGATTTCTCCATCACTGCCTCCACAACTTACAACCGATTCGACAACAAAACGCCCCATAAAGGCACGGATGCTGTTCTCATAACCAAAGGTGACATGGAGTACACTGTTCCTGGAGGGAATCTCTAAATCATTGCCGCACTCATCAAACTCTGCTTCAAATGTATCGGCTTCATTACCGGCATGATCGGTGATGGTTGCCGTTAAAAGACGTTGATAAAAGATTTCATGAACAAATTTCTCCCCTACTATCACCTCAATAAAGGGATGTGCACGCATAAATCCCATAGCCGCTTTACCACGCTGTTCTTTTCTTGGTTGACAAATTCAGGCAGAAGAACCTTTAAGCCCCTTGGCAACAGAGCACCATATCTCGCAATCTCTGGATTGGCTTGCAGTGTAGCTTCTAAATAGCCGTTTAGTGCCCCAACTTGAGATCTGTCTCCTAACACAGCCATGGCATGTTGAAAGCAGAGGAGATCAAGACTCATATCCTCTAACTCTACAACAACACGCTTTTCTGGTATCTTCATCGGGTTTCTCTCCCTTCATCATATCCCACTTGGTACTGACCTCGTGGTTTTCCGCCATTTAAAAAGGGCAAAAGACTGATCGCATAGCGAATACGCTGTGATTGACCAGAGCGACTGATATAGTCGTGGTCTTTCGTGATACTGGTGATCACCACCGGACCATGGAGAAGGACACTATAGGTGGTATCATTGATCCAACGAAGCATCTGGACCGGCTTTGCTCTTTTGATCGTTGTGGTGATGGCATCAATGGCAACCCGATCCCCAAACTCTTCTGGAAACAACACANAACTAGGCGACCTGCCAAAACGCTCCATAGAAACCCATGAGGCAGAGAATTCCTCTTCAAAAGATTGGAAATTAAGCCAGTCCACATAAAATTGATGTGGACCTAACATCATCAAAGGATCTTGCATGCTCCCTCCCATTATTCTATTCCCTCATGCAATGCATTAGCGCGTGCCCGTTGAATAGCGTGAGTAACCGTTCGACCATTAGCAACAGGATCACGCGCGCCATTGACATGCACCGTGATATTTTGAGTGCGATACATAAGTTTGTGTGTCCTTCCCCTCATTGCCTTCCTGCCATTATTCGGTCCCTCCATGTAGGGCATTAGCGCGTGCCCGTTGAATGGCGTGAGTAACCGTTCGACTAGTAGCAACAGGATCACGCGCGCCATTGACATGCACCGTGACATTTTGATTGTGGGTGATGGCAGAGCGGTCTTTCTCTCTTTGCTCTGAGCCCAAGTGATTGGCATGAGAATGACCTGCAAATTGTGCTATGGGTTGAATGGTTGTTTTGCCCCCAAGCCAACTTGGCAAATGAAACAGGTCGGATAAATCAATCGATCCAATCCAGCCCTTTATGCGACCAGGCAAAGATTTAAAAAAATCCATCAATTTTGTGATGGTCCCCATAAAGCCATCGACAATCCAACTGGCTAAGTCTTCCCCTGCTTGTTCCATACCTGCTTTGG
>NZ_BAABIY010000035.1:0-3069 GCF_039543025.1 Bartonella acomydis | reverse complement strand
CCAATGGAAATGATGGGCGTCTCTTACTCTACTGTTATGCCGGTTGCTCTTTTAGAGAGATCATCCAAGCACTTATCAGAATTGGCTTGCTGGGGAAACAAGCCTTTTTGGATAAAGCTTATGATCACACGCTTTCTTTCTCAAAACAGTTTTCTGCTGATCTCAAACGGGCAAAACAGAAAGCAGAAAGAGCAAAAGCAATTTGGCAACAAAGCCAACCGATCAAAGATACTTTAGCAGAAACCTATTTACGCAAGCGGGGGATTACTTGTGAATTGCCTGCTGATTTAAGATTTCACGATAAATGCCCTCATCCATTAGAGATGACATTGGCCGCGTTGGTAGCTCTTGTTAAGGGGGCTGGCTCCTTTGCCATTCATAGAACCTTTTTACAAGTCAATGGCTGCAAAACAGACCAGAAACCAGCAAAAGCCATGTTGGGATCTGTCATGGGCGGTGCTGTGCATTTAAGTCAAGACAATCCAAAACATCTGGTTATTTGTGAAGGTATTGAAACGGGTTTGGCGCTGCTGTCTGGTTTGTTATCAGAGCCCGTGAATTTATGGGCGTCTCTTTCTACCAGTGGCATGATGCGTGTGAATTTACCCCCGATAAAAGGACGTCTGACAATCGCTATGGACGGCGATGATGCGGGTCGTAAAGCAGGTTTTACCTTAGCTGCGCGTGCTTATAGCCAAGGCTTTGAGGTCTTTATCATGCAAGCCCCTAACGCTTTAGATTTCAACGATTTTCTCTATTATTTAAGGTAAGTAATATGAAACAAGATAATAAAAATATTTTAGAGAATAATACCCCCGTCAATGATAACGATAATCTCTCTTTAAATGATAATGCTTGTTTAAAAGCCATTCCTTATGAAGTCGCCTTGCAACAAAATGGGTGGAAGGAATTAAAACCGATTGAGAGTGCTCTTTTACCCGTTGAACCTTTTAATCCATTACAGCTCCCAATGCCATTCATGGACTATATTTATGACGTTTCAGAGCGTCAACAAGCCCCTCTCGATTTTATTGCTGTTTCTGCTCTGTGTGGTTTGGCGGCTGTCATTGGAAATGGCGTGCGGGTTGCTCCAAAACAATATGATGATTGGACAATTGTCCCTAATCTTTGGGGGGCTCTTATTGGTCAATCGTCAACATATAAAACACCAGCCATGAAAGCCGCTTTAGCCCCTATCACGCGTCTTCAAAAGCAATGGTATAAAGAGTGGCTAAAGCAGAAAGAAAAACAAGAAATTGAAGAGAGATTAGAGAGTTTAGACAAACGAGAAAAAGAAAGACAAGCCAATAAAGCGCTTAAAAAAGGTGATAGTAAAACAGCCCGTGCTCTGTTGTTTGAAACGCTCTCTAAAGACAGTGCTCATGATGATGAGGTCTCTCGTTTTATCGTCAATGATGTCACGGTTGAAAAGCTTGGGGAATTGTTAAAAGAAAACCCTCGTGGTCTCTTGATGGTTCGTGATGAATTGTCTGGTTTTTTAACCAATTTGGAGAGAAAGGAATATCAAACNTTCAATGGAGATGATCAATTTACCTATGACCGTATAGAGCGTGGAACCATTTTTATTCCCCATGTAACTTTATCAATGATTGGAGGCATTCAACCTTCACGAATTATTCCCATCATTCAAGCAATACAGCGGGGAATAAATGATGACGGCTTATTGCAACGCTTTCAAATGATTGTGTGGCCCGATGATACAAAAGATTGGCAATTGGTTGATAGACCACCCAATCAAGAGGGATGGCAAAAGTATGAAAGCGTTTTTCACTCTTTTCGTGATAAACGATTAGGTTCTCCGGAACAGCCGCTGATCATGCGTTTTATGCCAAAAGCACAAGAGAAATTTTATGAATGGCTAGAAAATCTTCATAGAGAGGCAAAAGGAGGTCATTTCTCCGAAAGCTTACAATCGCATGTTTTAAAAATGCCAAAGACCATAGCAAGTCTTGCGTTGATTTTTGAACTTCTTGACAGTGGTCGTTTTGAAATTGGACTCTATGCCATTACAACAGCCTTGCGTTGGGAAAAATATCTGATAAGCCATGTCAAAAGGCTCTATGCGGCGGGGGATAGATTAACAGCAGAGCGTGCAAAATTAATTGTTGAACGCTGTGATTGTTTATCCGATGTTTTTACTTTACGTGATATTCATCAAAGAAGTTGGACTTCTTTAAAGGACAATGAAGCTGTTAAGCAAGCTTTAGAGCTTTTATGTCGTTGTAACTATATTCGTGCAATATCTGAAAACAATAGCTCTAAAAGCGGTCGACCTACCATACGCTATGAATGGCATCCTTTAGTGAAAAGTTATAAGACACCACAATAGGCAATCTGGAAATTTTATAACCTTAGATTCAAAAATGAACCTTCAAAGTCTTTCTATCTCTTAATTTTGATGATTTTGAAGATTTTGAGGGTTCCTTTTACGCCCCCTTATATATTTTTTTAAAATCAAAAAATAAAAGTTATGATATTTCAATATGTTATTATTTTAATAATACAACCTATATCGACAACACACCTTAAATTCAACCCATAGTATATTTTTGAAGGTATTTTGAGGGTTTGAGAAACCTTCAAAACCTATCTATTAAAGTCATTCATAAAACTTATCAAAATAAGTATTCTGATGTTTTTAAACACATAGTGCATTCGTCTTGAATGATATGTGAAATGAATAGCAAATTTCACTATTTTGCTGATCTGATCTCTCTTCATAGGCTGTGGATAAATAGCTTAAAAATCCCCTTTTGAAAAAATTTATCTGCTTTTTCGCATTTTTCTGCATTTTTTTCTCAATTCGTCCAAAATGGATTTAATAAGCTTCATTTCGATTCTTTTGAAGAGAATTAATCCCCTCATAAGAAAATGGAGCCCTTTTGTAATATGCTGCAATCTATTAAGTCTGATCATGAACACGTCACGCTACGCTCTCTGTTGGAATATTATCGCGATCAAGCAAAATCACCCCGTGAATTGGGAACATTGTTTGAAAACCTTGTAAAAGCTTATTTATCTGAAGACCCTTTACAAAAGCAGGAATAC
>NZ_BAABIY010000034.1:0-1934 GCF_039543025.1 Bartonella acomydis | reverse complement strand
TAATGGGGTCACGACCTTCACGTAAAACAGAGCGCCATTGGTTTGCACATTCACGGGCTTGTTTTAAAGAAACATCTCTTAAAGCACCCAAGCCCATTTCACGGCGCCGACCGTGAATGGTATAACGATAAAGCCATTGAGCACCCCCATCTTTACGCTTATGAAGTAACAAGCCGGCACCATCATTATATTTGCCAGCCCCCAATGTTGCGACAGCCCTTGCATTAAGACGGTTCATAAGAGCCATTTTTACTCCTTTCTTATACAATTTTAACCCATACGCCAGCCCCGCTTATGACGTGCAAGCGAGTGATTTTAATTGATTCAACATAAACAGATTTGAAATGAGAGAATCTTACGTTATTCGGTGTTCTAATTCAATATGAATAACGCTAGATTATCATTATAAATCAATGTGTTGCCCAATGCAGGAAAAGGGCGTGTGAAAGGGGTTGGCAACAAAACAACACGGCTTTTAAAAGAGGCGATTATTAAAGCAGCTGAACAAGCAGGTAATAAGTATGGTAAAGAGGGATTAATCTCTTATTTTGAAAAGCAAGCACTCAAATGTCCTGCGGCTTATTTAGCCTTGCTTGGTAAGATTTTGCCTTTGCAAGTGACAGGTGAGGATGGGGGAGAGATTAAGATCATAGGGCGTGTAGAAATAGCTCCTTTAATGAATGAAGACAAGACAGATTAAGATTGTACCAAAGCTTATACCGATTTTTGCAGGTGATGCTTTGGTGCGGGCAGCTTGGGGTGGACGGGGGTCCGGTAAGACAAGATCCTTTGCCTTGATGGCGGCTTTAAAAGGCTATCAATTTGGTATGGGAGGAATATCAGGGACTATTCTTTGTGCGCGTCAGTTTCAAAATTCGTTGGCAGAAAGTTCCTTAGAGGAGATTAAGCGCGCTATTGAAGCCCATGACTTTTTAAAGGATTATTATAAGGTTGGGGAGGTATTATAAATAAAAACACAATAAAGTCAATATGTTGAGTTCAGTTATTTTATATGAATCCAGTTAAGAATCCACACTTTTATGCATGTTTAATTTGACCATTTTTTATATAGGATTGTCACGTATGAATAGAGCATAAAAAGCAAATCATGATGTAAATATTATAAAGCATGTAAACATTCAAATAAAATGAAAAGCAGCTATCATTCATAACAGTTCATAAATTTTATGATACGTTTTTATCATTCACAAATCGCATTGTTTTAAAATTTAGTCGTTTGGAATTATCGATAACATACGTTTAAAGATCACATCTTGTTTTAATGATTGGTTTGTAATCGTATAAAGACCAAAATTTTTGTTTCCCAAAATTGGGAAGCAAAAATCTATATCTCTTATAGCAATATTTTATTACCTATTAGAGGGTAATCGTTTGAAACTGTTATAAGCTTATAGATTGAGTTCTTTAAAGATTACATAAAAGGATTTAAAGACGAAATAGTTTTTAAAACGCTTACTAAAAATTTAGTAAATAATAGGCAGACAATTATACAGATACTATCATCACACCAGATATGAAATTCACAACGTTATGTCTTATGAAATCAAAAGCCTTTTTAAGGATATAGTAAGCTGTCAATAAACGTTTTAAAAGTTATCGTTTAAAAGCACTCACCCCAAAATTGGGGGCAGCTCTTTAAGATAAGCAAACAAAATTCAAAACCATTGTAAAATCTAAACGTATAGGGTTTTACTAAATTTTTAGTAAAATAATGCTGTTTAAAGAAAGCTCTATTTTAAAGATAACGAGCTTAGATATGGACCGATTGATTTTTAAAGAAATAAGATTTTAATGAAAAGTGAAAATACGCTTCTAAATGAATGTTTAAAACGTCTTTTATAACAGTTATAACTTAGTTATCAAAAGCGGTTGTTTTCTTTGTCTTACTCAATTCAAAAGAATGATGATCAAGA
>NZ_BAABIY010000033.1:0-3770 GCF_039543025.1 Bartonella acomydis | reverse complement strand
CAGGAACCTTTATTACGCGGCTATTACAATCAAATCTTATAAAACCAGAGGATATGGAGTATAAATACCGTTACGATATCCATGCTAATGAGATTGTCTTGCTCGCTTATTACATAGCAGCGATTAATATCGAAGCAACCTATCATGGTCTTATGAAAGGGAATTATATCCCATTCAAGCATATTGGTTTGGTTGACACGTTTCAGATGCTTGAAGAGAAAAACCTGTTACAAAAATTATTTAAAGAAAACAGTGAATATTTAAAACACCAGAAAAATCTGAATATCGAGGTCATTTTTGGCAATCCCCCTTATTCCGTAGGACAAAAAAACGAAAACGATAATGCAAAAAACACTCCTTATCCCATATTAGATGACCGTATCCGTGAAACTTATGCTGCTCAGTCTAGAGCAAATAATATTAATAGACTTTATGACAGTTATATCCGCGCTATTCGCTGGGCTAGTGACCGTATTGGTGATGCAGGGGTAATTGGCTTTGTTTCTGGTTCTGGTTATATAGAAAAGCCAACAATGGATAGTTTACGAAAATCTTTAGCCAAAGAGTTTACGAGCATTTATGTGCTTAATTTGCGGGGGGATATTCGCAAAAATATCTTAAGCAATGGGAAAGCTCAAGAAGGAGAAAATATTTTTGGTAATGGTAGCATGACGGGTATTGCTGTAACGCTATTTATCAAAAATCCCAATGTTTCTGGAGATTGTAAAATTTACTATCATGATATTGGTAATAATCTCACGACAAAAGAAAAGCTTACAGCTCTTGAGTACTTTGGTAGTATTGAAGGCATTACACGTGAAAATGCTTGGCAAATGATTACACCAGATGAACATGGTGATTGGCTTGGACAACGTGATGAGAGTTTCAAAACATTCCTAGCTCTAGGTGTTAAAAAAGGGCATGATAAAAAGCTTTTTGAGATTCATTCTTGTGGTTTAAAAACTAATCGTGACGTTTGGACATATAATTCAAGTCGTGAAGCTTTAACTGAAAACATGAGTAACATGATTGCCTTTTATAACAGCGAAGTGAAACGTTTTAATAAAGCCTATCCACATGCTGACCGTAAAATTCGTGCAAATTCTGTAAATGATTTTGTCGATACAAATGAGAGAAAGATAAGTTGGAGTAGTAGTCTGAAAGAAGAATTGGTAAGAGGAAAGATTTTTGAATTTGAGTTTACATGCCTTACGCAAAGTTTATATCGTCCTTTTACACAACAGTGGCTCTACTACAATCGTATTTTTAATGAAAGAACTTATCAAATGCTGAGGATATTTCCTATGGAGCAAACCATTGAAAATAAAGGCATTCAAATTACAGGTATAGGAGTAAATGGTTTTTCTGCCCTAATGATTAAAGATTTACCTGATGTTAATGCGATGGCTGCTAGTCAATGCTTTCCACGCTATATTTACGAAGACACTATGGTTTCAAAAAGTAAAAGTGAGAAACAATCCCATTTATTTTCAAATTCTCAAGAAGAGAGTAAAAATGCTGGTTTACAGAGGCATGATGCCATCACTGATGAAGGATTAGCACATTTTAAAGCCGCTTATCCTAATGAAACCATAACAAAAGATGATCTATTCTATTATGTTTATGGTCTTTTATATTCAGAAGATTATCGTGCTCGTTATGCTGATAACCTCTCTAAAGAATTGCCTCGTATCCCTTGTGTAAAGAGTGCTGATGACTTTTGGAAGTTTGTTACAGCAGGGCGTAAATTAGGGCATTTGCACGTGAATTATGAAGATGTAGAACCTTACCCAGTCACATTTAAAAAAGGCAATCCAAAACAGACTGATATTCCTAATCCTAAAGAATTCTATTATGTTAAAGAAATGAAATTCTTTGGAAATAGTAAGGAAAAGGATAAATCGACGGTTATATATAACAGCAATATCACGATGACAGATATCCCTCTCGAAGCTTATGAATATATCGTGAATGGCAAGCCGGCTCTTGAATGGGTTATGGGGCGTCAATGCGTTAAGACTGATAAAAAAAGTGGTATTGTGAATGATGCTAATCGCTATGCTGTTGAAACCGTTGGTAACCCTGCCTACCCTCTAGAGTTGTTTCAAAGGGTTATTACCGTAAGTTTAGAGACAATGAAAATCGTGAAAAACTTACCAAAATTAGAAATTAGAGAAACTGAATAGCTTATAAGACCTTAAAACTCATAAGGGGTATAGAATATAGCTATACCTCTTTTATTAAGCTGATTACCTATTATCTTAAAAGGAATAATTTATTATGCGTTATTCTAAAAAGAAATCATTTGCACTTTTAAACACTGTCATTTGGATTGCCTTTAAGAGATTATACCGTAATCTCAAATGATAGCTTTATTCTTTTCATTTGCTTATAGGTTTTGAAGGTTTCTCAAACCCTCAAAATACCTTCAAAAATATATTATGAGTTGTTTTTAAGGTTGTGTTGTTGATATAGGTTGTATCATTAAAATTGTAATATATTGAAATATAATAACTTTTATTTTTTTGATTGAAAAAAAATATATAAGGGGGCGTAAAAAGAACCCTCAAAATCTTCAAAATACTCAAAACTCATAACCATAATGATCTTGATAGCATTTTTATCATTATAAACTGTTTTTTGAAGGTTTTAAAAGATCACATGTTTTTTAGACGTGTTTAAAGCACTAGCTAAAATGATTACTTTTGTCAGTTCAATTTACTGACACATAACTGACAAATATATATTATTAGTTGAATTTATGGTTATATTGTCGATATAGGTTGTATCATTAAAATACTAACATATTGAAATATATTGTTTTTAATTTTCTCTCATTCAAAAAAAATAATATAGGGTCTAGAAAGAACTGACAAAAATGACAAAAGTCTATTAAAAGGGATTTTGCTCATCTCTATAATGATCAATCTCTCTTTAATGTTTTCATAAGAAACAATAAATCACAATTATCCTTTCTCTTATGAAAATGATGCGGTGGTTATAAAGACAGTTCCTATAAAAGGCTGTTAAGTTGCAAATTGTATTAGAAAGAAATTAACAGAAATCTTAAAAACCATTTAGTAAAAAACATGATAGGTTATAAAGCTAAAAATACGCATGATGAGAGCGTTTTTAAATATTATAAATGTATAGATTCAAAAAATCACGCAATCGTTTAAGAAAGCCCATAATATAGCTTTAAAAGCATATAATACAAAAGAAGTGTCTTATAAGCATGTGATAAATATATATACACAATGAATTTAAAAAAATGATAAAAAATATCAAAAAAGATAAAATGTTGATTGACAATAAATACGTATTTTGTTATATAAATAATCAAGTGATCAAAACACTTTGTGATTAGCGGATAGATTACGAAACAATCTTTCCAAAGCTTTTAAAAACTGGCTATCTTTTATGCTATGATTAGCATATATGATATTTTTGTCGGGTGTAGTTACGCTATACAATACCCTTATGGGAAAAGCGTAGCAACGGACTAATCACCGTGTTTTGAACGCCCGGCACCCTTATAGGGTGTCAATTTCAAAACTCTTGATTAGGACATATTAGTATGAATACTACAGTAAAAAACACCCCCGTTATCTCTAACATTTCAAATAAAACTGTACCTGCTAACAAACAAGAGCCTGCAAAAAAATATGAATTTATTAATGATGGTGACTATGTAGATGGTCATTTCTTAACGCGAATTAGAGCTTTAAGAGATTTTGATGATGTCAAAAAAGGTGATCTCGGGGGGTATA
>NZ_BAABIY010000032.1:0-3764 GCF_039543025.1 Bartonella acomydis | reverse complement strand
TCTTGTAAGGGGTTAAAAGTTCATTCTCGACAGCTTCAGCGAAGCTATAATGATGGAGTTGTTTTCCAAAAAGCGCTTCATCATCCATGGACGCCAGAACGGCATTAATCTCATCAGCCCGTCTTTTAGCAGTCTCACTAAAGATACGAGGTGTTGCTGTCATATACAGACGTTTTTTGCCTCGAATAATGCTGTTATCATGAACTTTGACAAACTCAGATTCATTGTCATCAGATCCTAATGAATTTCCAGTGGTTCTATGAGCTTCATCACAAATGATCAGATCAAATTCGGATAAACCATATTCCTTTTGAGCATCGGAAATCACTTGAATGGAATGATAGGTGGAAAAGATAACCGTCATTGCCTCTGCGAAGCTTTCACAAGCTTCTTTGGCAAGGGTTTTTGCATCTGTTGTAGCAGGCAGCACAAGATCTGATGTTTCCATGCCAACAATGTCATCTTGGTTTTTACGACGCTTGCCTACTTTTGTATCTGAACATACCGCAAAGGAACGCAAGGGAATTTGTGTGTCCAGTGTCCATTCACGGATTGTTTGTGAGACTAAAGCAAGAGAAGGGACCAAAAACAACACACGCTTGCCTTTTCCAGCGAGAGTTTCTGCTATTTTCTGGCTTGTAAAAGTCTTGCCTGTACCACATGCCATAATCAGCTTGCCACGGTCTGCTTCTTTTAAACCTTCACAGACTTTCTCAAGAGCTTCTTTCTGATGGGGACGAGGTTCTTTTGTAACTTTCAGAACAACTTCTTGTTTTGTTGCAAATATTTGCCAATCTATACGACTGTTTTCCATATGACGAAGGTCAATACGATAAACGGGTATCGCTTGCCCTTTAATCATGGCATTCACATTGTCACTTAATTCACTTTCAGTGCTATCAACAAGAAGACGATATTTAAAGATCTCTTTCCCAGAGGCAGCGATAAAGCTATCAATATCCTTTTTACTGATCTGATGATCTGCTTTATAAAACTTACATTGAATAGCCACATAGCCCTCTTGATTGCGAAGCTTGGCAACCAGATCAATACCGATATCATTTTTATTCCAATCGTCACGCTCTTTAGCCCATTTATAATAGCTTTCAACCGTTTCATAGCGTCCATAATGGAGAGGGTCATGCATAAGATATTTGCTAACAAAATCTTCGAAAATTTTCCCCTGTTGAGCTTTTGAAGTTGCTTGATCGCGATAATCTTCCAACAGAGAGCGTAGCGTGATTTGTTCATTATCAGACTTAACAGATTGCAGCATATTACAACAGAACTCCATTTTGGAATGAGAGGATTAATTCTCTTCAAAAGAATCGAAATGAAGCTTATTAAATCTATTTTGAACGAATTGAGAAAAAAATGCAGAAAAATGCTAAAAAGCCGATAAATTTTTTCAAAAGGGGTTTTAAAAGGCACTTTATCCACAGCCTATGACCCCATGGTTAGATCAGTAAAATAGTGAAATCTGCTATTTATTTCACATATCATTCAAGACAAGTGCAATGGGTTCTTTTAAAATATCATAATGATTATTTTGAAGCGTTTTATGAATCATTGAAAAGGGCATTTGTGTCAGTTCAATTTACTGACAGATAACTGACAAATATATATTATGAGTTGAATTTATGGTTGTATTGTCGATATAGGTTGTATCATTAAAATACTAACATATTGAAATATATTGATTTTATTTTTTTACCATTTAAAAAAAATGCTATAGGGGCTAGAGTTAACTGACAAAACTGACAAAACTCCTTTTACAAAGCCATTCAGATCATTTGCTTTTGGAGAAAAGCGACTTGATGAGAATGTTATAAAAAGAATTTTGCGTGATTTTTTTAAGACTTCAAAAGAGGTTTCTTTATTGTTTTATGCTGTTGCTTTTGACCAAAGGATTCCATTCATAACGTCTATCCGGACGCCTACCTAATTCATTCCCCTCTGTAGGAAATTCACGAATATAGTTACAACGGCATAAAAGCTCTAAAGCTTGCTTCACAGCTTCTTTATCTTTTAAAGAACTCCAACATCGTCTATAGATATCCCTTGCCGTAAAAACATCGGGTAAACAATCACAGCGTTCGACAATCAATTTTGCACGCTCTGCTGTTAATCTATCCCCCGCCGCATAAAGACGTTTTGCGTGACTTATCAGGTATTTTTCCCAACGCAATGCTGTTGTGATGGCATAGAGTCCAATTTCAAAACGCCCACTATCAAGAAGTTCAAAAATCAACGCAAGACTTGCTATGGTCTTTGGCATTTTTAAAACATGCGATTGTAAGCTTTCGAAGAAATGACCACTTTTTGCCTCTCTATGAAAATTTTCTAGCCATTCATAAAATTTCTCTTGTGCTTTTGGTATAAAACGCATGATCAGCGGCTGTTCCGGAGAACCTAATCGTTTATCACGAAAAGAGCGAAAAACGCTTTCATACTTTTGCCAACCCTCTTGATTGGGTGGTCTATCAACCAATTTCCACTCTTGATTTTCATCGGGCCACACCAGCATTTGAAACCGTTGTAATAAACCGTCATCGTTTATTCCACGGNTAATTCGTGAAGGTTGAATGCCTCCAATCATTGATAAAGTTACATGGGGAATAAAAATGGTTCCACGCTCTATACGGTCATAGGTAAATTGATCATCTCCATTGAAAGCTGTTAAATAGAAAGAACGGTCTATTTGATATTCCTTTCTCTCTAAATTGGTTAAAAAACCAGACAATTCATCACGAACCAACAACAGACCACGGGGGTTTTCTTTTAACAATTCCCCAAGCTTTTCGACCGTGACATCATTGACAATAAGACGTCGTTTGACAAAAGTTTCATCATCATCAGTTTCTTTGTGTTTAAGAGCTTGAGAAAGAAGAGCAAAGGCTTGTTCCTCGTCTTGATCTTTGAGTGCTTTATAGGCTTGTTTTTTCTTTTCTCTTTTGTCTAATTCAATCAGAATATCTTTTGTTTCTTGGTTTTTTTTCTGCTTTACCCATTCTTGATACCATTCCTCTTGAAAGGCATAGAGAGGAGCTAAAGCGGCTTTCATTGCTGGTGTTTTATATGTTGACGATTGTCCAATAAGAGCTCTCCAAAGATTAGGAACAATTGTCCAATCATCATGTTGTTTTGGAGCAACCCGCACGCCATTTCCAATGACAGCCGCCAAACCACACAGAGCAGAAACAGCAATAAAATCGAGAGGGGCTTGTTGACGCTCTGAAACGTCATAAATATAGTCCATGAATGGGATTGGGAGCTGTAATGGATTAAAAGGTTCGACGGGTAAAAGAGCCGTATCAATCGGTTTTAATTCCCCCCCAGCCATTTTGTTGCAAGGCGACTTCATAAGGAATGGCTTTTAAACAAGCATTATCATTTAAAGAGGCATTATCATTGACGGGGGTATTTTCATTGTTGTTTTGTAAATTACACTCTTTCATAGTTCCCTCTTTTGAGAAAGTAATACGTTATTAAAGTCCATTCCTTTTGGAGCTTGCATGATAAAGACCTCAAAGTCTTGGCTATAAGCACGCGCAGCTAAGGTAAAACCTGCTTTACGACCCGCATCATCCCCATCCATAGCGATTGTCAAACGTCCTTTTGTATGGGGTAAATTCACACGCATCATGCCACTGGTGGAAAGAGACGCCCATACATTCACGGGCTCTGATAACAACCCAGACAGCAGAGACAGACCGGTTTCTATCCTCACACAAATAACCAGATGTTTTGGATTATCTTCGCTT
>NZ_BAABIY010000031.1:0-10013 GCF_039543025.1 Bartonella acomydis | reverse complement strand
TATCCACAGATCATGGGGTTATGCACCCCATATCTTAAGATTGACCAGTGACATAAGCCGCCCATTTATCCATATAAACACGACGCTGTTCTAAATAATCAGTACGACGATAGGCACGCTCTACTTTACCGCCGACCGTATGAGCTAAAATGGTTTCAGCGACCTCATAAGGGGCATCGGTTGTTTCAGCAAGCCAATCGCGTAAACTAGAACGAAATCCATGGGGACATGCTTTTACTCCAGTTTGTTGCATGTATTGTGACATATTATTCTCACCGAGAGGACCTCGACCAGTTGCAGAAAAAAAGAAATCATTACGAGAAAGCAGACGCGCTTGTTTTAAAATGTCTAATGCCTCTGATGATAGGGGTACACGAAATTCTTTTGTTGTATCACGCTTTCCTTTCATATTTTCAGCAGGGATTGTCCATATATCGCCATCAACTTGATCTTTATGGATATAACGTAAAGGGCGCGTACGAACGCCTGTAAGAATAAGCAAACGCAAAGCCAGTTGTGTCATGGTTGTTGTTTTGCAGAGTGACTGATAAAAGGCAGGAACATCTTTCCAATTCATGGCTGGTATATTTTGCGTTTTATGGAGTTGTTTGCCTAAAAGAGCGCGTGCTTTTTCGGTTGCTTGTAAATCAATATCCAAACCTAATGCAGCCGCATGTTTGAAACAAATATTAAGGCGATTTAATGCTTTCTCTGCTGTTGCAGCTTTTGTATGCCAAATGGGAGTAAGAATATTGCGTATCTCAGTTTGTGTAATCTCAGAAACGGGTAGGCAACCTAATTTAGGGAGAATATAAAGCCGTAAAGGTAAAAACCAATCTCCAGCCTTGCCATCATCTTTTAATTCAGCTTTACGGCTTTCAAAAGTATCCAAAGCGATATCTTTTAAATAATGGAGATTGCTTATTGCTTCACGCTTTTGTTTATCACGTTCTTTAATAGGGTCACGACCCTCATGCAAAACAGAACGCCATTGGTTTGCCAATTCACGTGCTTTTTTTAAAGAAACATGTCTTAAAGCACCTAATCCCATTTCACGGCGCCGACCATGAATGGTATAACGATAAAGCCATTGAGCACCTCCATCTTTACGCTTATGAAGAAGCAAGCCGGCGCCATCATTATATTTGCCAGCCCCCAATGTTGCGACAGATCTTGCATTAAGACAGTTCATAAGAGCCATTTTAGTCCTTTCTTGTATAAATTTTACCCACACACCAGCCCCGCTTGTGACGTGCAAGCAAGTGATATGAATTGATTCAATCTGAGAGGGTTTAGAATAAGAAAATCTTACTATATTCGGGGTTTTAGTTCAATATGCAAAACAGTAAATTATATATAAAAATCAATGTGTTGCTAGCGCCCGGCTCTCTTATAGAGAGTCAATAGAAACAATATTAACATCAAGGTTTTAAATATGACAAATATCTCAAAAAACACCCCCGTTATTTCTAATAACAAACAAGAGCCTGCAAAAAAATATGAATTTACAGGAGAAACAATAGAGGTTGGCTTTAAAACACTTTATAGAATTAGAGCTTTAAGAGATTTTGGAGATGTTAAAAAAGGGGATTTAGGTGGTTTTATACAAGGTGAAAGCAACTTATCACATGATGGCAATTGCTGGGTTGGGGGTAAAGCAAAAGTTTATAGCAATGCACGGGTTTTCGATAATGCCGTTGTAAGTGGTTATGCTCATGTAAACAATGTTGCTTGCATTTATGAAAACGCCCGTGTTTATGGCAAGGCTGTGGTGGCTGGTCATGTTTATGGCAATGCTGAGGTTTATGGTTTTGCACGTATTTATCCCGATGCTCATATTTTTGAAAATGCGCGCGTTCATTATTACGCTTGTGTCTTTAATGATACAAAAATTTATGGCAATGCGAAAATCTCTGGATATGCTTGTATTTTTGCAAATGTAAAGATTTTTCGCAATGCGGTCATTAAAGGCGACACTTGGGTTCGCAATAATATTGAAGTCTGTAGCAAAGAAATTGTCTATAACGATCAGTCTCTAAAAGATGCTGCTTAAATAAGCACGGGCGCGGCGGGGCGCCCCTCTTTAAACATTTCATTTAAAAATTTAAATCTCTTTATAAAGGAATTGTGCCATGCAAAAGAAGTTTGCACTCACAAATGAGACACGTGTATTCGATAACCAAATTCTTTACCGTATTAAAGCATTAAAAGACTTTGCTGATGTTAAGGCGGGGGACCTCGGGGGCTTTATTGAGAATGAAAACAATCTCTCTCATGATGGTAATTGCTGGGTTGGTGATAATGCTTATGTTGTAAAAACTGGTCGTGTTTATGATAATGCGCGGGTTTATGGCAATGCTGGTGTTGGTGGCTATGTCTATGGCAATGCTAAGGTTTATGATTTTGTCAAGGTTTTTGCTCATGCTCATGTTTATGATAATGCACAGGTTTTTGACAGTGCAAAAATTATCAGTCATGTGCATATTTATGAAAATGCTTGTGCTTATGGCATGGCTATTGTCACTAAAAATGCTTTTGGTGATACAAGAGAGAATGTTTATACAGAACGCCTTTCTCTTATGGTGAAATCTCTTTTGTGATGTGTCGGCCCATAATAAAGCAGCAATAAATAAACATGCGGGCGTTGCGGGGGCGTCCCCTTTTTAAATTTTCCATTCCAAATTTTAGCAAACGTTTATCACATTAGATTGTGAGGGTATCCTTATGTGCAAAAAATATGAATTAACCAATCAAAAAAAACAAATTAAAGATAGATTAACAAAACAAATTACAAACCTTTATCGCATTCGGGCTTTAAAAGATTTTGATGATGTCAAGGCTGGTGATCTGGGGGGCTATATCGAAAATGAAAGCAACTTATCACACTATGGCAATTGCTGGGTATATGATGAGGCTCTTGTCTATGGCTATGCTCATGTTACTGATCATGCTAAAGTAAGGCATTCTTCTCAAGTGCGGGGGCGTGTCTATGGCAATGCTGAGGTTTATGGCAAGGCTGTAATCACTCGATATGCGAAAATTTATGATCATGCTTGTGTCTATGACAGTGCTCATGTCGCTGGCAATGTTTATGGCAAAGCTCATGTGAGTGGTTGCGCCCGCATTTATAGCAATTCCCATATTTATAATCATGCGCGGGTTTCTCATGATGCTTTTGTTTATGATCATGCAAGGATCTATGGTCATTCAAAGGTTTCTGGGTCTGCTTGTATTTACAGCAGTGCAAAAATTTATGGACAAGCTGCAATCAAAGGCTTTGCAAAGATTTATGGTAAGGTTTATGGCAACGCGATTGTGAGTGGTCGTGCCGCGGTTTATGGCTCTGTTTATGGGAATGCAAAAATCTCTGGTTATGTCAAAGTCTGGGGTCGTGCCTATGGTCGCGCAAAAATAGATACACAAAGTAAAATAAAATTGGTTCCCGATAATTATGAGGTCTATAAAAGCGATGAGGTTGTAAAGATTGAGAAATAAAACAAATAATAGGCGTGGGGGGTGCCTTCTTTATAGCTATAAAAGCATCATAAGATATATTGTTTAAAACGTATTATAAAAGAAAGAATTCAAAAAGAAAGCCGTGCCAATTGATATGACGCGGCTTTATAATAATGAATCATCCACAATGGAGTAATGAATGCCTATATACAAAACGTATCATATTGCAAGTGCTCTCTTGTTTTTATGAAAACTTATCAAAAGAACCGTAAATGATGGGTATGATCTTGATAGCATTCATTTGAATGAGAGAAACTATAAGCGCTTTTTTCTGCTATCAGTGTATCAATCATAATGCCCTTTTCTTTAAAGAGATTCATTTGAAACAAAGCACACAATCAAAACGCCTCTTAAAACGTTTTAAAATACTGACCTCGAAATTGAGTTGAGTGAATTGAAATAACTGACATTCTAAAATCAAAACCTATCAAACAAATCAAAACGCTTTTATCAAATCTAAGGCTTTTAAGATTGGCTATGCTGTGAAATCTAGATCTTCGTTTTTTCGTAAATGAAACGTTTTTAAAAGCAAATGATAACTGTTATAAAACATCAGTTTCAAACGTTTATACATTCACTTAAAGAAATCCTTATAAGCGTATTTTTACTTTTCATTAAAACATAATTTCTTTAAAAATTAACCAGCTCAAATTTGAGTTCGTTATCTTTAGAATAGAGCATTCTTTTAACAATGTCGCTTTTGACTCCAAATTTAGTAAAACCCCATGCCTTTATGATGTTACAATAGTTTTCAACTTTGCTTGCTTATCTTTGTCTAAATAGGTGCCCTCAAATTTGAGGAGATCTCATTTGGCTTCGTATTTTTAAGCTATAACTTTTAAAACGTTTTTTAATAGCTTGCTTGCATACGTCATAAAAAGGCTTTTGATTTCATAAGATATAATGTTTTGAATTTCATATCTGTTGTGATGATAGGATCTGTATAATGCCTGCCTATCGTTTTCTAAATTTTTAGAAAGCGCTTTAAAAACGATTTTGTCTTTGAATCTTTTTATGCAATTTTATAAATTAAACTTATAAGCTTATAATAGTTTCGCTAAAAATTTAGCGAAATTAAAAAAGTCTATATTACTAACTTCAATGCGATTTTTGAGTGATAAAAAACGTATCATAAAATTTATGAACTGTTATAAATGATAACTGCTTTTCATTTTATTTGAATGCACACATGCGTTATAATATTTACATCATGATTTGCTTTTTATGCTCTATTCATACGTGACAATCCTATATAAAAAATGGTCAAATGAATCATGCATAAAAGTGTGGATTCTTAAGTGGATTCATATAAAATAATTTCACTCAACATATTGACTTTATTAGTTTTTTAGGTATACTGTGGTCTCTTCGTTGAACCAAACAGAGGGCAATATACGTCGCACTGCCTCTATCCGCATTTTGACAGCACCGGCTCCTTGATTAGGAATGACCTGCGTTTCAAAACCCGCATCGTTTAAAGCACTCTCAAAACTCACATTATGCACACGGTCTCTGGTCGCTCCGTCATGGGGTAAAACCATCAGTGCCTTCTCATAACCATTGTCACGTAACCAGCCTATGTGCTCTGATAACGGCTGTCCTTGTGCCTCGTAATAATCAAGCACTCTAATCTCTCGTCCAATAAACTGAGCTATCCAAATCGCCGTTGCATCTGCCTTGGCGCCCGTCCCCCCAATATCCCAAAAGGCACGTATCTGCATTAAAGGATCACGTGCAACACGCCCTATCCGCCCCTCTTGCTCAGCTGCCAACATTTCCTTTTGGAAATAAGCACCTTGAACCGCTGTTAGATAAGCCCCTTCCCAAATATGCTTATAGGTTTCTGGACGGTTTCTAAGATCATCAAGCCGCGCTTCATTCAAGATCTTGGGAAACTTCGGATTGTCTGACCAATTGATCTCAACACGTTTAATGGCCTTATTATCCGAAAAGCGAAAGCGCTTCTCAACCGGCGCATTATCCCGTAATGGATTCCACGTCACCCATAACTCTGCACGCCAACCCTCTCCCTCTTCACGCAATGTTGGTATAAGCGTCTGCCAAGCTGTCTCTGTTACCGGCTCTGCCTCATCGACCCAACAGAGCAAAATACGCCCCATCGATTTGATGCTGGCTATATTGCGATCCAGACCACAAAATTGAAAGGCTATACGACCATCATTCGACTTAATCGAAGCTTCCCCAACCTTAGGCAAGGCATTGATTTATAATGATAATCTAGCGTTATTCATATTGAATGAGAGTCCCGAATAACGTAAGATTCCCTTATTTCAAACTTGCTTATCTTGAATCAATCAAAACCACTCATTTGCACATCAAAAGCGGGATGAGTGTGTGGATCAAATTTGTATAAGAAAGGACTAAAAATGGTTCTTATGAATCGTCTTAATGCAAGGTCTGTCGCAACATTGGGGGCTGGCAAATATAATGATGGTGCCGGCTTGTTACTCCATAAGCGTAAAGATGGAGGTGCTCAATGGATTTATCGTTATACCATTCACGGGCGCCGTCGTGAAATGGGCTTAGGTGCTTTAAGAGATGTTTCTTTAAAACAAGCCCGTGAAACTGTAAACAAATGGCGTTCTGTTTTACGTGAAGGTCGTGACCCCATTAAAGAACGCGATAAACAAAAGCGTGAGGCGATAAGCAATCTTCATTATTTAAAAGATATTGCTTTAGATGCTTTTGAAAGTCGTAAAGCTGAATTAAAAGGGGATGGAAAAGATGGGAAGTGGTTTTTACCCTTAAAACTTCATATTCTCCCTAAATTAGGCTGCTTGCCCGTTTCAGAAATTACACAAACAGAAATACGCAATGTTCTTGCTCCTATTTGGCATACAAAAGCTACAACAGCAGAAAAAGCACTTATCCGTCTCAATCTTTGTCTTAAACATGCGGCTGCCTTAGGATTGGATGTTGATTTACAAGCAACAACAAAAGCACGTGCTCTCTTAGGAAAACAACGCCATAAAGCACAAAATTTTCCAGCAATGAATTGGAAAGATGTTCCTGCTTTTTATCAAACGCTTTGCGAAGCATCAACCCTAACACAACTGGCTTTGCGTTTGCTTATTCTGACAGGCGTTCGCACAAATCCTATACGCCATATTCATAAAGATCAAGTTGAGGGGGATATATGGACAATTCCCGCTGAGAATATGAAAGGAAAGCGTGATGCTACAACAGAATTTCGCGTCCCCTTATCAACAGAGGCATTAGAAATTTTAAAACAAGCGCGCTTGCTTTCTCGCAATGATTTCTTTTTTTCTGCAACTGGTCGAGGTCCCCTTGCTGCTAAGTGTATGGCTCAATATATGAGAGATAATAAACTTGAAGCCTGCCCCCATGGATTTCGTTCTAGTTTACGCGATTGGCTTGCTGAAACAACCGATGCCCCCTATGAAGTCGCTGAAACCATTTTAGCTCATACAGTAGGAGGGCAAGTAGAGCGTGCCTATCGTCGTACTGATTATTTAGAACAACGCCGTGTCTATATGGATAAATGGGCCGCTTATGTGACAGGTCAATCTTAAGATATGGGGTGCATAACCCCATGATCTGTGGATAACTTTTTCTCTCTCTTCTCTCATATCATCTCAATAAGACTCATAAATTATCACATCAGAAAATGTATGATAAAATACTGTTTTCTATGAATAAAATACCTTAAAAAATGAACCAAAATGTGTTTAATAAATGGGCATGATTTGTTCTCATTTTTTTACTTTTGAAAGGAAATTATAATGACAGAAAATGATGTTCTTTTAACAGACCGTGAAAGTGCAAAACTACTTCATATGAGTGTTTCAACTTTCCGACGTCATGTGACCAATGGCTCTCTTCCAAAACCTTTAAAATTTGGTTTTTTATCCCGTTGGTTACAATCGGATCTTATCAATGTCATTGAGCAAGCTAAACAGCAACGTCAAAGTGACGCGGCATAAAAAAAACCTTGTCACGTAAGGACGGACAAGGCTTTCTCAAATTTATCACCCTAAAGATAGCAGAATCCGTCCTGTGACGCAACGTTATAGGATAAAAAATATGTTTTCTTATATAAATGCTCGGGGCAACACAAATGCCTTGCGTGGAGTTTGGCATGGCCGTTATGGACTAGCCCGTTGTCCAGCCCATGATGATAGGTTGCCTAGCTTCTATCCCTGAATAAATTGGTATATCTTATAAGTTAGGTTCACTAGCAGCTTTAAGAATTTCTAAAACATTAAAAAAACGCTATATGAGAAAACTTTAAGGGTCAACAACAATTCCCCTGCTCTGTTCTTTCGATTAAAGTATCAAGCTTACGTTTGCACCAATCTTTTTTCTATTGATAGTTTCTTTTTCAATATGGAATGGAGTAAAACCATTTTTGTTAGCATATTCTAACAATCCAAATTTTTGATTTTCTGTATCTTCTCCATCACGAGAAACACGTGAATAAACATAGAATTTTTTCATGTTCAATAAAAATCGTCAATACAATATAAGTTTATCATATCAGAAAACACGATAATTTTCTTTGATATAAACAATCAAAATGATTAAGGATAAAAACAGATATCTTATTTTCATTTCAAACAACAAATTGAGAAATTCATAGGAAATTTGATTGATCAGATTTAACCATTAGATTAATATTTCAAGACAGACGACAGAAAGGAATTTCCTATGCAAAAGAAATTACCCAAAAGTTATATGACTGATGCTGAACGTGAAGAATTACGAGCAGGTGGTTTTTCTCAGAATAGTATCTACATTGCTGAATCAGAAGCAGCAGCTAAAGCAAATGATAGCCAAACTGTGTGGGAATGGTTAGCAATGGCAGAACTTCCGGCACATACACTTTTGTTTCTTAAAAATAGACGTGGAGCACAATTTATTCGTGACATGAAATTTTTTACAAAGAATGCTGATGAGGAATATGGACCAGATTGGTTAGATAAAGGTGTTGTGATAGGAGGTCATCATTTCTAAAGAATATGAAAAATTAGATTGGATATTGTCACAAGAAAACGGTTATGTGCAAGATATTGATAATACATTGTTAGTTAAACAGTTACATAATGTACGGAATAATTTATGTAATCATATTCGTAACGTTGGAAAGAGTAGTGGTTTGTCGTTACTTATTGATACGGAACATAGTCTTGTAGAAAACGATTTGCTAAGATATGCTAATAGTAAGGCTATGATTAGTAGTCTTAAAACAGCATTAATGGAAATAGATGTTATTAAGAAGCACGTAATCCTTGTTAGTAATCCTGCGCAATATAAGACAGTAAATGAGGTTTACAGTTTCCCCAAAAATCGTAAAGGTGGATTGCCTTACGATGAAGCGCGCCAAGCAATAGCATCCCATTATGCACGGTTAGGAAACTTAGATAAATCTCGTTTAACGTCAATTGAAAAATCAATTATTGATGTACGTAAAGAAAATATGATGGTTATGCGCAAGCTCTACGAAAAGATGCAAGCTAAAGCTATCGGTATAGATTTTTCATGTGATAAAATCGTTCCCTTTAATAAATCGGATGTGTAATACTACAAAAAACTCGGCATAAATTCTGCTAATGAAAGTAATGGCTAAATGAAAATTTCTCGTATATCATCTTTTTGAAGGGAAAAGCTGTCAAGTGAAATATCTCTGCTGAATATTAATCGTCCTATTTCTCTCTCTATCCAATCAAAAAACTTCATTTCTCATTTTCTTAGTTCTGTTTGTATTCTTCATAGCAATAAGCAGCTAGGTCTAAAATCATCTTTGTATATGTTAAATTCATATTCGAAATATAATTGTGGATCTCTTAAATTAATTGAAAACATATTCATTATTTTTTGAATTACATTTTCATCACTAACAGAAAAACTAAAAAATTTTCTTTCATTATGAAAATCTGAAATGGTTAGTGTTATTTCTTTTTTGTTTTTCCTTTAATAGAAAACCATAAAGGCAATCACCTTTCAGAAAGCTTACAATCACATGTTTTGAAAATGCCAAAAACCATAGCAAGCCTTGCATTGATTTTTGAACTTTTAGACAGAGAACATTTTGAAATTGGGCTCTATGCCATTACAACAGCGTTGCGTTGGTCACACTATCTGTTAAGTCATGCCAAACGTCTTTTATGCGGCCGGGGATACAGTAACTGCTGAGCATGCAAAATTGATTGTTGAACGCTGTGATCATTTACCCGATGGTTTTACTTTACGCGATCTTCATCAAAAAAGTTGGACGGGCTTAAAAGACAAGCAAGCCGTGAAGCAAGTTTTAGAGGTCTTATGCCATTGTAACTATATTCGTCAAATACCAAGTGACAATAACTTCAAAAGCGGTCGACCTATTATACGTTATGAATGGCATCCCTTCGTGAAAAGTTATAAGACACCACAATAGACAATCTAAAAATCTTATAAAACACTAAACTTTATAACCTTATTTGTGTCATGAACCTTCAAAGTTTTTTTTATCTCTTAAT